>NZ_CP123620.1:611158-916737 GCF_029873215.1 Nocardioides sp. BP30 | reverse complement strand
CGGCCTGGGCGACCTCGGCCAGGCGAAGGGAGTTGGAGGAGTTGCGGGAGCCCAGGACGATGATCAGCCCCGTGCTCCCGACGTCGCGGGCCACCGCCCGCACCGCCTGCTGGCGGTTGGTGGTGGCGTAGCAGATGTCGTCGCGGCGCGGCGCGCTCAACGCCGGGAAGCGCTCCCGCAGCACCGCAGCGGTCCGCTCGGCCTCGTCGACCGCGAGGGTGGTCTGCATGACGTAGGAGACCTTGGCCGGGTCCCGTGCCTCGACGGTGCGGGCCTCCTCGGCATCGTTGACCACCACGATGTTGCCCGGCGCCTCGCCGTAGGTGCCCTCCACCTCCTCGTGCTCGGCATGGCCGATGAGGAAGACGGTGTGGTCGAGCGCGGCGAACCGACGTACCTCGGCGTGCACCTTGGCCACGAGCGGACAGGTCGCGTCGATGACACTCAGCCGGCGGGCGTCCGCGTCGGCGCGGACGCTCGGCGCGACGCCGTGAGCGGCGAGGACGACTGTCGAGCCCTCCGGGACCTCCTCGACCTCTTCGACGAAGATCGCGCCCTTGCGCTCCAGGTCGGTGACGACGTGCCGGTTGTGCACGATCTGGCGCCGCACGTAGACCGGGCTGCCGTATCGATCCAGTGCCCGGTCGACGATGTCGATCGCGCGGTGCACGCCGGCGCAGAAGCTGCGCGGCATGGCCATCACGACCTCCCGGCCGAGGCAGGCTGCAGCCCACTCGGCCAGCACCGGCGCCGCCTTGCGCAGGGCGGTGAGGGCGGCCAGCCCGCGAGCCGGCGTCCCCGCGGACACGAGTCGATGCTCGGGCGTGTCGACGATCGCCCGGACGACGACGGCGTGCGCCGCGCCCTGGAGCAGGAGCGCCGACTCGGTGTCGACGGCGATGGCGCCGTTCGCGGCGAGCTCCGCGCGCGCCGCCGGGTCGTCGACGATCCGCTCCGTGGTGGCGATCGCACCGACGTGCACCCGCAGCCCGGCGCGGCGCAGCGCCCCGGCGAGCATCGCCGCCGCCGGCAGTTCGCGCTCGGACCCGGTGCCCGCGTCGATGACCCGGGTGGCCACCACCAGGTCCCCCGGTGCGAGGTCGCTCGTCAGTGCGCCTGCCACGCCGGCGATCACGACCGGGTCGGTCGTCGGCGCGGCCAGCCCGCGGGAGCGGCCGGTGCGCCGGACGGTGCCGACGTACTGGTGCGGGAGGCCCGAGCGCACGGCCAGCCACTCGGTGCGCAGCGGGGTGAGGATGGTGGGTGTCATGGTCCCTCGACGGGCTCGGGGGACGTTCGACGCGCGTAGCGACCGAGTGCCCACATGGGGAAGACCTGCCGGTACATCTCGTAGCCGATGTAGAAGTAGCCCGGGAAGCCCGTACCGGTGTAGAGCTCCTCGTCCCAGCCTCCGTCGGGGCGCTGGGTGGCGACCAGGTGCGCGATGCCGCGCTCCACCATCGGACCGTCCTCGCCGGCGGCGAGCAGCGCCAGCAGCGCCCAGGCGGTCTGCGACGGGGTCGAGTCCCCGCGGCCGACCCAGGCCTTGTCGTGGTAGCTGCGCAGGTCCTCGCCCCAGCCACCGTCGAGGTTCTGGTGCTCCTCGAGCCACGCCACCGCGGCGCGTACGGCGGCGTGATCGGTGCCGACCCCGGCCGCGACCAGCGCCGGCACCACCGCGCCGGTGCCGTAGAGGTGGTTCGCGCCCCAGCGTCCGAACCAGGAGCCGTCAGCCTCCTGGTGGTCCAGCAGCCACCGCACACCGCGGCGGCATTCCGCCGAGTCCGCCAGGCCCTCGAGGGCCATCATCTCCACCACGTGCGCGGTGACGTCGGCCGAGGGCGGGTCGATCACGTTGCCGAAGTCGCAGAACGGCAGCCGCGTCGGCATCCGCGAGGTGTTGTCGGCGTCGAAGGCGCCCCAGCCGCCGTCACGCGACTGCATGCCGACCGTCCAGGTCACGGCTCGGTCGAGTGCGGTGCGCACCCGGGCCGCATCGGGGTGCGCGACGCCGCGCAGTGCCAGCACGACCTCGGCGGTGTCGTCGGTGTCGGGGTAGACGTCGTTGGCGAACTCGAAGGACCAGCCGGCGCTCGGCAGGTCCGGCCGCTGCACCTGCCAGTCGCCGGCGGCGGTGACCTGCTCGGCCAGCAGCCAGTCGGCGGCGCGCAGGACGTCAGGGTCGTCGGCCGGCGTTCCCGCCTCGAGGAGGGCGGCCAGGGAGAGTCCGGTGTCCCAGACCGGGGACTGGCAGGCCTCCAGCCAGCGCAGCGGGCCGCCGGGAGCGTCCGGCACCTCGACGAAGAAGTCGTCCAGGCCGGCCAGCGCCGCCCTCATCGCCGGGTGCTCCAGCGAGTAACCCATCTGCCACAGCGCGAGGATCGAGTAGACCCAGGGCGGCTGGATGCCACCCCACCCACCGTCGGCCTCCTGACGGGCGAGGATCCACTCCGCGGCCTGCCGCATCGCCGTCCGGCGCAGGGGGTTGAGGGGCAGCTTCCCGAAGAGCCGCACGCCGACGTCGAGGCGCTGGAAGACCCCTGCCACCGACCACAGCGGGTCCAGCCGCGCCGGCGGTGTGCCGGTGAGCAGCGGCGCGGCGTCGAACGCCACCGGGACGACCGGCCGGGTGGAGCTGACGATCGAGAGCGGGACGATCGTCTGTCGCGCCCAGCAGCCCCACTGGTAGATGTTCAGCGGTGCCCAGGACGGCAGGAACATGATCTCCGGCGGCACCGTCGGGCACTCGTCCCAGCTCCACAGACCGACCAGCGAGAGCCACATGTGCGTGAAGACGCGGGCCTTCTCCAGGCCGCCGTGCGCGCGCACCCAGGTCGCGGCCCGGACCAGGTGCTCGGCGTCCTCCGGATCGCCGGCCAGACGCAGGGCCACCCATGCCTCGACCGTCGTGGAGAGCGTGCCGGGCGCGCCCGGGAAGTCACCCCAGCTGCCGTCGGGACGCTGCTGGGAGCGGATGAAGCGCGCGCTGCGCTCCTGGTCGTCGGGTACGACGATGCCCAGCACGTGCCGCAGCAGCATGTCCTCGGCGTCCATCGTCACGTTCGTGGCCAGCTCGCCCTTCCACCAGCCGTCGGGGTGCTGGCGGCTCTTCAGGTGGACGACGGCTGCCTCGAGTGCCGCAGCGACGTCTCGGGTGCCACGGACTGCCGTCTCGGCAGTCACGGAGGGACGTCTCGACGTTTCTTCGATGGTCACAGCTTGCGCTCCGTCACGAAGTGGGCCAGGTCGATCAAGGTGTGGTGGGCCGCCTCGTCCAGGCCGAGGCCGTCCAGGGCGGCGAGCGCCGTCGCCACGTGGCTGTCGGCGGCCGCCGTCGCCCACTCCCGGCCGCCGGCCTTCTCGATCAGGTCGGCGGCGCGCTCGAGCTCCTGCGGCTCGACGACCGTCCGCGACCCGTGGGTGGCGAACCAGGCCGCGAGGTCGGCGCCCGCATCACCGCCGTTCTCGATCGACCAGACCACCAGGAGGGTCTTCTTGCCGGCAGCCAGATCGGCGAAGACGGGCTTGCCGGTGACCTGCGGGCTGCCCCAGATCCCGAGCAGGTCGTCGACGATCTGGAAGGCCAGGCCGAGCTCGGCGCCGAAGGTGTGGCAGCCGTCGACCACGTGCCGCGGCGCGCCGGCGAGGATCGCCCCGAGCGAGGCGCTCACCGCGAGCAGGGCACCTGTCTTGTCGGCCTCCATCGCCAGGCACTCGGCCAGCGTGACGTCGTCGCGGCGCTCGAACTCCACGTCGCGCGCCTGCCCGCGGATGACCTCGCGGGTCGCTCGGGCGAGGGCGAGCGAGGCCGGATCGGCGTACGGGCCGCCCTCGTCGGCGAGGACCTCGTGCGCCAGGGAGAGCATGGCGTCACCGGCCAGGATCGCCGTGGTGTCGTCCCAGACCGACCACACCGTCGGGCGGTGCCGACGCTCCCGGTCGCGGTCGATGATGTCGTCGTGCACGAGCGAGAAGTTGTGCACCAGCTCGACCGCCACCGCGCCGGGGACGGCCGGGCGGTGGTCGCCGAGCGCCTCGGCGACCAGCAGCGTAAG
Organism: Nocardioides sp. BP30; assembly: GCF_029873215.1. Taxonomy (NCBI): domain Bacteria; kingdom Bacillati; phylum Actinomycetota; class Actinomycetes; order Propionibacteriales; family Nocardioidaceae; genus Nocardioides; species Nocardioides lacus. The sequence continues at coordinate 912,682 of NZ_CP123620.1, read as the reverse complement.
GCCGGGACGCAGCGCCTTCCCGGCGGGGCTGGTGACCGGCGTGCCATCGGGCTCGCACCAGCCCAGGTGGTACGACGACACCCGGCCCAGGAAGGGGTCGAGCCGCCCGACGGCAGCACGCATCGCCGGCTCGAACAGCGAGCGGGCATGGGTCAGCCAGTCCAGGGCGTTGGTCCTGGGACTGGTCATGGGGTCGGTCCTCTGGGTCATGCGACCACCTCCAGGCGGCTCGGCTGGTCCTCGAGCACGGCCGCTGCGGCGTCGTTGCCGCTGCGCACCGCGCCCTCCATCGTGGCGGGCCACCCGGTGGCGGTCCACGCTCCGGCGACGTACAGCCCCCGTCGCCGGGTCCGTGCCGGCGGCCGGAAACGGGCCGTACCGGGCGTCGGGTCGAAGGTCGCGTGGGGTTCGCGGGTGACGAAGAAATCGAGCAGCTGGGCCCCGCGCGCTCGCGGCAGCAGCGCCTCCACGTGCGGCAGGAAGCGCGTGCGCAGCTCCGCGACGGGCAGCTCGGCGTACGCCTGGGCGGCCGAGAGCGAGACAGCGACGTACTGCCCCTGCGAGAGCCCGCTGTGGCCGGTGCGGTCGAAGACCCACTGCAGCGGGCTGTCCACCGCCGCGGTGAACGGCTCCTCGAGCACCGCGCGGTCGTAGACCAGGTGCAGGTTGAGGATGGGCGCGCTCCCCAGCCCCTCCACCCAGCCGTCAGGCAGGTCGAGAGCGTCGGTGGGGAGCAGGCGGCGCGCCTGGTCCGGGGGTACGGCGAGGACGAGGGCGTCGGTGTCGATCCCCTGCAGGCTGCTCATCCGGGAGCCGGTGCGGACCTCGACGCCGGCCGCCGCCAGCGCCCGAGTGGCGGCGTCGCCGTGCAGCTGCTGCAGGGGAACGCGCGCCCAGCCGATGTCGGCTGCGTCGGGACTGTCGAGCAGCCCGAGCTGGAAGACGGTGGCGGCCAGGGCGAGCGAGGCCCGGTCGGCTGTCGCGTTGAGGGTGGCGACGCCGATGAGGTCCCACAGTGCCTCGATCGCGCGCGCACCCTGACCGTGGTCGGCGAGCCAGGCGCCGAAGCTGCGCTCGTCGGTCGTCGGCGCCGTCCGGTCCAAGCGGCCGAGCGCGACGACGGCCGGCACCAGCCGTGCCTTCGCGGCGAGGCCGAGCCAGGGATAGCCGGCCAGCGCGACAGCGAGGTGCAACGGCGGCGGCAGCGTGGCGCGGCGCAGTCGACCGACCCGGGTGGATGCCTCGCTGCGCACGGTGACGTCGAGCCGGGGCTGGAGCTCGACCTGGTCGCGGACGCCGAGCCGGTCGAGCAGATCCGTGTAGGCGGTGCAGCAGCGCAGGAACACGTGCTGGCCGTTGTCGATCCACAGGTCCTGGTCGGCCACGCTGCGCCGGAAGCTGTGGGTCAGGCCGCCCAGGCGCGGGCGTGCCTCCAGCAGGGTGACAGCGGCACCGGCGTCGGCCAGCCGCAGCGCCGCCGTGATGCCGGCGAGGCCACCGCCGATGACGGTGGCCCTCACGAGCGCCCCCTGAGCAGGCAGGTGACGGCGACCCGGGCCTTCTGGGCTCCGGAGAGCCGCAGCCGCTTGTCGTAGACCTGCACCGGGTCGGCCGCGATCCGCTGGTTGAGGTGGCGGTAGATCCCGGCCATCGCGGTGCAGCAGGCGGCGCTGCGGCGGTCCAGGTGCGGCACCAGCCGCAGCCCGAGCCCGTACCAGTCCTCCGCCCGCGCCGCGGCGAAGCGGAGGTAGGCAGCCAGCCGGCCCTCGGGGTCGTCCAGGTCGCCGGCCGCATCGGTGCGCAGCTCGATGCCCCACTGCGCCAGCTCGCTCTGCGGCAGGTAGATCCGCCGGTTGCCCAGGTCCTCGCGCACGTCGCGCAGGATGTTGGTCTGCTGGAGCGCGATGCCGAGCTGGTCGGCGAAGAGCTCGGCTCGCGGCTCGGAGCCGCCGGCTCCCGCCTCGGTGCCGAAGATCGAGAGGCACAACCGCCCGATCGCGCCGGCCACCCGGCGGCAGTAGACGACCAGCTCGTCCCAGTCGGCGATGGTGACGAACTCGGCCAGGTCGGTCTCGACGCCGTCGATCAACTCGCCGAAGGCACCGAGCGGCACCGGGTAGCGCCGGGCCGCGTCGGCCAACGCCACCAGGACCGGGTCGGTGGCCTCGTCGAGGTGCTCGAGGTCGGCCCGCAGCTCGGTGAGGGCCTTGAGCTTGGTCTCGCGGGGCAGCTCGCCGTCGCCGATGTCGTCGACCCGTCGGGCCAGCGCGTAGACGGCGCAGAGCGCGGTGCGCTTGGGCGCCGGCAGCAACCGGATGCCGTAGTAGAAGTTGCCTGCCTCGGTCCGGGTGATCCGCTCACACTCGAGGTAGGCCTCCTCGACGGTGCTCCGAGCTCCCTGGCTCATGCGCGCCCTCTCACCAGCACCGCGACCGCCAGGGCGGCGGTGCGGGCCTTGCCCGGGCGGGCATCCCGGGCGAGGACGTCGCCGTCGGCGGCACGTAGCGCGGCGACGGTGGCCAGGCCCCCGGCGACGAACCCGGCCACCGCGACCCGCGCCCAACCGCTGAGCTGGCCGACCAGCTGCGAGCCCTCACGGAGCCACTCCTGCGCCCGGTCGGTCTCGGCGAGGACGCACCGCCGCAGGGCAGCGGTCGCACGCGCGCGGTCGAGGTCGGCCTCGATGACGCCGTACTGCTCCAGGGAGCGCTGCGGCAGGTAGATGCGGCCGGCGCGCCGGTCCTCGCCGACATCCTGCAGGTGCTCGACCAGCTGCAGGCCGGTGCAGACCCGGTCCGACAGGGCGACGCGCTCGGGCGTGGAGCATCCGAACAGCTCGAGCACCATCCGGCCGACCGGGTCGGCCGAGAGGCGGCAGTAGCCGACCAGGTCCTCGAAGGTGGCGTAGCGGTGCACCTGCTGGTCGCGGAGGTTGGCCTCGATCAGATCGAGGAAGGGCTGCTCGGACAGGCCGCACTCGTGCACGGTGCCGGCGAGCCGGCGCAGCGTCGGGCTGATCGGGGTGGCACCGCGCCAGATGCTGCTGGTCTCCTCGCGCAGTCGCACCAGGGCGGCGGTGCGATCGCCGGCATAGGTGTCTCCGAGCTCATCGACCTCGCGGGCGAACCCGTAGACGGCGTGGAGGTGCTCGCGGTGCCGGGCCGGGAGGAGGCGCAGCGCGACAGGGAAATTCTCCCCGGCCTCCCGCTCGTGCAGGGAGCCCGCGGTCTGCACGGCACTCATAGGGACTATGTAACACCTTCGGACGCGCCGAACTCTGCCCTTTACGTTCGCCAATTTCGAGGCGAAACTTGGCACCATATGACAAACCTCGCCGACACCGCCCACGAAAGCGCCCTCGACAGTCACCTGCTGGCCGAGCTCGAGCGCCGCCTGAACGACCGCCTCCCCGACCTCCTCCTGGAGGTGCGCGACCGATTGGCCGAGGACTGGCCGGACTACGCCACGTTCCTCGAGAGCGAGCTGAGCAGCATCGAGGAGGGCGCGGGCGGGTTCCTGCACGGCCTGCTGGCGGCCGCCACCACGCCCAGCACCCAGCCGGTCGAGCACCAGGAAGGGGTGCAGCTGCTCTTCGAGCAGATCGGCCACCTGCAATGGCAGGCGGGCCAGGACCTGCCCCGGTTGCTGACCGCCTACCAGCTCGGTGCCCGGGTGGCCTGGCGGCACGTCTCGGAGGTCGTCCGGACCGTCGACCTGCCCTCGGAGGTGATAGCGGTGCTGGCCGAGCGGCTCTTCGACTTCGTCAACCACCTCTCCCAGGCCTCGACCACCGGGTACCTCCAGGCGCAGGGCGCCGACTCGCGCACCCGGGAGCACCACCGTGAGGACCTCGCCGACCTGCTGCTCTCGGAGCGCGCGTCGGTCTCCGCCGTCCGCGCCGCCGCCGACCGGGCCCGCTGGCGACTGCCCGAGCAGGCCGCCGTCGTGCTCATCGGCGGCGAGGAGCCCTCCGCCCGCGACCTCATCTCCCGGCTCGACAGCTCCGCGCTGCCGGTCCGCCAGGGCACCCTGGTCGGCGCCATCGTCGCCGATCCTCGGGGACGACGGCGCGACGCGCTGCGTACGGCGCTCGCCGGGGTGTGCTGCGTCGTCGGGATCAGCGTGCCGATCGACACGCTGGCACGCAGCCTGGAGCTGACCCAGCTGGCCCTGAGGATGCGCGCCGAGGGCGTGCTCCACGGCACGCCGGTCTTCGTCGACGACCACCTCGACACGATCATCGTGCACCGTGACGACCGGCTGCTGAGCTTCCTGCGGGCCCAGGTGCTGGCCCCGCTCGACGGCCTGCCCGCCGGCGCGAGCGAGCGCCTGACCGAGACGCTGGTCTCCTGGCTGCGGCACCACGGCGACCGGCTCGCCGTCGCCGCGGAGCTGCACGTGCACCCGCAGACGGTCAGCTACCGGCTGGGGCGGCTCCGGGATCTGTTCGGCGAGCAGCTGGACTCTCCACGCGAGCGGTCGCGGTTGTTGCTGGCGCTGGGTTGGGGCTGAGGCGCTCGGCGGCGCTCTCCCCCAGCGCCTCCAGCCGCTGCACCATCGCCGCCGCCACCCGATCGGCGTCGATCAGCGCCGGGTCGGTGGCCAGGCCGATGCTCAGCACGCCGTGCCAGCTCAGCGCACCCAGCACGAACGGCGAGCCCGGTGCCAGCGGCAGCACGGGGTAGACCTCGACCAGCGGGATGCCCGCCATGCTGAGCTGCTCGGTCGGACCGGGCATGTTCGAGACGATCCCGTGGAAGAACCGGTGGCCGTAGACCGTCCGGGCGAACCAGCCCACCGCCGGCTCGGGGAAGATCCGCAGCAGGTGCGCCATCACCCAACGGCTGGCGAGCGCACGGGTAGGGGTGCGCAGCCGAGCCGTTCGTCGGCTGATCTCGTCGTACAACTCCTCGGTCGGCGCCCCCCGCAGCGGTACGTCGACCATGACGGCGGCCGTGGCATTGCCCTCGGCCGCGGCGTCGGGGGCCCGCACCATCAGGGGCACGGCGATGCGCAACGTGCCACCGGAGCGTTCGACCAGCTCCGGCTGCGCGTCGGCGATGGCGCCGGCGGTGAGCGCGAGCAGCAGGTCGGTCACCCGGCGACCGGAGGCGGCCTGCTTGACCTCGGTCATGGGCAGCCCGGTGGTGGTGAAGGAGCGCCGGTCGCTGGAAGTGCCGAGGGGCCGCGGGCGACCGCCGTCGGTAGCCAGCTGGGCGAAGCCGACAGCGGTGGCGAGGCCTGTCTGCAGCGCGGTGGGGCGGCTCGGCGGCGCAGGCAGCCGGATCAGCGGGCGCAGCAGCCGCAGCGCCTGCAGGACGGTGCCGATGCCGTCCGCGATCGTGTGGTGCATCAAGATCACGAACGCGCGCTCGCCGGAGGGCTGCTCGAAGAGCGCCGCGCGCCACAGCGGCCGGTCCCGCGGCATCCGCTCGGCGGCCAGCGCTGCCACCCCGGCATGCACACCGGCCCGGTCCGCCACCGGCACCGCGCGCAGATGCCAGTCCCAGTCGACCTCCCCCGCCGGGACCCACTGCGGCCGCCGCCAGCGCGACTGGCGCACGCGTTGGGTGAACCGCGGCAGGTACGGCAGCTCGCCGGCGATGACCTCGCGCACCTCCGCCAGGCTCGGTACGCCGCCGGCACCCTCGTAGATCACCAGCCCGCCGACGATCTGCGGCGCGCCCGTCTCCTCCACGTGCAGGAAGAAGGCGTCCGCCGACGCCACGATCTCGTGCTCGTCGGCCGGGTGGATCAGGCCGGCGACCCGGTCGGCCGCCCAGACCAGGACGAAGGCGGCCACCGCGTCGAGCAGGTAGTGGTTGGCGGTCGACATGATCACGAGCAGGGTCACCAGCACGTGGACGGCGGAGAGGACCTGGAGCCAGCCCCGGGCGCCGGCCGCTGCCAGCACCACGCTGACCCACAGCGCCCAGGCCATGTGCAGCGACGGCATCGCCGCCAGCTCGTTCGCGCCGGCCACCACCGAGGAGCCCCACGATCCGACGGTGTGGCCGTGGGTGACGGTGTCGTAGAACGTGTTGCCGGGCAGCATCCGCGGCGGTGTCGTCGGGAAGAGCAGGAAGCAGGTGATCCCGACCCCGGTGAGGAGCACGAACGCGGTGCGCGCCCGGCGGTAGAGGTCCTGCCGCTTCCACAGCAGGAAGACGAAGGCGGCCAGAGCGCTGAGGATGTAGGTGTAGGCGTACTCGTAGTTGGCCAGCGTCTGCAGCACGTCGTGGCGCGCGAGCCAGTCGTTGAGCGTCTTCTCCACGTCGATCCGCAGGCGCTGCTCCAGATCGAGGAGCCACCGCCCGTTCCGGTCGGCCCGCGCGCGGCGCGCATCGGACTCCAGGCTGTCGACCAGGAGGTAGTAGCCGAACAGCAGCAGCCCGAGCGCCACCTGGCGCCAGACCACGATCCTGCGGACCGACAGCCGGCGTCCGGCCTCAGGCATTGCTCACCTCCGGGGTGGGGTCGGTAGGGGACCAGGCGCCGATCGAGGGCGAGTGCACCAGCCCGATCACGCCGAGGATCAGCAGCGCGGCAGCGCCGGCGATGCCGGCCAGCGCGCCGGGGCTGGTGGGCAGCTCCGCGCCGAAGGCGATCATCCCGGAGATGTAGCTGACCACCGGGTTGACGATGTTCATCGCGGACATCGACCACGGCAGCGGGCCGGCCGCGTGGGAGAGCTGGCCCAGCGCCAGCCCGATGCTGGTGCTCACGGCGAGCGCGTAGCCGACCCAGTCGCGCGCGGTCGCGGCGACGCCGCGATCGATCAGGTCGTCGGTCGTCAGCTTCATGAACATCGCCGTCATCGCGAAGCAGACGCCCGCCGCGCAGGCCAGCAGCAGCGCCGCGAGCGCCGGCGAGGGCCGGAACCGGCTGGCCACGACGAGGACGGCGACAGCGCCGGCCGCAGCCGCCGTCACCAGCAGCACCCGGCCCCGATCGGCCTCGCCGGTCAGCGGCGCGGCACCGTCGACCATCATCAACATCGTGATGCCGCCGCAGATCGAGGCGCCGGCGAGCCAGTCCACGATCGTCGGCCAACGCCGAGCGGTCCACGACGAGAGTCCGATCGTGAAGAGCACCTGGGTGGTCATCAACGGCTGCACCGCCGCGATCGAGCCGAGATGGAGTGCGGCGGCCTGCACGACGAACGCGAGCAGGTTGACCACCCAGCCGACGAACCAGGCAGGGCTGTGCACCAGCCGGCCCAGCAGCCGGACCGCACCCGGCAGCCCCTTGCGTGAGAGCGCCGCCCCCGGCTGTCCGGCCAGGTGGGTGCTGGCCTGCTGCTGCAGGAACGCCGACCACGCGAAGCCGAAGGAGGCGAGTGCGGCGAGGACGAGGACCAGCTCGGCGCGTGTCATCGGCTCCGCACCTCTTCGCCGTACCGCAAGGAGAGCCGTCGGAACGCTGCCGGCGCCAGCGCACGCACGGTCGGTGCCAGCCGGGTCCAGCCGGGCACGAAGACCTCGGCGCGGTCGCGCTCGACCGCACTGAGGATCGCGGCGGCGACAGCGCGAGCCGGCAACGGCCGCGGCGAGCGCCGGTCGTAGGGTCGGCCGCGGCTCTCGAAGAAGCCGGTGTCGACGACGGCCGGGACCACCACGCTCACACCGACCCCGGATCCGGCCAGCTCCAGGCGCAGGCTCTCGGCGAAGGCGTCGAGCCCGGCCTTCGCCGCGGCGTAGACCGCCTCCCCCGCCACGCCGGTGCGGCCGGCGATGCTGGAGACGAAGCACAGCCGGCCGCGCCCGCGCGCGAGCATCCCGGGGAGCAGGACGCGGGTGAGCCGGATGGCGCCGGTCAGGTCGAGCGCGAGCAGCTCCTCGATCCGATCGGCCGGCATCTCCACGAACGGCCCGGCGTGGCCGGCGCCGGCGTTGAGGACGAGGACGTCGACCGCCTCGGCCGCTGCCGCCAGCGCATCGACCCCCTCAGCGGTGGCGAGGTCGGCGACGATGGGGCGACCACCGATCCCGTCCGCCACGGCGGCGGTCCGGCCGGCGTCGCGGCCGTGCACGAGCACTGCCGCGCCGCGCTCGGCGAGCAGGCCGGCGACCGCTGCACCGATGCCCGCGGACGCGCCGGTGACCAGGGCGGTTGCGCCTCGCACCTGCATCGGCCACCTCGCTCAGGGTCTCTTGTGCATTTCCTCAGCAAGTTAGCACCGCTGGATCTTCCCCAACACGCCAGGTCAGTCGAGCTGGAAGCGAAGGCGGCGACCAGGGACGAAGGTCCCGGTACGATGACGGCGATGCGATTTCAACGCCTGATCGGGCTGGTCGTTCTCGCAGTGACCGGCCTGGCGGCACTCCTGCTCTGGCTCGGCGTGTCGGCGATCGATACCCCCCGCCCCCGCGTCCATCACGGGGTGCTGTTCGGCGTGTGGAAGGTCTTCTACGACACCGAGGCGCCGCCGTGGCCGCAGCTGCTGATCGCTGTCGGGGTGGCCCTGTTCCTGGCCGCCTTCGTGGCGCTGCTGGAGCGACGGGTCGCCACCCGGTACCGGCGCTCGGAGAACGTCGATGTCACGCCGCTGTCCCCCAAGGTGGTGATGGCGGCGACGCGGGGCGTCTTCCACGGCGAGGTCACCGTGACCGTGCTGGTGCCCGCCCACAACGAGCAGGCGTCGCTGGGTGCCACCTTGACCTCGCTGTGGGCGCAGTCGGTCCCGCCCGCCCGGATCGTCGTGGTCGCCGACAACTGCACCGACCGGACGGTGGAGGTCGGCCGCGCCCACGGCGCGGAGGTCTTCGAGTCCGTCGGCAACAGGCACAAGAAGGGCGGCGCGCTGAACCAGGCGCTGCGCTGGCTGCTGCCCGGTCAGGGCGAGAACGACGTGGTGATGGTGATGGACGCCGACACGATGCTCGACCCGGGGTTCCTGGAGACGGCCGTCCGCCGCTTCACCGACGACCGCGCGCTGATGGCCGTGGGCGGCCTGTTCTACGGCGAGCAGGGCCACGGCATCATCGGGCAGTTCCAGCGCAACGAGTACGTGCGGTACGCCCGTGAGATCCGGCGCCGCCGCGGCCGCGTCTTCGTGCTGACGGGCACCGCCTCGCTCTTCCGGCCGCGCGCGCTGCGCACGGTCGCGAGCTCGCGCGGCTCGCTCATCCCCGGGGTCGAGGGCGACGTCTACGACACCGCCGCCCTGACCGAGGACAACGAGCTGACGATCGCGCTGAAGTCGCTCGGCGCCCTGATGATCTCCCCCTGGGAGTGCACGGTGGTCACCGAGCTGATGCCGTCCTGGCGCACGCTGTGGAACCAACGCCTGCGCTGGCAGCGTGGGGCCCTGGAGAACCTCGGCGCCTACGGCATCACACCGCAGACGATGCGCTACTGGTCCCAGCAGCTGGGGATCGGGTACGGCGTCTTCGCGCTTACCTCGTACTTCCTCCTGCTCGCCCTGATGATCCTGTGCAGCGACGGCTGGATCTGGTTCCCGTTCTGGATCGGGCTCGGCCTGGTGTTCATGGTCGAGCGGGTGGTCACGGCCTGGCGCGGCGGCTGGCCGGCCCGGCTGCTCGCTGCCACCGTCTTCCCCGAGCTCTTCTTCGACCTCTTCCTCGACATCGTCTTCGTCAAGGGCGTCGTCGACATCTCCCTGGGCCGCGACGCGGCCTGGAAGCACATCGAGCACGCCCGGCTCGGCGATCGCGACGATGCGATCGAGGGAGCCCCGCGATGATCCCGACGGCCGCGACGCCGGTCCTGGTCCTCGGCGGTCACCTGCTGCCCTCCTCGTGGCTGCACAGCACCGCCTACGACGTCCTGATGATCTTCGTGGCGATCAACACGATCATGTACGCCGCCCTCTCGGTCGCCAAGGTGCTGCCCGCGCTGCACCCCACCGAGTGGTACTCCCGGTGGCGGCGCAGCGAGACCCGCAGCATCTACCCCGACGCGAAGGCCGACCGGTCCGACTGACGCGTGTGTCGTCCAGCCCCTGGGTACTCGCGCCAGGTCGGTACCTGCACATCCCACCCCAGGAGGACGACATGGGCGACGCGAACGAGGACCGGGCCAAGGCCCAGGCACTGCCCGACGGCGACGCGATCGGGATGCTGCTCGAGCAGCACGCCCGGATCCGCGACCTGTTCGACCAGGTCAAGAGCGCTACCGGTGAGGAGAAGAAGGATGCCTTCGACGCCCTGCGGGCGCTGCTGGCGGTCCACGAGACCGGCGAGGAGCTGGTGCTGCGGCCGGTGACCGAGAAGATCGCCGGAGAGCGGGTCGCGCTGGCCCGCAACGAGGAGGAGAAGGAGGCCAACGTCGTCCTCGCCAAGCTGGAGAAGATGTCGGTCGAGGACGCCGACTTCGACGTCCAGCTCGCCGCCTTCGAGCAGGCGGTGGTGGAGCACGCCGAGGCCGAGGAGGCCGAGGAGTTCCCGCAGGTGATCTCCGGTTGCGACGAGGCGGAGCGGCGGCGGATGGGCACCAAGCTCAAGGCGGCCGCGGCGCTCGGACCCACGCACCCGCACCCCTCGGTGGCCGGGAACCGCACCGCGCAGCTGATGACAGGACCGTTCGCCTCGATGATCGACCGGGTCCGAGACGCGATCGCAGCCGTGGGCTGATGACGCTGGCGGATCGGGTCGCCCTCGTCACCGGAAGCGGCAGCGGACTGGGCCGCGCCACGGCCCGGCTGCTCGCCCGCGAAGGAGCCCACGTGCTGGTGGCCGACATCGACGAGGCGTCGGCCCAGCGGACGGTGGAGGAGGTCACGGGCGATGCCGGCTCGGCCGAGACGGTGCGGCTCGACGTGTCGGACCGGGCGGCGGTCGACGCGGTGGTCGCCGACGCCTTCGAGAGGTACGGCGACCGCTTCGACCTGCTGGTCAACAACGCCGGCACCGACCGCGGCTCGGACGTGGTCGACATCGAGGACGAGCAGTGGCACGGGGTCTTCGGGGTCAACCTGCACGGACCGATGTACCTGAGCCGGGCCTTCGTGCGGGGGCGGCTGGGCTACCCGGGCCTGGCCGACATCGCCTGCGTCGTCTCGATCAGCGCGCTGACGGTCGGCGCCGGGGCGGGGGCGTACAACTCCTCCAAGGCCGCCCTGCTCAAGTTCACCGAGGTGCTCCAGACCGAGGCGCGCGAGCGGTCCTGGCCGGTGCGGGTGAGCGCCATCAACCCGGCCGCGATGGCCACCCCGATGATGGACCAGTGGGGTCTGCCGCCCGAGCGGATGATGGATCCCGAGATCGTGGCCGGGCTGATCCGGACGGCGGTCACGCTGCCGCCCGAGGCGGTGCTGCAGAGTGCCGTGATCACGCTGCGCAACGAGACCTACCCGAGATGAGGAGCCTCGCGCGCGTGCTGGTCACCGGCGGCGCCGGCTTCGTCGGGTCCTGGCTGTGCGAGCGGCTGCTCGACGACGGGGTCGAGGTGTGGTGCGTGGACGACTTCTCCACCGGTTCGCCCCAGAAGGTGGCCCACCTCGCCGCGCAGCGACGCTTCCACGTGGTCGAGGCCGACGTGTCCGACGGAGTACCCGATCCCGGGCCGCTGGACGCGGTCCTGCACCTGGCCTGCCCGGCCTCCCCGGTGCACTACCTGCGACTGCCGCTGGAGACGCTGCGGGTGGCCAGCACCGGCACCGTGAACGCCCTCGAGCTCGCCCGCCGGCATGACGCACGGTTCGTGCTCGCCTCGACCTCCGAGGTGTACGGCGACCCGCTCGAGCACCCGCAGCGCGAGGACTACTGGGGCCACGTCAACCCGATCGGGCCCCGCAGCGTCTACGACGAGGGCAAGCGATTTGCCGAGGCGACGGCGATGGCCTACCGGCGCACGCACGGCGTCGATGTCGGCATCGCGCGGATCTTCAACACCTTCGGGCCGCGGATGAGCATCGACGACGGCCGGGTGGTGCCGGCGTTCGTCCGAGCAGCCGTGACCGACCGGCCGCTGCCGGTGGCCGGTGACGGCTCGCAGACCCGGTCGCTGTGCTGGGTCGAGGACACCGTGGACGGGTTGGTGCGGCTGGCCTGCTGCGACCTGGCCGGCCCGATCAACCTGGGCAACGACCAGGAGACCACCATGCTGGCACTCGCCCACACCATCATCGAGCTGACCGGCTCACGGGCGCGGGTCGAGCACGTCGCGCTGCCGGAGGACGACCCGCGCGTCCGTCGCCCCGACCTCCAGCGCGCGCGGGAGCTGCTCGGCTGGGAGCCGCGGATGAGCGTCGAGGAGGGGCTCAAGCGGACGGTGCGGTGGATGGAGGACGTGCTCGGCTGAGGCGCCGGACCTCTCTCGGCCTCCCGGTGCGGCAGGGTGGAAAGCGTCAGGTGCCCGGGTGGCTGGCCGCCTCCAGCACCTCCTCCACATCGATCCGCAGCAGCGCCGGGTCCGGATCGCAGGCGTGCGGATCCCCGACCCCGGTGCCGTGCCACAGCACCGTGTGCGGGCCGGGCGGCGGGCCCCAGCGCGCAGGCGGGGTGGGGCCGAACAGCACCACCGAGCGGGTGCCGAAGGCCGAGGCCAGGTGTGCCATCCCGGTGTCGCCGCAGACCACCAACCCGGCCGTCGCGACCAGCGCCGCCAGCTCGCCCAAGCCGGTGGTTCCGGCGAGCACCGCTTCGGCTCCGAGTCCGGCCCGACCCGCCACGCCGGCGGCCAGCGGCCGCTCGTCGGCGGAGCCGGTGATCAGCACCTCGTGCCCGTCGGCCGCCAGCCGTCGTGCCACCGCCGCGAAGCGCTCGGCGGGCCAGCGTCGGGCACCGGAGGCGGCCCCCGGATGGATCAGCACCGCCCCGGCGCCGCGTGGCGGCGGTGCCGGTCGGGCGAGGAGTACGTCGTCGGGATCCGCCGTACCGCCGAAGGCCACGGTGACCAGGCGGCACCACCGGCCGCGCTCGTGCTCATCGGGGTCCCAGGCCGGGTTGCCGGGCACCAGGTCGAAGCCGATCACCCGCGCCGCGCCGAGCGCCTCGACCAGGCGCCGCGAGGCGGGACCGTTGCCGTGCAGGTCGATCGCCGCCTCGGGCGGCGGGCCCTCCCAGGCCACCGGCGCCAGCTCGGCGGTCGGCAGGTGGGCGTCGACGGCGTCGACCAGCTCGATCAGGGGCCGTTGTGCGGCAGGCGCCGCCAGCACGATCGACCGGCCGGGGAGCGCGGCGCGCAGTGCCCGCAGCGCCGGCACGCCGGTGAGCAGGTCGCCCAGTCCGATCGCGCGATAGACCAGGACGCGTGGGGTCTCCGCGTCGGTGAACGCCCCTCCGGTCATCGGGTGCGCGCGGTCTCCACGATCCGGGTGGTCGAGCGACCGCGCAGGTAGGGCAGCACCACCGACTGGCCACCCCACTCGCGCAGGAGCGCCGCCTCCGGCAGCTCGGCCCCGGCGTAGTCACCGCCCTTGGCCCACACGTCGGGGCGCAGCGTCCGGATCGCCTCCACCGGGGTGTCCTCCTCGAAGACCAGCACCGCGTCGACCGGCGTCAACGCCGCCAGCACCCGGGCCCGATCGACGGCGGGGATCAACGGCCGTGCGGGGCCCTTGAGCCGGCGCACCGAGTCGTCGGAGTTGAGACAGACCACGAGGCAGTCCCCCAGCGCCCGGGCCGCCTCGAGGGTGGCGACGTGACCGGCGTGGAGCAGGTCGAAGCAGCCGCCGGTGGCGACCACCGTGCCGCCGGCCGCCCGGACGCGCTCGACGACCTCCCACCCTCCGTCGACGTCGCGGGACGCCGGGTCGTGATGCTCGCGCCGACCGACGGCGGCGGCACCGCCCTGCGCGACGAAGCGGGCTGCCTCCTCGACCGCCGCCTGCACTGCCTCGATCGTCAGGGCCCCGCCGGCCAGCGCAAGCAGCGCCGAGGCGGCGAACCGGTCCCCCGCACCGCAGGTGTCGAGCGGGTCGACGCGCGGCGCGGGGATGACGGACGGTGAGCTCTCACCGCGCGAGACCAGGGCGCCGCGGGCGCCGAGGGTGACGGCGACCGCCTCGCAACGCCAGATGCCGACGAGCTCGGCCGCCCGGTCGGCGAGTGCCGCCAGCCCGGGGCCGGCCGCCCCGGCCTCGGCCTCGTTGGGGGTGACCAGCCGCATCCCGGCGGTCGGGGCGGCGCCGCGCGGGTGCGGGTCCCAGACGATCGGGGTGCGCCGCGGCAGACCCGCCAGCACCGAGCGCAGCTCGCGGTGAGCGGTGATCCCCCGGCCGTAGTCGGCCACCAGCACGCCCGAGGCCCCTCGCAGCGCCTCGGTCGCCGCGGCCGGCAGCTCACCGATGCCGTCGGGGCCGGTGCCGTCCGGGCCGGTGCCGTGCGGGCCGTCGCCGCTGTCCAACCGCAGCAGCGACTGGCCGCCCGCGCGAACACGGCGCTTGACAGCGGTGCCGCGCGAGGTCGGCACGGCGATCAGGTCCACCCCCGACGCCTCGATCTCGGTGCGCAGCTGCTCGCCGGCCTCGTCCTCGGCGATCGGCGCGACGAGCACCACCTCGGCGCCGTCGCGTGCGGCCAGTGCGGCCGCCAGGGCCGCGCCGCCGGGCCGGCGTACCTCCTCCAGCTCATCGAGCACCGGCACCGGCGCCTCAGGCATCAGGCGCGCCGCCCGGCCGGTGAGGTCGGCATCGAGCAGGGCGTCGCCGGCGACCACGATCACCGCAGCACCTCCACGGTGCGCTCGGCGTCGGCCCCGACGCCCAGGGCGTCGTCGAACCCGGCACACAGGATGTGCAGCGCGACCAGGTGCAGCTCCTGCACCGTGGCGGTGTAGGCCGCCTCGACGGCCAGCGCCTCACCGGCGACGTCGGCCAGCGGGTTGGGCAGCGGGCCGGTGAAGGCCCACACCTGCAGCCCGTGTGCCAGGCCGCGTCGGGCGGCCTGGACGACGTTGGGGCTGCGGCCGCTGGTCGACATCAGCACGAGCACGTCCCCCGGCCGCCCGTGCGCCTCGACCTGCCGGGCGAAGAGCTCGTCGGCCGGGTAGTCGTTGACGATCGCTGTCAGCGAGGAGGTCTCAGCGGAGAGGCAGATCCCGGCGTACGGCGGACGATCCTCGCGGTAGCGCCCGACGAGCTCGGCGGTGAGGTGCTGGGCCTGCGCCGCACTGCCCCCGTTGCCGGCCGCCAGCAGTCGACCGCCGCCCTCGAGCACCGCCGCCAGCCGGCGCCCCCAGCGGTCGGCGATGTCGACGCAGGGCTCGAAGTCGGCCAGGGCGTTGCGCAGCTCGGCGAGGTGGGCGTGGTCGCAGGGGGTCATCGGGCGGCTCCTGTCGCGAGGGCGTCCGCGCTCAGCGAGCGGTACACGGCGGCCGTGTCGGCCACCACGGTGCTCCAGTCGTAGTGCTCCACCGCGCGACGCCGGCCCGCCTCGCCGTACCGCCGGCACCGGTCGGCGTCGTCCAGCAGCTCGCGCAGGGTGCTGGCCAGGACGGCGGGTTCGCGCGGCGGGACCAGCTCCCCGGTGACGCCCGGGACCACGGTGTCGAGCAGGCCCCCGACGGCGGTGCCGACCACGGGCCGCCCGCAGGCCATCGCCTCCAGCGGGACGATGCCGAACGGCTCGTACCAGGGCACGGTGACGACCGCGTCGCTGACCCGGATCAGCGCAGGCACCTCGGCGCGCTCGACGCTGCCTGTCAGCACGACCCGATCGCCGAGCCGCAGGTCGTCCACCAGCTCGCGCAGCCGCTGGACCTCCGGATCCGCTTCGTAGCGGTGGGGCGGCGGACCACCGGCGATGATCAGCTCGACGTCCGGCAGCTGGGCGACGGCCTCGATCACGTTGCCGATGCCCTTGCGGGTGACGATCCGGCCGACCACCAGCAGCCGGTGCGGCCGCTGCCGCGGCCCGATCCGGGGCGGCGGCCGTTCCGGGCCGGGCCGGAACAGGTGCGTGTCGACGCCGCACGGGATGACCGTCGCACGGGTCCTCGGCAGCCCGAGCCGCTCCAGCTCGGCGACCTCGTCGCTGCAGGTGGCGATGACGTGGTCGACCTCGTCACACAGCCGGCGCTCGAGGTCGATCCGCTGCGGCGGGCTGGTGTCCGCGTCGCCCTGCTGACGGCGCTTGACCGAGCCGAGGGCGTGGAAGGTGTGCACCACCGGCATCCCCGTGCCCCGGGTCGCCTGCAGCGCCGCCAGCCCACTCATCCAGAAGTGGCTGTGCACGACGTCGACCGGCTCACGCCGCCACCGGTCCCGCAGCCGTACGCCGAACTCGCGCATGTGGGGCAGCAGCTCGTCCTTGGGCAGCTCGTGGGCGGGGCCGGCCGAGACGTGCTCCACGACGTACCCGTCCTCGGTCTCGACCAGGGCGGGTTGCTCGGGGCTGTCACGGCGGGTGTAGACGACAACCTCGTGCCCCAGCCGCGCCAGACCGGCGGCGAGGGCGGCGACGTGGACGTTCTGACCGCCGGCGTCGGCGCCACCGAGGGCGGCGAGGGGGTTGGCGTGCTCGGAGACGAGAGCGACTCTCATCGGTGCTCCTTCCCGGGCCGTCCGCACAGACCCTCCACCGCGTCGACCACCTCTCCCGGCGTCACCGCCGCGAGACAGGGGTGCCCGGGGATCGGGCAGGTCGTGGCCCGGGTGCCGCGGCATGGCGCGTCCTGGTCCCCGAGCAGGGTCACCGGCGCACCGCGCGGCGCCCAGCGCACCGCGGGGACCGTCGGTGCGAACAGGCTGACCACCGGCGTCCCGACCGCGGCCGCCAGGTGGGCGGGGCCAGTGTTGCCCACCACCACGCAGGCGGCACCGGCGAGCACCGCAGCCAGGCCGGGTACGTCGAGGCTGCCGCCGAGGTCGAGCGCGACGCCGTCGGCGACGTACTTGGTCAGCATCCGCTCCTCCTCCGAGCCGGTGACCACCACCCGGTGCCCCCGCTCGACGAGCCGGTCGGCAGCGGACCGGAAGCGCTCGGCCGGCCAGGCGCGCGCCGGGACCGAGGTGCCCGGATGCAGCACGACGTACGGCGCGGCGAGCCCGAGGGCCGGATCGGGCTCCGGCACCCCGCTGAGCGCAGGCAGGCCCTCATCGCCGGGGGGCAGCTCGCAGCCGGCGGCCCGCGCGAGCCTGAGCGCGCGCTCGTGCTCAGGGAGATCGTCGGGCACGTCCCGCACCCGCAGGTCGAGCAGCGAGCCGGGGTAGTCGACGCTGATCGCGCCGACCCAGGGCACGCCGGCCAGACGCAGGATCAGGGCGGTCGGCAGCGGCGACTGGTGGAAGGAGGTGAAGATCAGCGCCCGGTCGAAGCCGCCCTCGGCGATGGTCCGCTGCAGATCGGCGACGGAGGTGGGGTCGACCGGCTCGGGCTCCGGGTCGATCCAGGGGGCGGTCCACTCCAGCACCCGGCCGACGCCGGGCAGCAGGTCGGCCACGGGACGGCCACGGCGGCCGCAGAGCAGCGTGACGTCATCCTCCCGGGCGAGCGCCCGCAGGGCGGGGCCGGTGACGATCAGGTCGCCGAGGCTGTCCAGCCGGACCGCGAGCGTGCTCATCGGGTGGCCTTCTCGGTCGTCGCACCCAGGACGGAGCCGACCGCCTCGGCCAGCGTCCGGGCGACGTGCGAAGCGGCCGCGATCTCCTCGGCTCGGGTCACCGGCGTCGGCACCAGCACCGCCCTCACCCCGGCCGCTGCCGCTGCCTCCACGTCGCTGCCGATGTCGCCGATGAGCAGCGCCCGGTCGGGTACGACGCCGGCCTCCGCCAGCGCCTGCTTGACCAGGCCGGGCTGCGGCTTGCGGCACGAGCAGCCGTCGTCGGGGCCGTGCTCGCACACGTAGAACGCCTCGAAGGGGCCGAGCAGCTCGGCCACCCGCGCGTTGACCGCCTCCACCTGGGCGGGCGTGATGAGCCCGCGCGCGACGCCGGACTGGTTGCTGACGACCGCCAGCCGCACACCCTCGGCACGCAGCCGGTCCAGGGCCCGGCGCGCACCGGGCATCGGCACCACCCTCGCCGGGTCGCCGTTGTAGGGGACGTCGCGGATCAGGGTGCCGTCGCGGTCGAGCAGCACCAGCTCCGGCAGCCCGCGCCAGCGGCCGGCGTGCCGGTGCTCGACCAGGCCGCGGGCGGTATGCCAGGTGGCGGCCGGGGGGATCGCCATGCTGGTCAGGAGCATCCGCCGTACCTCGTCGCTGTCGCGCGGTCCCGGGGCGATCCGGCGCCACGCGAACTCCGCCGTACCGGCCGCCCAGATGGTCGCGCCGACGGCCGCCAGCGCGCCCCGGCGAGCCAGCGCCCCGCCGACGGCGAGGACTCCGGCAGCGGTGATGACCACGTGCCGCGGGCGGCGCCCGACGTGCTCACCGGCCCGGTCGTGCCAGTCGGCGCCGTGGACCCGCGCCATCAGCATGTCGTCGGCGTTCCCGGCCTGCTGCCGCAGGCTGGCCCAGTCGTCGGAGGGGCGGACGGGGTGGGTGATGCGGCGCTCGCCCTCGACGATGACGGCGCCCAGGTCCTCGGTGATCCGCAGGGCCAGGTCGGCGTCCTCGCGGAAGGCTCGCGGGAACCTCTCGTCGAAGCCGCCGACCGCCGCCAGGGCCGCTCGCCGGTAGGACAGGTCGGCGGTGATCCATCGGGCCGTGGCCAGCCCCGCGGTGCCGCGCTCCCAGTCGGTGGGCCGGCGGTCGGGCGGCAACGGCACGTGCACGCGGGCCGTGCTGCCGGCGGCGCCGGCCTGCTCGGCGGCCTCGAGGTCGGTCAGCAGCGAGGCGTACCACTCGGCATCGGGCAGCACGTCGTCGTCGAGGAAGGAGATCCAGGGCGTGCGGGCGTGGCGCCAGCCGACGTTGCGGGCGTGGGCCGGCCCGAGGCCTCGCCCGCTGACGACGGTGATGTCGAGGTCCGCGCCGGTCGGCGGCTCGATCGCCGACGGAGGCGTCTCGCCCGGGTCGCGTCGGTCGTCGACCAGGATGATCGACGCCGTGACAGGGATGCTCTGGCCGGCCAGCGCCGTCAGCAGCGCGTCCAGGCTCGGGCGCGCCAGCGTGGGGATGACGATCGTGGTCGGCTCGCTCATGCGCCGGCCCTCCGCACGGCGAACGGCCCGATCGCCAGCAGGTCGATCGGCGCCGAGCCGAAGCACTCCAGCGCGTCGCGGGGCGAGTCGACCATCGGGCGGCCGGCGGTGTTGAGGCTGGTGTTGACCACCACCGGCAACCCGGTGCGCCGCTCAAACCCCTCGAGCATGCGGGCCAGCAGCGGCTCGTGCTCGACCTCGACGGTCTGGATCCGGGCGGTGCCGTCGACGTGCACGACCGCGGGGATGCGGTCGCGCCACCCGGGGGCCACGTCGTGCACGAAGAGCATGTACGGCGAGGGCAGCGGCCCCCGACCGAAGATCTCGCCGGCGCGGTGCGCGAGCACCATCGGCGCCACCGGTCGGAACTGCTCGCGGCCCTTGACGTCGTTGAGCCGCTCCAGGTTCTCGGCGCGGCCGGGATGGGCCAGCAGAGAGCGGTGCCCCAGGGCACGCGGGCCGAACTCGCTGCGGCCCTGGAACCACGCCACCACGCCGTCGGCCGCCAGGCACTCCGCGGCCGCCTCCGCCACGTCCGCGGGGCGCTCGTAGGACACCCGGGCGGTACGCAGGACCGTCTCGATCTCCTCCTCCGACCACCCACGACCCAGGTCGGCGCCGGGCCAGGGCGCGAGGGTCTCGCCGCCGGACGCGGCCAGGTGCAGGGCAGCACCCAGCGCGGTGCCGGCATCGCCCGCGGCCGGCTGCACCCAGACGTGCTCGTAGCCGGATCCGGCGTGCAGCACCGTGTTGGCGACGCAGTTGAGGGCCACCCCGCCGGCGAGCGCGAGCGAGGTGTTGCCGGTGCGCTCGCGCAGCCAGATCGCCAGCTCGAGGAGCACCTCCTCGACCCGGCGCTGCACGCTGGCGGCCAGGTCGGCGTGGTCGGAGGTCCACTGCTCACCCGGCTGCAGCCGCTTGGCCAGGGCGTTCCAGTCGATCCGCCGGGTGCCGAACCCTCCGTCGCCGGTGGGGCGGATCCGCTCGCGAAGCTCATCGAGGAAGCGCGGCTCGCCGTACGAGGCCATCGCCATCACCTTGTACTCGTCGCTGGAGCGCAGGAACCCGAGGTGCTCGGTGAGGTCCTCGTAGAGCAGACCGAGCGAGTCTGGCAGCTCCTGGGTGCGGTGCGTGGTCAGCCGGCCGGCGGGGTCGTAGCTGCCGGCCAGGTGGCTGGCGCACTCGCCGCGGCCGTCGAGGACCAGGACGTCGATGGGCTCCCCGCCGACGGGTCCGTGAGGTGCGGCCAGCGCTGCGGACGCCGCGTGGGAGACGTGGTGCGGGACGAACCGGACGGCGGCCGGGTCGAGCCCGGGCAGGGCGCTGGCCAGGAAGTCGGGTGCCTGCCGGGCGTAGGTCTGGCGGAGGTGGTCCCACGGGTCGTGGAGCCCGAGGTCGTCGGCCGGCCGGGCGAGCCCGACGTCGAAGGAGTAGGCGACGGCGTCGAGGTCGCCGGGCTCGAGCCCCGCCTCCGCCAGGCACCAGCGGGCCGCGAGCTCGGGCAGCTCCCAGGCGGCGAACGGCACCGGCCGGTGGCCGTGCTTGCGGCGGGAGAAGCGCTCCTCCTCGGCCGCCGCGACGGTGACGCCGTCGATCACGAGGGCCGCGCTCGGGTCATGGAAGAGCGCATTGACACCGAGAACCCTCATGGGGTCGAGGTGGCCGAAGAAGCGCTTCACCAAACGCCGCGCAGGACGGCGGGCGGGTGGCGGCCCGGGTGGCGGCGCGGGTCGGCGCAGGTTGGCACCGCCACCGGCGGTTACCGGGGCGCGGTGAGGATCCTACTCTGGCACGTGCACGGCTCCTGGACGACCTCGTTCGTCCAGGGCGGCCACGACTACGTCATGCCCGTCACCCCGGACCGGGGGCCCGACGGGCTCGGCCGGGCGCGGACCTGGGACTGGCCGGCCAACGTCCGCGAGGTCGCCCCCGAGGACCTCGCCGAGGAGCCCGTCGACCTGGTGGTGCTCCAGCGCCCGCACGAGTGCGACCTGGCCGCGTCGTGGTTGGGGCGGCGACCCGGCCGGGACGTGCCGGCGGTGTACGTCGAGCACAACACGCCTCTGGGAGCCGTCCCCGACACCCCGCACCCGATCGCCGGGCAGCGGGAGATCCCGATCGTGCACGTGACCGGGTTCAACGAGCTCATGTGGGACCCGGCCGGGACTCCCACCACGGTGATCGACCACGGCGTCGTCGATCCGGGCCGGCGCTACACCGGTGAGCTGGCCCGCGCGGCGGTGGTGACCAACGACCCCGTACGCCGCGGCAGGTCGGTCGGGACCGATCTGCTGGCGGATCTGTGCGGGGCGGTCGGCGTGGACGTGTTCGGCATGCGGGTCGAGCTGCTGGCGCCGATGCCCGGCCTGGTGACCTTCGAGGACCTCCCCCAGGCGCGGATGCACGAGGAGCTGGCCCGGCGCCGGGTCTACGTGCACACCGCCCGCTGGACGTCGCTGGGCCTGTCGCTGATCGAGGCGATGCAGCTGGGCATGCCCGTCGTGGCCCTGGGCACCACCGAGGCGCCGTTCGCCGTACCGGCGGGGGCCGGGGTGGTGACCACGAGCCGGTCGGAGCTGGTAGCGGCGGCCCGCCGCTACGTCGACTCTCCGCGCGCGGCCGCGGAGGCCGGCGCCGTGGCCCGGGCGCACGCGCTGGAGCGGTACGGGCTGGGGCGGTTCCTCGCGGACTGGGATGCGGTGCTGGAGTCGGTGGTGGCGACCGGGACGCTGTAGGACGCGGCTCGTGCCGGCTGGTGCTGCGGGCCCGCTCAGCTGTAACGCGGTGTCCGGTGCTGTTCTGCGGTGTCGCAGCACCGCAGAACTTGGCCGGACACCGCGTTACAAGGCGGCGGCGCGACCGGAGCGAGTAACGCGCATCGGTGAGACGGCTGTAGTAGCGACCGGGCCCTCGGGTACGGGGAGCGTCGGGCCTGACGGCCCGCCACCCCTGACGTTCGGAGGAATCCCCATGACCGAGAAGAACGTACCCGGCGTACCGGCTCCGGAGGCGCCGAGCCTCGAGGAGCCGACCGCCCCCCGCGAGCCACTGCCGCCCAAGCCCGACCAGACCGGCCCGCAGGTGCGCACCTCGACCGGTGCGCTGGCGAACGAGGACCAGGCGGTCAACGCCCAGCAGGGCGAGTACCTGACGACGTCGGTGGGCGCGCGGCTGCGCGACACCGACCACTCCCTCAAGGCCGGCGAGCGCGGCCCGACGCTGCTGCAGGATCACCACCTGCGCGAGAAGATCACCCACTTCGACCACGAGCGGATCCCCGAGCGGGTGGTGCACGCCCGCGGCGCCGGTGTGCACGGCGTCTTCACCGGCTACGGCACCGCCGCCGAGGTGACCTGCGCGGCGTTCCTGGACAAGGACGTCGAGACCCCGGTCTTCACCCGCTTCTCCACCGTGCTCGGGTCGCGCGGCTCGGCCGACACCGTGCGCGACACCCGCGGCTTCGCGACGAAGTTCTACACCACCGAGGGCAACTTCGACCTGGTCGGCAACAACATCCCCGTCTTCTTCATCCAGGACGGGATCAAGTTCCCCGACGTCATCCACGCCGGCAAGCCGCACCCCGACCGGGAGATCCCGCAGGCGCAGAGCGCCCACGACACGTTCTGGGACTTCGTCTCGCTGCACACCGAGGCGCAGCACCACACGATCTGGAACATGAGCGATCGCGGCATCCCGCGCTCCTACCGGATGATGGAGGGGTTCGGCGTCCACACCTTCCGACTGGTCAACGCCGCAGGAGAGACCTCCCTGGCGAAGTTCCACTGGAAGCCCAAGCTCGGCGTGCACGCGCTGACCTGGGAGGAGGCGCAGCTCGCGGCCGGATTCGACCCCGACCTGCACCGGCGTGACCTCTACGACGCGATCGAGTCCGGCGCCTATCCCGAGTGGGAGCTGGGCGTGCAGGTCTTCCCCGACACCCCGGAGCAGATGTTCCACGGCATCGACCTGCTCGACCCGACCAAGATCGTGCCCGAGGAGCTGGCCCCGGTGCAGCCGGTCGGTCGGATGGTGCTCAACCGCAACCCGTCGAACTACTTCGCCGAGACCGAGCAGATCGCCTTCCACGTCGGCAACCTGGTGCGCGGGATCGACGTCACCGACGACCCGCTGCTGCAGACGCGGCTGTTCTCCTACGTCGACACCCAGCTCACCCGGCTCGGCGGCCCGAACTTCAACCAGATCCCGATCAACCGTGCCCACGCGCCGGTCAACGACATGCTGCGCGACGGCTTCCACCAGGACGCAGTGCACCGCGGCGTGGCGCCGTACAAGCCGAACTCGCTCGACGGTGGCTGTCCCTTCCACGCCGGGGCCGACGAGCATGCCTTCATCGAGGCGCCGGTGCCGGTCGCGGCCGGTCCGAAGACGCGCGGGCAGGCAGCGTCCTTCGACGACCACTTCAGCCAGGCGCGGCTGTTCTGGCTCTCGATGACGCCGGTCGAGCAGGACCACATCGTGCTGGCCTACTCCTTCGAGCTCGGCAAGGTCTACGAGCAGGTGATCAAGGAGCGGCAGCTGCAGTCCCTGGCGAACATCGACCCCGTGCTCTGCGAGCGGGTGGCGGCCAACCTCGGCCTGCCCGCACCGGCCGCCACCCTGGAGCTGGTCGACCCCGACCCGAGCCCGGTGCTCTCCATGGTCGGCGAGAGCTGGCCGATCGACGGCCGCCTGATCGGCGTGGTGACGTGCCCGGACTGCCCCGAGGACGAGATCGCCTCGCTGCGTACGGCGATCTTCGACGCGGGCCTGGTGCCGCTGCTGATCGGGCCGACCGGCGGCATGCTGCCCTCCGGGATCCCACTGCAGCGCTCCTTCGACACCGCGCGCTCGATCGAGTTCGACGCGGTGCTGCTGGCCTCCGGGATCGGCGCCCACGTCGAGGACCCGCGGATCTCGCTGCTCCTCACCGAGGTGTTCCGGCAGGGCAAGGCGATCGGCGCCTGGGGTGACGGCGACGCCGCCCTCACGGCCGCCCGGCTGGCACCTTCGGCTCCGGGGATCGTGGTCGGGGACTCCGGCGCAGCTGTCTTCACCGAGGTCGCCGGGCTGCTGGCCAAGCACCGGGCGTGGGAGCGGTTGGCGGGCTGAGGTGTGGCTGCTCCGGGCTGGTCATAGCGGAAACTGAAGGCGGCGCGGAGCGACGAGAACGAAGCTGAAGGCGATCGGCGGACAAGCGAGCAGAAAGTCCGCCGGTCGCCTTCAGTTTCCTACCGACCCCCCGCGACCCGCAGCGTCGTCGCTGTCACATAGCCGGCCTCGTCGCTCATCAGCCACGCCACAGCACCGGCGATCTCGCCGGCCGCGGCAGCCCGTCGCAGCGGGATCGCGGCTGCCATCCGATCCACCCGGCCGGCGTCCCCCGTCGCGGCGTGCAGCTCGGTCTCGACCAGCCCCGGTGCCACGCCGACCACGCGGATGCCCTGGTCGGCCACCTCCAGCCCCAGCCCCTTGGTGAAGGCGTCGACGCCGGCCTTCGCTGCGGCGTAGTGCACGTACTCACCGGGCGAGCCGAGCGTGGCCGCACCCGAGGAGATGTTGACCAGTACGCCGCCCGCCCCGCCGTACGCCGTGCTCATCGCCAGCACCGCCGCGCGCGCCACCAGCAGCGGAGCGGTCAGGTTGACCTCGACCGTACGCCGGACCTCCTCGACGGGCGTCTGCGCGAGCGGGGCGTAGCGGTAGGTGGCACCGGCGTTGTTGACCACGCCGGTGAGTCGGCCCGACACCGCGGCGAACAGCGTCTCCACGCCGTCCGGGTCGGTCAGGTCGGCGCGGACCGTCTGGCACCGTACGCCGGCGGCCCGTACGGCGGCGGCGGTCTCGGCCGCGGCCGACTCCTGCGACCGGTAGCCGAGGACCAGGTCGTGACCGGCGGCAGCCAGACGCGCCGCGATGGCGGCGCCGATGCCGCGGGTGCCACCGGTGATCAGGGTCAGTGCCATCCCGGCATTGTGCCGGGATGGCCTCCTCGGCCCGCGCCCGGGCCACTCGACCCGCGAAAGGTGACCTCTCGACCGGCGAAAGGTGACGTCTCGGCGGTCAGGGCCGGTTGCGCTCCGGGATCACCTTGTGGGTGCCGTCGCACCACGGCTTGGTAGCCGACTTGCCGCACCGGCAGACCGCCGAGATCGGCCGGGTGGTGGCGTGCTCGACGCCGTTCTCGTCGGCCACGACGTGCTCACCGCGCAGCAGCATCGGACCGCCGGCGCACAGGACCACGTCCGGCGTCGGGCGGGTGTCGGCGGCGCTCATGCCACTCCCCACTTCTCCAGCAGGTGCCGGGCGATGCGGTTCTCCAGGTCCAGGCAGCTCCAAGCGCCGAACCACACGTCGTCCTCGGTCTCGGGCTCGGCCTGGATCAGCGGCTCGCAGATCATCCGGGCGGCCAGCTGCTCGTGCACCGCGTCGGCCTCGACGTGCTCGTCGTAGTAGGCACGGATCTCCGCGGGGAAGCCGAGTCGCGCCAGGCCCTGCGACATCTTGCGGCAGGGCAGCGAGCTGGTCGCCTCGAACGCGGCCAGGTGCCCGACCGAGGCGCCCCGCAACCGACGGTTCAGCCCGAAGAGGCTCATCGCGTTGTTCTGCTCGAGCACCTCCACCGGAGCCTCGTCGACGTACCCGCCCTCGGTCGCGTCCAGACCGAGAGCCGCCATCCCCTCGGCGTAGAGGTGCGCGTGCAGCCGCTCGGGCCGGCCACCGCCGTACTCGTCGTACTGCAGCTCGGCCAGCGCCGCGCGCGCCGCCGACGGGAGCCGGGGCAGCGTCAGCGCGACCGGGTCGGACTCCTTGAGGTGGTACAGGGACCGGTGCTGCAACAGCTCGATCGCCTGGTCGGCGGTCGCGTGGCGCTGGACGAACCGGGCGAGCGACGGGCCGTCGTCCGCCTCGACCATCGCGAAGAACGCCTCGGCGAACCGGGTGTCCGACGCGGCCTCCGGACGGCCGGGCCAGCGCGCGCGCAGCCGAGCCTCCAGGTCGTCCTCGAGCCGCCGGCGCACCCTGACCAGCTCCGGGTCGAACTCCAGCCGGTCGTCCACCCCGTCGTACCCGCGGTAGGAGAGCTCGTAGAGGACCCACAGGCTCAGCGCCGCATCCTCCGGGTCGCCGGCCTGCTGATCGATCCGGGCGACGTCGCCCTCGGTGGCGAGGGCCGCGAGGATCTGCTCGCTCAACGGACCGCGCGGCTTGGGCAGCACCGCCATCAGTCGTCCTCCTCGTCCCACCGGTGCAGGACGCCCCGGCAGTCGACGAAGCCGTCGCGGGGGTGGAGATCGGGGAGGACGGGAGGCAGATCCCGTACGTCGAGGAGCGTGTCCATGAGCACCGGTACCCCCCGCCGTGCCGATCAGTAGCCGCCCATGCCGCCCTGCCCGGCGTTCGCACCGCCGGAGGCGACGGCGGACGGACCGGAACCACCGGTGCCGTCGTCGTCACCGTCGTCGTCGCCGGCGGTGGGCGAGGGGCCGCCGGAGATCCGGTCACCGTCCGGCGAGACCACCCACCAGACTCCGCCGACGCCCTGGCCACTGGTGTCACCGGCGGCGGTGTCGTGGGCGTAGTAGTAGAGCGGCCACCCGTCCAGGGTCGCCTGGGGCCGGCCGTCGACACCGGTGATCGAGCCGACCTTGCCGCTCACCCCGGCAGCGACGGCACCGGCCGGGACCTCGGGCCAGACGCTCGCGCACCCACCCGTGCAGGCACTGCTGGTGGCGCCCCGGGTATCGGCGTCGTAGACATAGACCGTCCGGCCGCTCGTGTCGACCACCACGGTGCCCAGCGAGGAGGCACTGGTGCTCAATCCAGCACCGGGCTGGCTCGACTGGCTCGACTGGCTCGACTGACCCGCCGAGGGGCTGGCGTCACCGGCCGAGGCCGTGCCGTCGTGGCTGGATCCGCACCCGGCCAGAGCCAGGGTGGCGACTGCTGCGAAGAGGATCTGCTTCATGCCTCCCACACGAGGCAGCCGCCCCCTCGGTTCAGGCGGACGAGGAGAGGAGCACCGTGTCGGTGGCCACGTCGCGCAGCTCGACCCGGGTGATGTCCCCCAGCGACAGGTCCGTGGACCCAGCGGTGCGGGCGGTCTCCCCCGGGCCGCTGCGCCAGGTCGAGACCCGCTCCTTGTGCCCGTCGGCGTCGTAGACGTAGAGGGCGTAGGCGCGGCTGGTGTAGGCGCCTCCCGCGGCGGCGTAGGTGCAGGTCATGTCGACCCGGGTGCCCCATTGCTCGGGGGCGAGTGCCACCTCGGCGTGCAGCGGCAGGTTCGAGCCCGCGGTGCTGCGCAGCGCCACGGCGACCTGGCCCGCGGCGTGGTCGTGCCCCAGGTGCATCGGCACCACGACCGCTGCCACCACGGCGGCGGCCGCGGCGAGGCCGAGCGCTACCCGCGACGACGTACGGCGCCACCACGGCGGCCGTGCGGCCTCCATCAGGCGCCGCTCCAGGTCGGCCGGCGGCAGCTCGTCGACCGAGTCGAGCGTGTCGGGGTCGACGCGCGCGAGCAGGCCGGGGAGCGGGGCGAGCTCGGCGACGGCGTCCTGGCAGCGCAGGCAGCCGTCGAGGTGCCGCTCGTACTCGGCGCGCTCGGAGGGTGCCAGCGCGCCCACCACGTAGGCGCCGTCCCAGTCCGCGTACCGCTCGTGCTCGCTCATCGGGTCACTCCTCTCTCCTGCAACGCGAGGCGCAGCGCCCGCAGTCCGTAGTGCAGGCGCGACTTCACCGTTCCGGCCGGGATGGCCAGCTCGGCGGCGATCTCCGCGACGGTCAGCCGGCCGTAGTAGGCACGGAGCACGACGGCGCGGTGATCCTGCGAGAGTGCCCGCAGCGCATCGGCCACCAGCAGCGACTCGAAGAGGGCGTCGACCTCGTCCTCGACCGACGCCTCCGGCAGCCGGTCGCTGCTGGACTCGTGCCGCGCCCGCGCGCTGCGGGCCTCGTCGACCACCAGGTTGCGTGCGACGGTGAACAGCCATGCCCGTGCCGAGCCTCCGCCGTCGACGTCGGTGATCCCGCGCCGCCAGGCGCGCAGCATGGTCTCCTGCACGACGTCCTCGGCCCGCGAGCGATCGCCCGTCAGTCGTACGACGTAGGCCCACAGCGGTGCCGCGTGGGCGTGGTGCAGTGCCCGCAGCGCCTCCGGGTCGCCGGCCATTCCTCACCTCCGTGGTGGACACGAGAGCGAGCGCCGTCGGGTTCAACCGGACCCGCACCGAACCGAAACGTCGTGGCTCTCGTGACTCCAGCATGACGATCCACGGCCTGCCCGCACACCCCCTGCTCGTCCATGCCGTCGTGGTGCTGCTGCCGCTGGCCGCACTCGCGGTGGTCCTGCACGTGCTCTGGCCCGCCGCCCGGCGCCGGCTCGGTGCGATCACCCCGCTGCTCGGTCTCGCGATGGTGGTGCTGGTGCCGATCACGATGCACGCCGGCACCGACCTGGCGAAGCGCTTCGGGCCCAACCCCCTGATCGAGCGACACGAGCACCTGGCGCACCAGCTGCCCCCGTGGACCGTCGCACTGTTCGTGGTCACGGTCGTGGTGTGGGCATGGCGGACGCCACCGCGCTGGGCGCACGCGGTCCTCGCCGTCGCGACGGTGGTCGTGGCACTCGGCGTGACGGTCACGCTGCTCCGGGTCGGCGACGCGGGTGCCCGGGCGACCTGGGGCGGCGCCTGAGATCGAGCCCACCTGACCCCCCAGGGGTATTGCCGGCCGGTTCTGGACACCTGGCCCGCATGAGCCATCTCGCCTCGACCGAGGACAGCGCCCAGGGCACGGAGTGGTGGACCCTGTCGGCGGTGTGCACCGGCGTGTTCATGCTGCTGCTCGACATCACCATCGTCAACGTCGCCCTGCCCGACATCCAGCAGCAGCTCCACGCGGACCTCTCGGGCCTGCAGTGGGTGATCGACGCCTACGCGCTCAGTCTGGCGGCGCTGCTCCTCACGGCCGGATCGCTGGCCGACCTCTTCGGCCGGCGGCTGCTGTTCGTGATCGGCACGATCGTCTTCACCATCGGCTCGGCGGCCTGCGGGGCCGCCCAGAACATCACCTTCCTGCAGCTCTCGCGGGCCTTCCAGGGCATCGGGGGCGCGGCGATGTTCGCGACCGCGCTGGCGCTGCTCGCCTCGGCGTACCGGGGCCGGGAGCGCGGCATCGCCTTCGGTGCGTTCGGTGCGACGACCGGGGTCGCGGTGGCGATCGGGCCGGTGCTGGGCGGACTGCTGACCTCGGGGCTGTCATGGCGATGGATCTTCTTCGTCAACATCCCGATCTGTGCCGTCGCCCTGGGCATCACGGTGGCCAGGGTCAAGGAGTCGCAGGACCCGAAGGCCGGCCGTCCCGACTGGTTCGGCTTCGTCAGCTTCAGCCTGGCGCTCGGTGCACTGGTCTACGGCCTGATCGAGGCCGGTCGGCCCGCGATCGGCTGGGGATCGGCTCGGGTGATCGCCTGCATGATCGCGGCCGTGGTGCTGCTGATCGTCTTCGTGGTCGGCGAGCTGCGCCAGCGGCAGCCGATGTTCGACCTCGGCCTGCTGCGCAAGCCGACCTTCTGCGGAGGCCTGGTGGCGGCGTTCGGGGTCTCGTCCTCGGTGTTCTCGCTGCTGACCTACCTGGTCATCTACGTCCAAGACGTGCTCGGCTACTCGGCCGTGGCGACAGGCGTGCGCTTCCTGTTCCTGTCCGGCGCCTCCTTCGTGGCCGCGGCGATCGCCGGCCGGCTCACCGAGCGGGTGCCGACGAAGCTGCTGATCGGGCCGGGCTTCCTGATCCTCTCGCTGGGGCTGTTCCTGCTGCTCGGCATCGACGCGCAGAGCACCTGGAAGCACCTGATCCCGGGGATGATCGTGTGCGGCCTGGGCGTCGGCATGATCAACCCGCCCCTGGCCTCGACCGCTGTGGGCGTGGTGACGCCGGACCGCTCCGGGATGGCCTCGGGGGTCAACTCCACCTTCCGCCAGGTCGGCATCGCCACCGGCATCGCCGCCCTCGGCTCGATCTTCGCGACCCGGATCTCGGACGGGATCTCCGGACGGCTGGCCGGCAGCCAGGCCTCGCCGTACGCGGGGAAGGTCGCGGAGGGGGTGACCGGCGGCCAGCTGAAGGCGGTGGTGGGGCGCGTACCGGCTGCCGCGCGGGAGAAGGTCTCGGCCGCTGCCGTCGACAGCTTCACCAGCGCGCTCGACCACATCATCCTGATCGCCGCGGTGATCGCCCTGATCGCCGGGCTGGCGAGCCTGGTGCTGATCCGGCAGCGGGACTTCGTCGCCGAGTCGGGACCGGCGCAGGGCGCCTAGGCGTCGCTCGACGGCCGCGGGTCAGCGGCGCGCCGGGGCGGGATCGGCCCGCTTGCCGCCGAACTCGATCCCGCGGGCCTCCTGACCGAGCACCGTGATCACCGCGACCACGACCAGCACCGGCACGATGGTGACGGTCAGGGCGAACGGGTAGGAGTGGGCGCTGGCCAGGTGCTCCTGGATCGGCAGGTTGAGGGCGGCGAACAGGTTGCCAAGCTGATAGGTCACGCCGGGGTAGAAGCCGCGGATCGCGTCCGGCGAGAGCTCGGTGAGGTGCGCCGGGATGACACCCCAGGCGCCCTGCACGAAGAACTGCATCAAGAAGGCGCCCAGGGCCAGCCAGCCGGCGGTCGAGGAGAAGGCGAACAGCGGCACGATCGGCAGCCCGAGCACCGCGCAGAACGCGATCGTGTAGCGGCGGCCGTAGCGCTGGGAGAGCGAGCCGAAGGTGAGACCGCCGATGATCGCGCCGACGTTGTAGATCATCGCTATCACCAGCGCGGTGGTCTCACCGAGACCGGCACCGCCCTGGTCGGTCGCCTTGAGGAAGGTCGGGTAGACGTCCTGGGTGCCGTGGCTCATCCAGTTGAAGGCGGTCATCAAGACGATGAGGTAGATGAAGCGGCGCACGATCGCACCGTCGAGGAAGACGTCGCGGAAACTGCTGCGCGTCACCTTCAGCTGCTCCCGGCTCTCCTTCCACACCGCCGACTCCTCGACCCGGCTCCGGATCAACAGGCTGACCAGGGCGGGCAGGATGGAGAGCGCGAACAGCCAGCGCCAGCTGAGGTCGAACCCCTGGTGCAGGACGAGGTACGCCGCGGCGGCCATGAGATAGCCGAAGGAGTAGCCCTCCTGGAGCAGGCCGGAGAAGAATCCGCGGCGCTCGGTCGGGATCTTCTCCATCGCCAGGGCCGCGCCCAGCCCCCACTCGCCGCCCATGCCGATGCCGTAGAGGAACCGCAGCACGATCAGCACGGTGAGGTTGGGCGCGAACGCGCACAGGAAGCCGACCGTGCTGTAGGAGAGCACGTTGACGATCAGCGGGACGCGCCGCCCCACCCGGTCGGCCCACAGCCCGAACAGCAGGGCCCCGACCGGCCGCATCAGCAGCGTCGCGGTGGTCAGGAAGGCGACCCGCTCCTTCGAGACGTCGAAGTCGGCGGCGATGTCGGCGTAGACCAGCACCACGATGAAGTAGTCGAAGGCGTCCATCGTCCAGCCCAGCAGAGCGGCGAGGAACGCGTTGCGCTGGTCACGGTCGAGGCGGCGGGTCGTCATCCGGTGCGGTTACCCCGTCGGCGGTGGCGGCATGTCGTCCCACGGCCGGGATCGTCGGGGCGGCCCCTGACGAAACGGCCGGCGTCGGGTCGTTCCGGCCGTTTCGTCCAGGGCTATCCCGCCGTACGCCGGAACAGCGCCCCGGCGTGGGCAGGCAGCACCAGCGAGCCGGCCTCGTGCCCGGCACCGGCCGGGGTGGTGAGGAGCAGCTCACCGTCTCCGACGTCGAGACGCGCCTGCTCCTCGCCGAAGTTGACCACGACCAGGACCTCGCCACGGCGCAGGGTGAACAGGCGGGTGTCCTCGTCGGCGGTGCACTCCACCCGGGTGAAGCGCGGGTCGCTCAGCTCGGGCAGGCTCCGGCGCAGTTCGGCGAGCCGCCGGTAGACCGCCAGCAACCGCCGGCCACGCTCCGACCCCAGCTCGGACCAGTCCAGCTTGGAGCGTCGGAACGTCTCCGGGTCCTGCGGGTCCGGCACCGAGGCCGGGTCCCAGCCGTGCTCGGCGAACTCGGCGATCCGGCCCTCGGCGGTCGCCTTGCCCAGGTCCTCCTCGGGGTGGGAGGTGAAGAACTGGAACGGCGTCGAGGCGGCCCACTCCTCGCCCTGGAACAGCATCGGCGTGAACGGGCCGGCCAGCGTCAGCAGCGCGGCGCAGGCGAGCTGGTCGTCGTCGAGGTGCTCGGTGAGCCGGTCGCCGCGGGCGCGGTTGCCGACCTGGTCGTGGTTCTGGTTGCACACCACCAGCCGCCACGTCGGCATCGCCGCGCGATCCACGGGTACGCCGTGCGGCCGGCCGCGGAACGAGGACCAGGTCCCGTCGTGGAAGAAGCCCCGCTCGCACACCTTGGCCAGCGCCGAGAGCGGCGCGAAGTCGGCGTAGTAGCCCTGCGTCTCACCCGTCAGCGCCACGTGCACGGCGTGGTGGAAGTCGTCGCTCCACTGCGCGTCGAGTCCGTAGCCGCGAGCCTCCCTCGGGGTGATCATCACCGGATCGTTGAGGTCCGACTCAGCGATCAGCGTCAGCGGTCGCCGTTGGTACGCCGAGAGCGCCGCCACGTCCTCAGCGACCTGGGCCAGCAGGTGCGGCCGCGAGGAGTCGGAGAGTGCGTGCACGGCATCGAGCCGCAGGCCGTCGACGTGGTAGTCCTGCAGCCACATCCGGACGTTGTCGCGGATGTAGGCGCGCACCTCCACCGAACCCTCGGCATCCAGGTTGACCAGGTCGCCCCAGGTGTTGCGGCCGTCCTTGAGATAGGGGCCGTAGAGCGGCAGGTAGTTCCCGGACGGGCCGAGGTGGTTGTAGACCACGTCCTGGATCACCCCGAGCCCGGCGGCGTGGCAGCCGTCGACGAAACGCTGGTAGGCGGCGGGGCCGCCGTACTCCTCCTGCACCGCGAACCATGCCACGCCGTCGTAGCCCCAGTTGTGGGTGCCGTTGAACGCGTTGACGGGCAGCAGCTCGACGAAGTCGACCCCTATCGAGCGCAGGTGGTCGAGCTTGCCCAGGGCTGCGTCCAGCGTGCCCTCGGGCGTGAACGTGCCGACGTGCAGCTCGTAGATCACCGACCCGGCAAGCTGCCGCCCGGTCCATGCCTGGTCGCTCCAGGCGAAGGCTGCCGGGTCGTAGGTTCGCGAGCGCTGGTGGACGCCCGCCGGCTGACGCCGCGACCGTGGGTCGGGTCGGGGCGTGTCCTCCTCGTCGATCAGATATCCGTAGTCGACCTCCTGCGCCGGGTCCGGGACGGGCCCCGCCGGCGTCCACCAGTCGTCGGGGTCCTTGGTCATCTCGACGGTCTCATCGCCCACCGACAGTCTCAGCGACGTCGCCCGCGGTGCCCACACGTCGAAGGGTCCACGACTCATCTGCTCTCCTTGACCAACAGCGCGACCGGGTAGGTGTCCAGCAGGTCCCCGACGCGATCCGATGCCACCGTGCGTCCGGTCAGGGTGTCCTGCCACGTGCCGGCCGGCAGCTCGATCCGGGTCTCGCCCCACCCACCCCGGGCGGCGAGCCCGACCGGCAGCCGGGTGGCGACGGTCAGCACCCCACCGCGGTCGAAGGCGACCACGTGCTCGGCCCCCACCCCGCTCGCGCGCACCGGTGAGTAGGTGCTGAACAGGGTCGGTCGCTCGCGCCGCAGGGTGAGCGCGCGGTGGGTCAGCAGCAGCTTCGCCGCCGCCGGGTCGTCCAGGCCGTGCGGGGCGGCAGCGCCCGCCCCGGCCGCCACCGCCGACAGCAGCGCCTGCCGCACGCCGAAGTCGACGTGGCGACGGTTGTCCGGGTCGACCAGGCTCTGCTCCCACAGCTCGCTGCCCTGGTAGACATCGGGTACGCCGGGCATGGTCAGCGCGATCAGCTTCGCGGCCAGCGCGTTGCTCCAGCCGGGTGCGACCACCTCGTCGAGCAGCTCCCGCAGGGCCCGGCCGACCGCCGGGTCGTCGTACACCGCGTCGACCGCCGCATGCACGGCCGCCTCGTAGGCCTCGTCCGGCTCGGTCCAGGTGGTGTGGTCCCCCGCCTCGCGCATCGCCTTCTCGGCGTAGGCGTGCAGCCGCTCGCGGCTGATCGGC
Organism: Nocardioides sp. BP30; assembly: GCF_029873215.1. NCBI lineage: Bacteria > Bacillati > Actinomycetota > Actinomycetes > Propionibacteriales > Nocardioidaceae > Nocardioides > Nocardioides lacus. The sequence goes on along the minus strand of NZ_CP123620.1, from coordinate 878,524 downwards.
CAGGCTCCCAGTGCCGCCTGCCACAGCAGCGACCCGAAGCCCGGATCGGGCACCGGAGCGAGCGACTGCAGCCGCTCGACCGTGCGGGCCCACGCCGGGGGAGCCTCGGCCAGCACCTCGATCCGGGCGCGGACGTCCTCGCCACGCTTGGTGTCGTGGGTGGAGGTGGTCGTCATGGCATCGGGCCAGTAGCGCTGCCGCTCCACCATGGCGGCGTGGAACGCCTCCACGTCGAGCGCGAAGATCGCCGGGTCCCCGCCGACCTCGTTCAGCGACGTGAGTCGCGACCAACGGTAGAAGGCGCAGTCCTCCACCCCCTTGGCCATCACCATCCCGCTGGTCTGCTGGAAGCGCTTGCTCGCGGCCAGGTCGGCGTTGGTCAGCCACGGCTCCAAGGCGTCGTACGTCGCCGCGAGGTCGGGCCGACGAGCCCGGGCCGAGGCGAACGCCTCGTCGAGGTACTCCCGGCCCTCGGGCAGGTAGGAGCGGTAGACCGGGAAGCAGGCCAGCAGCTCGGCGACGGCGTCCTCGGCCCGGAAGGCCGGCACGACCGGCAGGTGCCGGCGCAGATCGCGGACGATCCGCTTGACCTCCGAGCGGAGCATCCCGTCGGCGACCTCGCGCTTGCGGTCGTGCACCAACTGCGACCAGTCCACCGGGCCGCCGCGCAGCCGGCCCTCCAGCTCGTCGAGCGGCTGCTGCCCCGCGGGATCGGTGAGGACGCGGTCGATCAGCCCGAGGACGTCGTACCCGGTGGTGCCGGCGGTCGCCCAGGACTCGAGCAGCTCCTCGCCCGGCTCCAGGATCTTCTCCACGAGCACGTAGGCACCGCCGGTGAGACCGGCCAGGTCGGCGAGGTACTTGCGCGGGTCCCGCAGCCCGTCGGGGTGGTCGACGCGCAGCCCGTCGACCAGGCCCTCGGTGAACCACCGTCGGATCTCGGCGTGCGTCTCGGCGAACACCTCCGGCTCCTCGACGCGGACCGCGGCGAGGGTGTTGACGGCGAAGAAGCGGCGGTAGTTCAGCTCGTCGTCCGCGCTGTGCCACGAGGCCAGCTCGTAGTGCTGGCGGTCGTGCACGGTGTTGGCATCGACGCCGCCTGCCGCCTGCGGTCCCGCGTAGTCGTCCGCGGTCCCGGGCGCGATCGGATAGAGGTTGTCGTGGTAGGCCAGCTCCGGCCCGTCCTCCCCCTCCACCACGCTGAGGTGGTCGATCCGGCCGCCCGGCAGCAGGTCGTCGTCGCCCACGACAGGGATCAGGATGCGCTCATGACCGGCGCTCCAGTCGATGTCGAACGCCGCGGCGTGCGGGGAGTCGCGCCCCAGCCGCAGCACGTCCCACCACCAGGGATCCTCCCGCGGTGTCGCGATGCCGACGTGGTTGGGCACGATGTCGACCAGCACGCCCATGCCGAGCCGGCGCGCCTCCGCGGAGAGCGCCGCCAAGCCGGCGGCGCCCCCACGCGCTTCGTCGATGTGGTCGTGGGCGACCACGTCGTAGCCGTGCTCGCTGCCGGGCTCGGCCGCCAGCAGCGGCGAGAGGTAGACCCAGTCCACCCCGAGCTCGTGCAGGTAGCCCAGCAGGTCGGTGGCGGCGAACAGGTCGAACTCGGCGGTGATCTGGAGGCGATAGGTGCTCGCCGGCACCCGCATCCCGCTCGACACCCGCGTCACCGTCCCTGCTGCGCAGCGACCGACGCCGCGACCGAGTGGTCGGGTGCCACCACCGGGTCGTGGTGCTGACGCAGGACGACGACGCTGCGCGAGGTGATGTCGAGCGTGGCGCCGGCCGGCACCGGATCCGGTACGACGGAGGTCTCCGCGCCGGTGTCGATCAGCACGTCCCAGGCCTCGGCGTACTCCTTGCCGGGCAGGGTCGCCTGCGTGTCACCGTCCGCGTTGAAGAACAGCAGGAAGTGGTCGTCGACCACCCGCTGCCCGCGGGAGTCGGTGCCGGGGATGCGCTGGCCGTTGAGATACATCCCGACCGACTGGCTCTGCGGGCTCGTCCAGTCCTCGTCCACCATCGGCTCGCCGGAGAGCCGCAGCCAGACGATGTCGTCGAGCTGGTCGGTGTCGGCGTCGATGCCGGTGAAGAACCGGCGCCGGCGGAACGTGGGGTGCGAGCGACGCAGGTGGATGACAGCGGCGGCGAACTCCAGCAGCGGCTGGTCGGCGTCCTCCCAGTGCACCCAGCTCAGCTCGTTGTCCTGGGCGTAGGTGTTGTTGTTGCCCTGCTGGGTGCGGCCGAGCTCGTCGCCGTGCAGCAGCATCGGCACGCCCTGGGAGAGCAGCAGGGTCGCCAGCAGGTTGCGCTGGGTACGGGCCCGCGCGGCCAGGACCTCGGCGTCATCGGTCGGCCCCTCGACACCGAAGTTCTGCGACCGGTTGTGGCTCTCGCCGTCGTTGTTGTCCTCGCCGTTGGCCTCGTTGTGCTTGCCCTCGTAGGAGACCAGGTCGCGCAGGGTGAACCCGTCGTGGGCGGTGACGAAGTTGATCGACGCGAACGGCTTGCGGCCGGAGTGCTCGTAGAGGTCGCTGGAACCGGAGAGCCGCGAGGCGAAGTCGCCCAGCGACGGCTCGCCGCGCCAGAAGTCGCGGACCGTGTCGCGGAACTTGCCGTTCCACTCCGTCCACAGCGGCGGGAAGCCGCCGACCTGGTAGCCGCCCGGACCGATGTCCCACGGCTCGGCGATCAGCTTGACCCGCGAGACGATCGGGTCCTGCTGCACGAGCTCGAAGAAGGAGGAGAGCCGGTCGACGTCGTAGAACTCGCGCGCCAGCGTGGCGGCGAGGTCGAAGCGGAAGCCGTCGACGTGCATCTCGCTGACCCAGTAGCGCAGCGAGTCCATGATCAGCTGGAGGCTGTGCGGCTGCCGGACGTTGAGGCTGTTGCCAGTGCCGGTGTAGTCCATGTAATAGCGCCGGTCGTCCTCCACCAGCCGGTAGTAGGCCGGGTTGTCGATGCCCTTGAACGACAGTGTCGGGCCCATGTGGTTGCCCTCGGCGGTGTGGTTGTAGACCACGTCGAGGATCACCTCGATCCCGGCCGCGTGCAGCGTCTTGACCATCTGCTTGAACTCCTGCACCTGGGAGCCCGCCTGGGCCGGCACCGTCGCGCCGGCGAGCTCGGTGCGGTGACTGGCGTAGTCGGCGTGCGGCGCGAAGAAGCCCAGCGTGTTGTAGCCCCAGTAGTTGCGCAGGCCCTTGTCCAGCAGCGTGCTGTCCTGGACGAACTGGTGCACCGGCATCAGCTCGATCGCCGTGATGCCCAGCTTCTGCAGGTGCTCGATCACCGCCGGATGCGCGATGCCCAGGTAGGTCCCGCGCAGCTCCTCGGGCACCTCCGGGTGCAGCTGGGTCAGGCCCTTGACGTGGGCCTCGTAGATGACCGACTCGCTGTAGAGGATGCCCGGCGGGCGGTCCCCCTCCCAGTCGAAGTAGGGGTTGGTCACCACGCCCAGCATCATGTGCGCTGCCGAGTCGTCGTCGTTGCGCGAGTCCGGGTCACCGAAGGTGTACCCGAACAGGCTCTGGTCCCAGTCGATGTCGCCCGTCGTGGCCTTCGCGTAGGGGTCCAGCAGCAGCTTCGCCGGGTTGCAGCGCAGTCCCTGAGCGGGGTCCCAGGGCCCGTGCACCCGGTAGCCGTACCGCTGGCCCGGCTGCACCGAGGGCACATAGCCGTGCCAGACGTAGGCGTCCACCTCGGTCAGCTCGACCCTTGTCTCCCTGCGCTCGGGCGAGTCGTCGAACAGGCACAGCTCGACGCCCTCCGCGACCTCGCTGAACAATGCGAAGTTGGTGCCGTTGCCGTCGAACGTAGCGCCGAGCGGATACGGCTGTCCCGGCCAGATCTCCACAGGCCTCCCCTGTCTGTCGTCACGATGGACGCCGATGGGGTACCCGTGGCCGGGCAGGTTCAGGCGTGATCCGCAGCACGCGTATCGGCGGCGTGCACGCTCATCCCGTAGCGCGGCAACACCGCGCTCGCGACGGTGCCGGGCGTCGCCACGAGGTCGAGGCTGTTGAAGTGGGCCCGCATGTCGGCGCGGGCCGCCGCGATCACGCCGACGGCCGAGCTCGGCAGCGATCCGACGGCGCTGAGATCGAGCACCAGCGAGCCGCTGCGGTCGACCATCGCGGCGGCGAGCTGCTGGCGGAGCCGGCCCGCGCCGACCTCGTCGAGGTCACCGGAGAGGGTGAGGGTGCGCATGCCCTCGTCGTAGGTACAAACGAAGGGGACGAGGGCCATGTCGGGCCTGTTCCCCTACCCGGGGCGGGTATGCGCAGGACGGTCGTCCAATTTTCTGCTGCTGGGCCGGTTCCCCAGCAGCTCGCGCACCACGGCCCAGCCCTCAGGACCCCAGCAGCTCCTTCTCCGCACCGATCGTGGTGTCGTCCCCGTGCCCGGTGTGCACCACCGTCTCCTCCGGCAGCACGAACAGCGCCGCGCGGATCGAGGCCTCGAGGGTGGGCCGGTCGCTGAAGGAGCGGCCGGTCGCACCGGGGCCGCCCTGGAAGAGGGTGTCGCCGGTGAACACGCAGCCCAGCTCCGGCGCGTAGAGGCAGACCGCCCCCGGCGCGTGTCCTGGGGTGTGCAGCACCCGCAGCGTCGTCCCAGCCACCTCCAGCGTCAGCCCGTCGGCCAGGTCGAGGTCCCACAGCTCACCGTCGACATCGTCGGGACCGCCGTGGGTCAGCTCCCACAGCGGCCGGTCGTCGGGGTGCAGCAGGATCGGTGCGCCCGAGCCGTCGTTGACCGCCGCCCGCAACGCGGGCGCTACCCGGACGTGGTCGTCGTGGGCGTGGGTGCACACGATCGCCTTGACCCGTCGCTCCCCCACGACCGCGAGGATGCCCTCGACGGAGTGCGGCGCGTCGATCACGACGCACTCCTCGTCGTCGCCGACCACCCAGACGTTGTTGTCGACCTGATACGTCTCGCCGTCCAGCGTGAACGTCCCCGAGGTCACGCCGTGGTCGACCCGGACGGTCACAGGACCACCACCGAGCGCAGCACCTCGCCACGGTGCATCTTGTCGAAGGCCGCCTCGATGTCGCCGATCCCGATCTCCTCGGAGACGAAGGCGTCCAGGTCCAGCCGGCCCTGCCGGTAGAGGTCGATCAGCATCGGGAAGTCCCGCGAGGGCAGGCAGTCGCCGTACCACGACGACTTCAGCGCTCCACCCCTGCCGAAGACGTCGATCAGCGGCAGGTCCGGCACCTTCATGTCCGGAGTCGGTACGCCGACGAGCACCACGGTGCCGGCCAGGTCGCGGGCATAGAACGCCTGCTGCCACGTCTCGGGGCGACCGACGGCCTCGATCACCACGTCGGCGCCCTCGGCGCCCTCGTAGAACCGTCCGGCGATCTCCTTGATGGCCGCCACCGGATCGCCTGCGGAGGAGTCGACCGTGTGCGTCGCGCCGAGCCGGCGGGCCTGCTCCAGCTTCTTGGCGTCGATGTCGACAGCGATGATGGGGTTCGCACCCGCCAACGCCGAGCCGGCGATCGCCGCGACCCCCACGCCGCCGCAGCCGATCACCGCGACCGACGTGCCGCGGGTCACGCCGCCGGTGTTGATCGCCGCGCCGATGCCGGCCATCACGCCGCAGCCCAGGAGCCCCGCGGCAGCCGGGCGGGCCGCGGGATCGACCTTGGTGCACTGGCCCGCTGCGACCAGCGTCTTCTCGGCGAACGCACCGATGCCCAGGGCCGGCGAGAGCTCGGTGCCGTCCTCGAGCGACATCCGCTGGGAGGCGTTGTGGGTGTTGAAGCAGTACTGGGGCTCCCCGCGCCGGCAGGCTCGGCACTGCCCGCACACGGCCCGCCAGTTGAGGATCACGAAGTCACCGGCCGCCACCTCGGTGACGCCCTCGCCGACCGACTCCACCACTCCGGCGGCCTCGTGGCCCAGCAGGAACGGGAACTCGTCGTTGATGCCGCCCTCGCGGTAGTGCAGGTCGGTGTGGCACACCCCGCACGCCTGGATGCTCACCACCGCCTCCCCCGGGCCCGGGTCGGGGATGTTGATGGTGACCAGCTCGACCGGCGCACCCTTGGACCGGGCGATGACACCCTTCACCTGCTGCATGTCGCGAACCTTTCGGGTCGGAGGCGGAACCTCCAGCATGCCGCACGCCCGCACACCTGCCCACCGCGGGGCGTGCTGCGCTTTTTACCTTCCCGACGGTGGCGAAATGCCGGCTGGGTGGACAAGATGTTCACGCGGGCGGACGACCCGGAGCCGCCGATGAGCGCCACGAGAGCGGTGGTTGGGCATGGCAGATCAGGCCTCGACGTCACGGAGCGTGAGCGTGCGGACCGTGCTCGTGGCGGTGCTCGTCGTCCTCGCACTGGTCTTCGTCTTCCAGAACACCTCCTCGCGGCGAGTGCACTTCCTGTTCTGGTCCATGTCGATGCCGACCTGGATCTGGCTGCTGATCCTCTTCGTGGTCGGCGTGGCGGTGGGCTCGATGTTCCCCTGGTTGCGCCGGAAGCGCGGCTAGGCGGGCCGACCGGTCCGGTGAGGCGGTGAACAGCCGGCGCCGCAGCAGCGGCGATGGATCAGCCACCGGAAGGGACCCAGCACCATGAGCACACCGTTCGCCCTCACCGACGTCACCCTCGTGACCGGTGACAGGGACGGCACCGTCCGGCCCGCGACCACGATCGTGGTCGACGGCGAGGGCCGCATCGCCCAGGTCGGCGCAGCCGCCGAGGTGGCCGTGCCGGCCGGCCACCGGATCATCGACGGGAGCGGGCGCTTCGTCGTACCGGGGCTGATCAACGCCCACACGCACCTGTTCGCCGACGGCAAGCCGCTGCCGCCGATCCTGCTCAAGGAGTCGGCGGAGGCGCTGGTGGCGGCCTTCATGCACAGCCCACCCGGCGGCTGGATGGTGAAGCGACGGACCCGGGCCAACGTCTCGACCCAGCTGCACTCGGGCGTGACCACGCTGCGCAGCGTCGGCGACGTCGGCTACGAGGTCGTCGCCGTCGCGAACGAGATCGCCGCGGGGAGGTACGTCGGGCCCCGGGTGCTCGCTTCGGGCCCGCTGATGGCCATCAGCGGAGGCCACGGCGCCCCGCAGATCGCCCTGGTCAGCGACTCGCCCTGGAACGCGCGGCGCAACGTACGCCGGAGCCTGCGCAAGGGCGTGACCGCGATCAAGATCGCGGCGACCGGCGGGGTCACCGACGCCCGCGTCGTCGGTGAGGCCGGCCGTCCCCAGATGACCGAGGAGGAGATGACGGCGATCTGCGAGGAGGCGCACAACGCCGGCATCGTGGTCGCCGCGCACGCGCAGAGCCGGGCCGGGATCACCGCCGCGCTGCGCGCCGGCGTCGACACGATCGAGCACGGCGCCAGCATGAGCGAGGAGATGATCGAGCTGTTCAGGGACAACCCCCGCTCGCTGCGCGGGTTCTCGGCCTTGATCCCGACGCTCCAGGTCTGCCTTGCACTGATCAAGCTCGATCCCGAGCTCACCGGCATCAACGCAGTCGCCCGCGCGAATGCCGAGATCATCGGCGAGGAGATGCTGCGGGGCGTGGCGGACGCGATCGCCAACGACATCACCATCGGGATGGGCACCGACGCGGCGTTGACGCACGTGACGCACTACAACACCTGGCGCGAGCTCGACCTGCTCGTCCGCTTCGGCGGCCTCAGCCCCGCCCGGGCGCTGCACGCGGCGACCCAGGAGAACGCCCGCATCCTCGGTCTCGACGCGGTGACCGGGTCGGTCCGGACCGGCTTGGCTGCCGACCTGGTCGTCCTGGACGCCCACCCCCTCGAGGACTTCCGGACCTTCACCGCGCCGCACTGCGTCGTGGTCGGCGGCACCGTCATCGAGCGCCCGCAGGTCACCCGCTTCGCGGAGATCGACGAGCGGCTCGACACGATCTGAGCGAGCCGCCGCGCTCAGGCGCCGCCGACGAAGCGAGCCCGGAAGCGCTCCAGCGCGGCCGGGTCGCCGCCGTGCTCGACGTACCAACCCTCGACGCCACCGGGGTGCGCGGTCACCGTGTCGACGACCAGCCGGCCGGCCTCCTCGGGTGCGGCGAGCCACTCCTCGCGCGAGCGCCCGGGCTTCAACCCGCCGGCGGCGGTGAGGCGCGCGACGACCCCGTCCATCTGCGCCGCCGTCAGCAGGTAGTCGGCGACCACCGCCTCGGGCTCGACGCCGGCGAGCAGCAGGAGAACGGCGACGACGATGCCGGTCCGGTCCTTGCCTGCGGCACAGTGGATCAAGGTCGGGCCCTCGGGGGCGAGCAGTCCCGGTACGGCGGTGACGCGCTCGGCCGCCGTCTCCAGGATCGACGCGTAGACCGCCACCAGGCCCAGCTGCGGCATCCGGCTCAGATCCCCTGCATCGTGCAGCTCGTGCGCGACGGTGAGCGTGCTGGTCGGCCACGGGTACGGCGAGCGCACCCGCTCCCGCTCCGCCCGCAGGTCGATCACCGCCGCGGGCGGCCAGGAGACGCCCTCGGGGAGCCCGGTCGGGTCGAGGTCCCCGTCGTAGGGGGCATCGCTGCGCAGCAGCACCCCCGGACGGGTGCGACCTCCACGGGCGAGCGGCAGGTTGCCGAGGTCTCGGAGGTTGGCGAGGCGACTGGTCACCCTGGGATCTCTACCACGTCCACACGAACGACCCGTTCACACCGAGGCGGTCTGCGCCTCGCCCTGCTGGGCATGCAACCGGCGCTCGAGGCTCTCGCCCTCGATGTCCAGATCGGGCAGCAGCCGGTCCAGCCAGCGCGGCAGCCACCAGATGTGCTTGCCCACGATCGACATCAGGGCCGGGACCAGGGTCATGCGGACCAGGAAGGCGTCGGCGATGACACCGACCGCGAGGGCGAACCCGATGGTCTTGATCAGCACGTCGTCACCCAGCGCGAACCCGCAGAAGACGCCAGTCATGATCGCTGCCGCCGCGGTGACCACGCGTGCGCTGTGGCTGAAGCCGGTCCGGACGGCCGCACGAGCCTCCTCGCCGTGGACGTACGCCTCCCGCATCCGGGTCACCAGGAAGACCTCGTAGTCCATCGCCAGGCCGAAGAGCACGCCGGTGAGCAGCAGCGGCAGGATGAACACGACGGGGGTGGTCACGTCGAGTCCGATCAGGTTGTTGAGCCAGCCCCACTGGAACACGGCCACGGTGGTGCCCAGCGAGATGCCGACCGAGAGCAGGAAGCCGACAGCGGCCTTCAGCGGCACCAGGATCGAGCGGAAGACCAGCACCAGCAGGACGAACGCCAGCCCGACCACCACCAGCAGGTAGCGCGGGAAGACATCGGTCAGCTTCTGCGAGATGTCCACGCCCACGGCGGTCTGACCACTGACCAGGGCGCGCGCACCCGTCCGGCTCGTCAGGTCCGAGAGGTCGGCGCGGATGGTGCCCACCAGATCTTTGGTGGCCTGGTCGGAGGGGCCGCTCCGCGGGATCACCGTCACCGTCGCGTAGCGCGCCGCATCGAGCTGCTTGACGAGCTGCTGCCGGGCGGCCGGGGTGGCGTCGCTGCCGGCCCCGGCCGGAGGGATCACCGCGACGACGTCGGTCTTGACACCCTCGATCGTGGCGACGGCCGTGTTCACCGCGTCGAGCGCCTGCTGGCCCGATCCGGCACCGGCGGTGTCCACGACGACCACCAGCGGTCCGTTGGCGCCCGCACCGAAGGAGTCGGCGATCAGGTCGTAGCCGACCCGCTGGTCGCTACCGGCGGCGGCGGTGGCGTTGTCCGGGAGGGCGAGCTGCATCTTCGTGACCGGGAACGACAGCACCGCGGCCAGGAGGATCCCGCCGACCAGGAACGGCACACGCAGCCGGGCGACCAGCTCGACCCACCGGCGACCGTTGGTGCGCACGTCGTCACTGCCCTCGGCGTCGCGGGCCTTGAGGAAGCGCAGCTTCCCGCCGAGCACCCGCTTGCCGGCGAAGCCGAGCAGCGCGGGCAGCAGGGTGAGGGCGATCAGGACGGCGAGGGCGACCATGCCGGCACCGCCGAGACCCATCTGGGTGAGGAAGCCGATGCCGCAGATCGAGAGTCCGGCAAGCGCGATGATCACCGTCAGGCCGGCGAAGACGACGGCGGAGCCCGCCGTACCGACGGCGCGGCCGATCGCCTCCTCCGGGTCGCGTCCGTTGCGGACCTCGTGCTGGTAGCGGGACATGATGAAGAGGGCGTAGTCGATGCCGACGGCGAGGCCGAGCATGCTGCCGAGCGCGGAGGTCGTCGAGCTCAGCGTGAGGAAGCCCGTCAGGGTGGTGATCCCGAGCAGCCCGATGCCCAGCCCGACGATCGCCGTCAGCAGCGGCATCCCGGCCGCGATCAGCGAGCCGAAGGTGATGACCAGCACGAACAGGGCGACCAGGATGCCGATCCCCTCGGCCGCCCCGCCGGCGCTGGTGCTCTGGAAGGCGTCGCCACCGATCGCGACGGTGAGCCCGGCCTTGGTGCCGCTCGCCTTGGCCGCCTCGGCGGCTGACTTGTCGGCGTCGGTCAGGTCGACGGCCTGCTTGGCGTAGCTCACCGAGGCGTAGGCGACGGTGCCGTCCTTCGACACCGTCCCGGCGGTGAACGGGTCCGCGACCGAGACGACGTCCTTGGTCTTCACCAGGGCGAGCGCCCGCTCCACAGCCGCCTTGTTGGACGCAGAGGTGAGCTGCTGGCCCTTCGGCGCCTGGAACACCACCTGGGCGCTGGCACCGTCGGGCGCGGCGCCCGGCGTACGGGCCTTGATCAGGTCGAACGCCTGGGTGGACTCGATGCCGTTGAGGGTGAACTGGTCGTCCGTGCTGCCGGCCAACGTCTTGGAGCCGACGCCGACGCCGATCAGCAGGACGAGCCAGAAGGCCACCACGATGCGGCGGTGGCGGAAGCACCACCGGCCGAGCCGGAACAGCTGCCATGCCATGCGATCAAGCCCCTTCGTCGGATGCGTACGGCACGTCGACCGGGGACCGACGGCACCCTGAGCGTAACCAATGTGGGAGTTACTACCAAAAGATAGTGTCTGTTATCTTCACCACCATGGGCTTGCGCGAGATGAAGGCGGCGCGGACGCACGACACGATCCTCAGAGCCGCGCTGCGCCTCTTCGAGACGCAGGGGTACGACGCGACGACCATGGAGGAGATCGCTGCAGCGGCCGAGGTGGGGACCTCGACCCTCTACCGCTACTTCCCGACCAAGGAGATGCTGCTCGTCACGCCGCTGAGCCTGCGTGGCCACCTGGTGGCCGAGTTCCGCCGACGACCCGCGGAGGAGCCGCTCGAACAGGCACTGGGGCACGCCATCGAGGCACTGATGACAGCGCCCCGCGCCGAGATGGCAGAGCGCCGGGCCATCTTCGAGATCCTCGCGGTAGCCCCGGCGGCGAAGATGCGGTTGCACGACGAGGTCCGCCAGGAGCGCACCGAGCTCGAGGAGGCCGTCGCCGAGCGACTCGGCCGCCCGCACGGCGACATCTTCAGTGTCGTCACCGCGCGGTTGGCGATCGCCATCCTGGAGACCGTGGGCGACCACGCCCCCGACGTACACGACGATCCGGCCCAGGCTCAGAAGGCGGCCCGCGCCGCCATGCACGCCATCAGCGCTGCGCTGCAGGCCGAGGCGCCGGCGGTGCCGAGCTTCGATCTCTGAGGCGCGACCCCTCGAGGCCGGCCGTCAGCCCAGGGTGCGGCTGATCACCAGACGCTGGATCTGGTTGGTGCCCTCGAAGATCTGCATCACCTTGGTCTCGCGCATGTAGCGCTCGACCGGGAAGTCGCGCGTGTATCCGGCGCCCCCGAGCACCTGGACGGCGTCGGTGGTGACCTTCATCGCGTTGTCCGTGGCGACCATCTTCGCGATCGACGCCTGCCGGGAGAACGCCCGGCCGGCATCCTTGAGCCGGGCGGCGTGCAGGTAGGTCGCCCGGGCGGACTCGACCGCCGCGGCCATGTCGGCCAGCAGGAAGGCCAGGCCCTCGTGCTGGATGATCGGACGGCCGAAGGCCTCGCGCTCGCGTGCATAGCTCACCGCCACGTCGAGCGCGGCCTGGGCCACTCCCGTGGCGACGGCGGCGATCCCCAGCCGACCGGAGTCGAGCCCGGCCAGCGCGATGGGAAGGCCCTGGCCCTCGGCACCCAGGCGCCGCTCGGCCGGCACCCGGACACCGTCGAAGAGCATGGTGGCGGTGGTGGAGCTCATCAGCCCCATCTTGTCCTCCGGCGCGTCCGCGCGCAGCCCCGGCGTGTCCGCCGGCACCAGGAAGCAGGAGATCCCCCGGCCGCCGTCGTCGGAGGTGCGCGCCATCACCTTGTAGAAGTCGGCCTCGCCGCCGTGGGTGGTCCAGGCCTTGGCGCCGTCGATCACGTACTCGTCGCCGTGCCGCACGGCGCGGGTCCGCATCGCCGCCGGGTCCGAGCCTGCATGGGCCTCGGAGAGGCAGTACGCACCGAGCAGCTCACCGCCGAGCATGTCGGGGAGCCAGGTGTTGCGCTGCTCCTCGGTCCCGGCCTGCGCGAGGCCGAAGCAGGACAGCGCGTGCACACTCGTGCCGACGCCGACCGCCGCCCAGGCCGAGGCGATCTCCTCGACCACCTGGAGGTAGACCTCGTACGGCTGCTCACCGCCGCCGTACTCCTCGGGGTAGGGCAACCCGAGCAGGCCGGCACGGCCCAGGGCCCGGAAGGCCTCGCGAGGGAAGCGGTGGGCGCGTTCGGCCTCGTCGACGTACGGAGCCAGCTCGCGCGCGGCGATGGCGCGGGTGAGCTCGATCAGGTCGGTCGACTCCGGTGTCGGCATCAGTCGCTCTGCGGGCATGGCGTCCCCTCGGGTTGCGGTACTCATCACTGTACTCCCGTCGCGACGCTGGTACGGTTTTCGGTATGGTGACGCTAGGAACGACCACCCGCCGCTCGGCTCGGCGGGACGAGCTGCTCGACGGTCTCGTGGCCCTCTTCCTCGCGGAGGGGTTCCGCATCGCCAGCATCGAGGACTGGTCGGCGCGGTTGCAGTGCTCGAAGTCGACGCTCTACCAGGTCGCGCCCAGCAAGGAGCAGCTCATCGTGGCCGTCGTGCGCGACTTCTTCCGCCGCGCGACCGAGGCGGTCGAGACACGCATCGCCGAGGAGAACGACCCGATCGCCCGGATCGGCACCTACCTCGAAGCCATCTCGGCCCAGCTCGCACCGGCCTCGCCGGCCTTCTTCACCGACCTCGAGGCGTTCGAGCCCGCACGGGAGATCTACCTGCGCAACACCGCGATCGCCGCTGCCCGCGTCCAAGAACTGGTGGCGACGGCGAACCGGGAGGCGGATGCCAGCGCGAGCCTGGACGCTGCCTTCGTCGGCGCTGTCGCCGGGACCGTGATGGCGGCCATCCAGCGCGGCGAGATCAAGTCCGCCACCTCCCTCGACGACGCCGCCGCCTACCGGCTGCTCGCCGACCTGATCGTGGCCGGGGTGACGCGCTCGACCGTGCGGAACGGCCGCTGATCAGCGAGCCCTGTCGGGACGGCCCACCCGGACCCTTCGGAAATGACGAACGGACCTACGTTTCCGTAGGTCCGTTCTCGCCGATGTCCTGAAGACATCATCCGGTGGCAGGTGAAGGATCCTGGTTCAGGAGATACCGGACACATGTCGCACGACACCCCGGACAGGGTGTCTCAGGAAATACCGGGCACCTCGCCCCATGCGACGGGCAGGTGTCATGACACCTCGCGGTAGGTGTGCGGGATGTCAAAGGCCCGCCTGGTCATCACCGCCGTCATTGTGGAGAAGCGCTCCGTGACCGAAGTCGCCCGCGACTACGGCGTGTCCCGATCGTGGCTCTATGAGCTCCTGGGCCGCTACAAGACCGACGGCGAAGCGGCGTTCGAACCCCGCTCGCGACGCCCCAAGACCAGTCCCAACGCGACACCCACAGTGGTGGTCGACCTCGTGCGCGCGCTGCGCAAACAGCTCACCGAGGCTGGACACGACGCCGGCGCGGAGACCATCGCCTGGCACCTGCAACACCACCACAGGCTGAATCTGTCCCGCGCCACGATCCACCGGATCCTGGCCCGCAACAACGCGATAGCACCCGACCCGAGTAAGCGCCCCGAGTCCTCCTACATCCGCTTCGTCGCCGAACAGCCCAACGAGACCTGGCAATCGGACTTCACCCACTACCGCCTTACCCAACAAGACGGCACCCCGGGCGCCGACGTCGAGATCATCACCTGACTCGACGACCACTCCCGCTACGCCCTGCACATCAGCGCACACCTCCGGATCACCGCCAAGATCGTGGCCGACACCTTCCGCATCGCCGCAGGCCAACACGGCTATCCCGCATCCACCCTGACCGACAACGGCATGGTCTACACCGTCCGCTTCGCCGGCGGACGCGGTGGCCGCAGCATGCTCGAACATGAGCTGCGCCGACTCGACATCACCCAGAAGACTCACGGCCGAACCACCCCACCACCTGCGGCAAGGTCGAACGCTTCCAACAGACCATGAAGAACTGGCTGCGCGCCCAACCACCCAGCGGCCACCATCAACCAACTCCAGACCCTGCTGGACCGCTTCGCCATCGAGTACAACACCACCCGGCCACACCGCTCGCTGCCACACCGCTCGCTGCCACGCCGAGCAACCCCAGCCACGACCTACCACGCGCGCCCCAAAGCCGCCCCCGGCAGCGACCGCAGCGCCGATACCCACGACCGGGTCCGCACCGACAAGATCAGCAAAGCCGGCAACGTCGCCCTGCGCATCAATGGGCGACTACGCCACATCGGCATCGGGCGAACCTACGCCGGAACCTACGTCCTGCTCCTGGTCGAAGACCTCAACGTCCGCATCATCAACGCCGCCACCGGTGAACTCCTCCGCGAACTGACCATCGACCCCAACCGCGACTACCAGCCCACCGGACGACCACCCGGCCCAGCCCGCAACACCACCCAAAAACCAAACAGCGGACCTATGTTTCCGTAGGTCCGCTGTCCGCGATGTCCTGAGACATCACACGGTGGCAGGTGAAGGATTCGAACCTTGGGTCTGCTGAACGATCAGGGGACTTCTGATTACGCTGCCTGATCGGCGGCCTTGCTCATCATGATTTCGAACTCGATCGGGTCAACCGACCGAGCCGGTCTTGGCGTCGACGGCGGTGGTAGGTCCGCTCGATCCAGGACACGATCGCGATGCGGAGTTCCTCTCGGGTGTCCCAGCGACGGCGGTTGAGGACGTTGTTCTGCAGCAGGCTGAAGAACGACTCCATCGCCGCGTTGTCGCCAGCAGAGCCGACCTGGCCCATCGATCCGAGCATCTGATGACGCCACAACGCCTGCTGCAGCTTCCGGCTGCGAAATTGCGACCCGCGATGAGAATGCAGACGACATCCATCAACCCCGATGCCATCGATCCGACGCCTGGCGACCGCGTTGTTGAGCGCGTCGACAGCGATCTTGGACTCCATCCGATCGCTGATGGAGTACCCGACGATGCGGTTGGACCAGACGTCCTTGATCGCGGCAGAGGTACAGCTTGCCTTCGGCCGTGCGGTGCTCGGTCAAGTCGGGCAACCACAGCTGGTTGGGCCGCTCGGCGCTGAAGTCGCGGCGCACCAGGTCCTCATGCCAGGTCCTCATGCCAGGTCCTCATGCCAGGTCCTCATGCGCGGGCGCGCCGACCCTGTTTCCGCCGGCCTTCTTGCCGCGCTTCTTCTTTCCGAACACGCTCCACCAGCCGTTGTCCGAGCAGATCCGCCATACGGTGCGCTCTGACACTTCGTGGCCGGCGTCGCTAACCTCGTCGAAGAGGAACCGGTAGCCGAACTCCGGGTCGTCTCGGTGGGCGTCGAACAACGCGTTCGCGAGGTAGGCCTGGCTCAACTCCGAATCGGTGACGGGGTTCTTGAGCCAGCGGTAGTAGGGCGAGCGACCCAGTCCGAGCGTCTCCAGGGCGACCTGCGCGGGCACACCGCTCGCCGCGAGGTCTCTCACGAGCGGGTAGAGCCTTTTCCCGGGAGATTAGCCTGCGACAGATACGCCGTCGCCCGGCGAAGTACTTCGTTCTCCTGCTCCAGACGCCGAATCCGGCGCCTTGCTTCCCGCAGCTCGGCGGCCTGGTCCTTCGTGAGGCCGGGCTTGATGCCGTCCTCGACATCGGCTTCACGGATCCACTTCGAGAGTGTCACCGGATGCACACCGAAGTCGTGCGCGATCTGCTCGAGAGTCTCACCCGGACCGCAATCACGGGCGACCCGGATCACGTCATCCTTGAACTCTCTGGGATACCTGCCAGCCACGATGGACCATCCTTCCAGCCAGGACCCTCGTCCTAGCCGATCTGGAAGTCCCCTACTCGTTCAGCAGACCCCTCTTCGGGCTGGCCAGCAAGCGCCAGGGGCCCGTGGTCCGCAAGCGGCCACTGCTGCCGCAGGACCTGCTCACCCTCATCGATACGATGGAGCACGACATCTACGCGGCCGGCGTCTCGGCCGCGCGCGACAGCGCGACACCCTCGCACCGTGGCTGCGGTGGGCCGCGGCACTGCGCCGCTCGGAGGTGGCCGCGCTGCGCTTCGGCCAGGTCGAGCTCCACCCGCACGACGGGTTGTGGATCACCGTCGGCAAGTCGAAGGCCAACCAGGACAACGCCAAGCCCTCCCTAATAGCCGTGCCCTACGGGTCCGCAACGCGCACTTGCGTCGCGTGTGCCTACGTCCACTGGGCAGGCCTGGTCGCGATTGCCTCCGATCCCGATCTAGACGCTTCAGAGCAGCGTCGGGAGACGATGCGGATCCTGTTCAACCACCAGACCCATCAGCCGGAGTGCACGACCCACATCTGCCGGGCAGGTCTTCCGGACTCCCCAGCGCTGGCTGCCGAGCAGCCCGTGCTGCGAGCGACCTACCGCAACCGGCGCACCGCCACGATCGCAACGCCGACCTGGACCTCGGGGAACCTGGTGTCCGCCGGCGGGACCGGTGAGGCGCCGCGGCTGCGCGGCATCACCGGCAATGCGCTGGGGGAGATGATCCTGACCCGCCTCGACGCCGCCGGCTATCGAGCCGACCTGTACGGCTACCACTCGCTGCGCGCCGGCCTGGTCACCCAGGGCCGGCGCGCAGGAGCCTCAACCCGCGCCGTACGCCTGGTGACCCGTCACAGCTCGGATGCCATAGTCGACGTCTACGACCGCCAGTGGAACCCGCTACAGGGCTCCGCCACGCTACGCACGTCGGCCAATGGCGATGAGCGCGGCGTCCGCTGCTCTCGGCAACCATACGGGATCTGCCACGCTTCAAGCACTGCATGGGCACACGACAATTCCTATCGATCAGACGCATTCCGAAAGTATTGGACTTGTTTCTGCGCAACCATGACAGCATGTATCGTTCCGGCAATAAAGACCAAAATGAGCACGACGCCTGACCAAATGCCCCAAGAACCGAGATGCGCCGTCAACAGAACCAGGCCAATAGCGCCAAGAAGGCCGATAGGAACTGTTCGCCATCTTAGCGCCTGAGCGCAGGCAGCCTGGGCACACGCTAATTCGGACTGACCCCGCCTAGCCGGAAGTCCCCGATGCAGCCGATCTACGTAAACAGCAAAGTAACGAACGGCGAGCCTTCTCTCCGGCAGACTCAGCGCGTGGAACGGCGCTGGCGCCATGCTTTCCAAACTCAACCCAACCACCATCGCCTCTAAAACAGATTTCCGAGGAATCCGGCAACGCCTCCGATGAGATCACCGATGCCGGTGCCAATGTCATGAATTACGCCTTCCACGCTGCACACGGCACTCCCGTACCCGGAGACTAGGTCGGCGATAGTTCCTGCTGTGCCCAGTGAGATGCCGGCAGCAGAGGCGGGCAGGCCAACGATGTCCGGCAATCCCGGTGCAAGACTCGGGAGCGAAAGAACGGTTCCGGCCGCACCAAGAATAAAGCCTGGGCACGCGTCGTCATTACCTTGCATACAACTGCGGTCGGTATAGGTCGCATAAGCACCCGCCAACAGACCAGTGGCCCCTAGAGCCACCAGTAGCGGGACTGCTTCCGCACCTACACTAACGGCGATGGCCATTGAAGTGATGCCCAAGGTTATGGAGATCATACCCGCGAGAAGACCGGAGGAATCGCAACCGTCTCGGCCGGTCAGGTCCGGATGATTTATCGGGTCACCAAAGCTATAAGTATAAGGGTTCGCACATCCACCCTCAACAGGATCTACAGTCATGAAACGGCCCTCGGAGGGATTGAGAGCACGTGCGCCCAGCATAATTAGCCCTGAGGACGAATCCGTGGTTTTGCCGAACGCGCCGTTCGCGCCAAGCTGATCCGTACCGCCGGTGTTGCTCGGCGCCTGGCCACTGATTAGACGACCCCACGGGTCGTACGTGGCTGGCGATCCAATGACTGCACCCGAGTCGTCGGCCGACGCAACAAGGTTCCCCTTTAGATCCGAGAACGACCAAACATCGTTACTCGAAACATTCGCCAAACTCAACACGACGCCACCAGCAAGAGGGACCTGCAGCATCCTCGTCGTTCCAGCGATTGCCTCCGATGCAACGTCGGAATATCCAGCATAGACATACTGAACTACATCGCTACCGCTTTGAACCCGAGTTACGCGATCGACCGCATCGTAACTATATGTCGTCGTCATGCCGGAAGCCGTCGTCGTGGTTGCAAGACGACCGGAAGAATCCCACGTGAGCGACATGCCATCGTCTTCCGTCTGATTGCCTCTCCCGTCATAAGCGTAGTTCGACGACACACGAGAGCCAGTCATGGATGAGACCAACTGATTGGCCATGTTGTAGCAGTAATCGGTAGTCGACGACGAACCCGAGATATGGTGAATTGTGACGCTCGTCCGGTTTGTGTCTGCACCCTGCGAAGAGTTGACGCATCCCTCTGACGGGCTGTTTGTTCCATAACCGAAAACCGCAAGCCCGTCCGATTCGTAAGCCGAAACCAAACGTCCCGAGCCGTCGTAAACATAATCCGGCGCGTCGACTCCTGCTGGGTTCGGATTGGTCAGCTGCGTGCCGTCAACATCTTGCAAGTCGGTGACAATCCGACCCGCAGCAGATCTCGAGATCTTTTCGCCGCTAATGAACCCCCCGCTCGAATCGTCGTTGAACAGAACTTCATCCTCGCGCTGGAAGGCGTCATAACTTATCGCCGCCGAATCACCGTTGCCGTACAGCACTCCGCTGAGTTGCCCGCCGGGGCCGGAATACGTCATCGAAGCAACCCGCGTACCATTCACATATGTTGCGTCCACTTTGCTTGTTTCGGAGTTGATGAGCGGCACGATGGTGCCCTGCGGGCCCGCTGTGCCCGCGACTAGGCCCGATCGGGTATACATCGTGGCAGTGGTGGTTCCACTCGCATCCGTGTAACTAACCGGCCGCCCCAGGAGGTCGACCGTCGAGCTAATCGTTCCAGACCCGTCGGAAACACTACTAGTGGCAGGGTTTCCGCCAACGTTGTAGCCGTACGAAACGGTGCGAGCTGCTGAAGTTGCGTTCGCAGGAATCGTCACCGAGGTAACCCGGCCCCGAGAATCGTACGCGGTGCACTGCCATAGTGCCGAAGTGATAGATGCTGCTGGTCCGACACGACGGCCGACTTGCCGGCCGGCCGCATCATAAACGAACTGCTGCTCGCGTCCGGCTCCGCCGTTGGCGCCGGGCTCCGTCTCAGCCTCAACTTGGCCGCCTTGTGGCGTGTCGGACGACACTCCACACACGGCCGCAACTGGTCCACCGATGCCGGAGTAATAGTCGTAGGTGGTAGTCGCCCCGCTGGGAAGGGTCGAACTGGTGCGACGGAGATATCCTGCCGATGGCGGCTCGTAAGTCGTAGTCGTGGTAGTCGCTGCCCCAGTGCCCGCTCCAGCTGTCTCCGCAGTCGGCAAACCGTATTCCGGGCCCAAGTTCTCAGCCGAATATGTCGTCCTCGTCCGCAGTCCGTCTGGGTCGACCGCCGACGTGCTCAGCCCGTATCCAGGACTCAGGGATGAAAGCGGCACCTCCGCCAATGTGCTGCTGCCGGGGGCCAAAAGCATTACGTCAAACCCTGTCGTTGACGCTGACGATTCTTGGAGGTCGACCGATATCGAATGGACTCCTGCCGACAGAGATCGGTAGATCGGGTCTTCTTCAAATCCATACCCGCAGGAGGGTGACAACCATCCGGAAAATTGGGTGTTGTTTTCTGCGATACTCGCTGGCGGAGGACCGTGGTAGTAGCCCTCGTTCGCCGAGTCGGGTGTCACGTATGCGTCAGTGGTGGTCTCCAACGATCCGTCGATGTCGACAGTAAGATTAAGATTCGAGGAGTTGAAGACACACATCATCCACTGGCCGCTGCTGGGCAAACTGATCGTTCCCGTCAGACGCATTGACCACTGGTGGTCAGTATCAGTGCCAATGTTCGCCGGCGTGGACCCGGACGGCCACTTCGCGCACAGGCTCGTCGAGTTCGAGTCTGCCGAGGACTCCTGACACGCTGAGGCTGGTGCATCCACACCGGTGGTGTGAAGCACGGGGGAGCCGGACTCCGCGCCGTTCGGCCAGTACTCTGCCGCGAGCCCACTGAGCCCCTCGTCGTAGGTGTTAGTGGCATGAGGCACCACAACACCGCAACCTTCAGCACTTGACGAGTCAGCGAGCGGCCGATAACCGATTGCAGGACCATTCGCCGTTACTCCTGACGGCATCGAGGCCGCGTCGAAGCAAGCGACCGGCGCCGGACCATACTTATCGGTGACGTTCGACTCCTCGTCATACACCTGGCTGGTTTGCTCGCCATCTCGAACGGACATAATGGGCCGATCTTGAGAATCCCAGGTTACGTAATTGGTGGTGCCGTCTGCTGACAGTTGTGCCGAAATTCGGCCTTCGGCGTCATGGTCGACCTTTTCGTCATATCCGGACGATGGATCATACCCGCCGATTGAAACGGAAGTCGAGCCCGCCCCCGCTGAAGTACTTGACGATGAATAGACGTAGCTTCGCGATGCCCGGTCTGGTTTGGTACCAGTCTGGGGCTCCAGGATCGAGCTGACCCTTCCCATACTGTCGTAGCTTATCCAAGTGTCGAACGCGCACTGTCTATTTTCGTTTGAACAGTCTTCGCCCGAGATTTCACCAGCGGATATCTCGTCGTTTGCCAGCGAGTCTCGGATATCGTCGAGGCGGTTATCTGAGTCGTAGCCATATACAGTGTCGCTGTTCCCCGGGTTGTCAACCTCTGCCAGTTCTGCGTTTGCGTTGTAAGTAAAGCTAGTGTGCGTTCCGTCCCAGTATTTTACCGCGCACAATAGGGCAAAAGCATTGGGAACCGCGCAGGCGCTCGAAGCTCCATACGACAGGTCGATGGTTCTATTCGAAACTGGGTCTCGGATTTCCTGTAGTACGAGCGGGGAGCCGGTCGTCGCAGATTCTGGTCCGTAAGCGTATTGTAAAGCAGTCGGATGCAGGTCGTCTGCCACTGTCGACATTGCGAGAAGTTCTCCGCCCGTCGAGAACCGATACATGTATCCGTCTGTGGTATTTAGTTGAAACGCCCCATCTGCCAACGATAACGAATCATTTCCTCCGCTTGCCGGAGTATAGGTCCCGTCGCCATTCGGAACGAATGCCTCAGTCGCCCCCAACGGACTCCGAAGCACGACAATTTCTCCCATGTCTGAGATTGACGTCCATTGGGCAGTCGCGCCTGTTCCAAGTGTCCAACCAACGGGCAAGCCGTTAGCGTGTGGATTAAGCCACGACGACGGAACGACGCTCGGCACCGGAGAAGTGGGGTCCGTTAAATTATTCGCCCATAACTGGATCTGAGTCGCCTGCGCAGGATCCCAAGCGTCAACCTCGATCTGATGCGCGCCACCGGCCACTCCGGATCCGAACGATAAGGACTTCCTCGTCCCGTCCCAGTCATCGAATATCGGCGTGGAAGAACCGTCGAGATAGATGCGCATCCCTCCGCTGGCAAGGCCGCCTAGCTGCCAAGTTCCGGTCGGTACAGTCACAGTTCCGAGCCATTTTGCCAGGTATGGCGTTAGTGCCGGAAGGCCACCGATCGGAGGCTGTGTCCGCGTGAACGAATCGGATACCGTATCAATCGATGGCGTCACCGCCGTGCCAACGCTTGTCGAGGGATAGCTGTGATTTCCAGTGTCGAGATAATAGGAGGCGGTCAGGCCGTACTGAGACCCCGTATCGATAGAGGACCCGATCGAATTGTAGGTAAGCGTGACGCCAGCCGGGCCCGCAAGGGTGGTCATGTGCGGAGTTTGCGCCGAAAGTACCAAGTTTCCGGTCGTGAGATTCACGGATTCCGTTGCTGTTGCGGCACCGGGAGACGGTGAGCCCTGGCTGGGGGTCGACGTCTGCCCAGGGGCAGCGCCGACACTGTCCATGGAACTGGGACCTCCGCCACCAGCGCGGAGCTTCACCGTGATCTCAGTTGGGGTTCGCGGGTTGGCAGGTGGAGCAATGACTTCCGGTCCAGTTGCCTCTGGGTTTTGATTCGAGTCGGCTGCCTGCACACTGACCCAGTACGTTGCACCATCCACGAGGGAACCTGGCGGTACTGCCCATGTCGGGTCAGAGGTTCTCACCTCGTGACCCTCAGGACCAGAATCTGCGCCGAGCGTGAACGGTTGCTGGATCCAACCGGAATCCGCGACGATCTGTCCATCCGCGTACCCAAATTCGGTTTGAGTAACCTTGAAGTCGTATGTCACGTTCTGTGGCTGGTCGCACATCACTCCATCGCTTGTCGGCAACGGAGAGTCGTACTTGCACATCTCGGTGTCCGTCGTACTCGCAGTAAACGTGGGCGTCGATGTTGCCACGACACTGCCCTGAGTGGGCGAAATGAGTTGTGGTGCGGCCGGTTCCTGGTAATACACGAACGAAGCGTAGATGTTTGCTTCCGGTAATGTGACGGAGGCGTAGCTTTGGTTGCCCGTTTGCTCGCTGGTGTCTATTCCCTGCGCGTAAAATCCAAACCACGACCCCGAGGGATGCGCGACGAACCAACGGGTGACAGGACCAGAAATTACGTTCGCTGGTGCCCCGGTAAGATTCTGCGCGAGCAACTCTCCGTTGAGCACGCCCGACCAGTTAGTCGGCAAGCTGTTGAGGCCCGTGATCTCTCCATATTCCATCGGGCAGATGTGGCTGGCGCATGTCGCCGAAAGCTCGGCGTCTGTCATCTGCCAGCCCTGTTGCCCCAACGCACGGGTTGGTGTTGCCGGAGTTGCGATGTAGGCCGCGCCGTCCCAACTTGGGCCGGTTCCCGCTTGGCCAACAACCACGCTGCCGTTGGAGGTCCCACCGGATGTTGAAAATGACTTTGCCTGCGATGCTCTCGACGGCGTCGCCGGAACAAACGATGGATCAATCACGATGGGGAACGCCGATTCGCTGACGCCAGTGAGCCATGAGCGCGAGATTTCCACAGAGATCGTATCGCCCGCAACACGGTAATGCACTCCGCTGGCTGTGATACCGGGAGACCCCGATGGTCGCTGCGTGCTAACTTTCAGGTTGTGCTTGGACGACGGAGCTGATGTAGCAATCGTTGGAGCGTGGATCGTTCCCAGAGTCTGGCCGCCGCGCCGAAGGTCCAGACTACCATTAGTGTTTTCGTGGACCGTAGCACCTTCGACTTTGAATGAATAATGCGCCGCCGCTTGCCGGTTTTTTAGGATGATGCTTTCTTCTACAGAATCCGAAGTCACCACCTCATGGAGATCGGTTTCCGGCCACGCGTCCCGGTATACCGCCGCGGCGTCGCTCACCTCCGGCTTGATCTCTTCCTTCGCTGTTTGTGTTGCGATCGGGCGTATCCCGACACTTCGGTCGAGCACGTCAATGCTTTCAAATGAGTCTGTTCCGTCAATCGGACCGAAGTGCACGTGCCAATTATTTGCACCAGAAGACCATTGGCCTGGCGCGATCTTGGTGCGAGTGAGTGTGGGATCAATCTTCTGCCAAGTCGCTGACCTAGTCGGCCTGTAGAATTTCGGGTGGGCGTAGCTTTTAATAGTTAGCGATCCGTCACTATCTTGCCATGTGCTAGTCGTGGCCGTTCGATCGGCCGTGATCTCATGGCTTAGGTGCTCAACAGTCGCTGCCGGGGCAGATGTGGGAGCCTGATGTGCTCGTAGGGCGGTCGGTGTCTTCAACTTTGGCGACTTGACGAGTGACGCGCGCTCATGCACGGTCGCGGCTTCGGCGCGCGCTCGAGTTGCATCTAGAGACGCGGTCCCGCCGAGTATCAAGCTGCTAATCGCAAGCATGCTAACGAGGCGGCGGCGGTGGTGCGGCAGGTTGACCACAGGGCGCTCCAATAGGGTAATGAACTCCGCGGGTTGCCACGGAGTTCTTTCGGTGCACCCGGGAGGAAGGTACTGGCAATCGATGCATTAGTCAACGAACTAGTTTCGCTGATATTTACCTGACGGGACGACGTTGGCGGAAGCAGAGCGTTGCCCGGTTCCGCCCTGTCCTCTAGGGCTCGGCTGGTCGCAACGCGCTGAATTCGCAACCAGTTGTCGACGACTCTTGAAAAACGAGGCCATAGCGACGGTCGGAACCGAGGCCACCCAGACAGATTGGATGGGTGATCTCAGTGGAGGATTGGGCTCTGATCCGGCGGCTGGTCGCGGACGGTGTTCCGCAGCGGCAGGTCGCAGGGGATCTGGGGACGGCAGGTCCACGGTCAAACGGGCGTTGGCCTTAGACCGACCGCCGAAGTACGAGCGGCCGACGGGGCCGACCTCGTTCACGCCGTTCGAGCCACTCGCACGGCAACTGCTCGCCGCGACGCCGGACATACCGGCTACGGTCATCGCCGAAGAGTCGGCTGGACCGGATCGATCACCTGGTTCGGCGAGAACCTCGGGCGGCTGCGACCTGAGCTTCGTCCCCTCGACCCCTCGGACCGGTGACCTGGCTGCCGGGTGATGCGGCGCAGTGCGACCTGTAATTCCCGCCCAGGAAGATCCCGCTCGAGGACGGCTCGAAGGTGCTGCTGCCGGTGCTGGTGATCGCGGCCGCGCACTCGCGTTTCATCCTCGCGAGGATGATCCCGACCCGGCACACCGCCGATCTCTTGCTGGGGATGTGGGAGCTGCTTCAACAGCTCGGTGCGGTGCCACGGCGGCTGATCTGGGACAACGAGTCAGGCATCGGCCGCGGCAAGCGGCACGCCTACGGCGTCGGCGCGTTCACCGGCATCCTGGCCACCAGCCTGCAGCGCCTGAAGCCCCACGACCCCGAATCGAAGGGCCTGGTCGAACGCAGGAACGGCTACTTCGAGACCTCCTTCATGCCCGGTCGCGACTTCGCCAGCCCGGCCGACTTAAACACCCAACTCAGCGAGTGGCTGACCATCGCGAACGCCCGGATCGTGCGCACCATCAGGGCCAAGCCGATGGACCGGCTCGATGTTGACCGTGCCGCGATGCTGCCCCTACCACCAGTGCCGCCGGCGGTGGGTTGGATCAACCGGGTCCGGCTGGGGACTACTACGTCCGCATCGACAGCAGTGACTACTCGGTCGACCCGGCGGTGATCGGCCGGTTCGTCGACGTGTCCGCGGACCTGGCGCGGGTCGAAGTGCACCACGAGGGACGAATCGTCGCGGCCCATGACCGGGTATGGGCACAAGGCCAGACGATCACCGACCCAGCGCATGTCACCGCAGCGAAGGTGCTGCGCGAGCAGTATCAGCAGCCGCGTTCAGCACCAGATCCATACGAGGGATTGGTGCGCGACCTTTCCGACTACGACCGCGCCTTCGGCCTGGTCGACTCCACAGCCGAGGAGGTGGCCTGATGACAACGGCGAAGCCGACGACCGGCAGCACCGAGGCGCTCAAGCAGCTGACCTACCTCGCATCCGCGCTGAAGGCGCCCCGGATCACCGAATCTGCTGTCCGGTTGGCCGACCACGCCCGCGACGCCGGCTGGACCCACGAGGAGTACCTCGCCGCGGTACTCGACCGTGAAGTCGCCGCGAGGAACGCATCCCGTGCCCAGCCGCGGATCCGCGCCGCCGGGTTCGCCGCCAGGAAGACGATCGAGGAGTTCGACTGGAACGCCCAACCAGCCGTGCGACAGCAGATCGCATCGCTGGCATGCGGTGGATTCCTCACAGAAGCCCGCAATGTCGTGCTGCTCGGCCCGCCAGGCACCGGCAAGACCCACCTGGCCACCGGCCTAGGGATCGCTGCCGCCAACCACGAGCACCGAGTGCTGTTCGCGACCGCGACCGAGTGGGTCACCCGGCTCGCCGACGCCCACCGCGCCGGCCGGCTACCCCAAGAGCTCGCACGCTTGCGGCGCTACGGGCTGATCATCGTCGACGAGGTCGGTTACCTACCCCTTCGAACAGGACGCCGCGAACCTGTTCTTCCAGCTCGTGTCCAGCCGCTACGAGCACGCCTCGCTGATCCTCACATCCAACCTGCCCTTCAGCGGCTGGGGCGGCGTCTTCGGGGACCAGGCCGTCGCCGCAGCGATGATCGACCGCGTCGTCCACCACGCCGACGTCCTCACCCTGAAGGGCGCCAGCTACCGGCTACGCAACCGCGGAATCGACACCCTGCCCAGCATCAGAACCCAAGACACGGCAGACTGAACAGCAACGAACGGTGGCCTCGTTTTCGAGCGTCGCATCGGCCTCATTTTCGAGCGTTGCCGACAGCCGGAAAGTCAAAACTCGGGCGCGTATAGGGCGCGGCGTGCTCTGCTTCGTCGCTCCGCACGGCGGGGAGGTCAGTGACAACTTCCTCCCGAGTGAGCGAGCTCCATGTCTGCGCTCGGTTGCGGCGAACGTCCTAGGGCTGGCTCCCTGCTGCACTCCGCCCAGAACGCCACGCGCTGCACACGTTCTATATGCGGGTTGCCTCGAAAATGTGGCGCCGTCGACGGAAACCCACGATGCGACACGTTCCCAGGCATACGCCCGCGGCGCTCAGCGACACGGAGAACGTCGCCTGTTCCGGGTAGGCACGCTGTCGCCGTCCCGGAGCGCGCTGCGGGACATGCACTCGCTGCAACTTCAGCGCACGGGTGAAGGTGCGCCCATCCATCGCATTGCCGCCGCACCTGCGAGGCCGACCGACTAGCGACCGCACACCGGAGCTTGCGCATTCGTCGCGGAGACCGTCAGGGTCCCTTAACGATCTGATCGGGGGACTGCAGGCGGGTGGGCGGGATGTCGCCGAAGATCCAGAAGTACTCCAGGTAGTCGATGTAGCCCTCGGCGTCCAACCACAGCAGCAGACCGCCATACGGCTCCCCCGCCTCGTCGAGCACCGTCGGCATGATGGGCACTGGGCTCTCAGCTGCGGAAGCGGGGCACCGTCTGTTGACGATCAGATGCAGCCAGTCGACCGGACCATCGACGTACGTGAGACCTTCAATCTGGGCGAGTAGCTCCTGCTTGCCCAGGAAGTCACCTTGATCCAGAAGTGCGCGTACGACGGCCCTGATGTCCTCGTCGTGAATCGTCTCCGCGCCCTCCACGAGCAAAGTGTGTACCAGAGGTCCCGCTTGAAGGGCGGTGGTCGCACGGATGGCGTATGTGCCGCCCGCTGGCGCACTATTGGGCCCAGGCGCGTCACACCGCCGCGAGGCGGCTATGCCGGATCTGCTGATGGCTGTCGGTCCCGGGCCGGACAACGTCGCGCAAGTATCTTGCGACCGGGTCGTGTCGTTTCGGCTTACGCTCGCATCGTGGCAGAGCAAGAAGAGCTCGCGGAACGACTCCAGACCGCGCACAACCGGTGGACCACCGTGCGCGGCACGTTCCGGACCTGGCGGCACGGCGAGCTCACCACGCGGGCGTTCAGAGACTGGCACCACCTTGATGAGCCGGCCGGAAGCCGCCACAGCCCGGCAGCCTCGACCCTCGTCGTCACCGCCGTGCGCACCGACGGCGAAGCCAACCTTGAGTCGCAAGTCGAGCACGTCCTCCGCGTATGCGCTGCTGACAACGGTCGGCAACGCCGCGCCGAGGCGATATCGCGAACCGGCGAAGAGTGGCTGCCCGATCTGGTGGTCGTCGACGAACCATGGTTCTGGACTCGCAAGGGCCGCGTCGTCCAGACCAACGACGGCAACCCCGATTCGACTCACGGCGGCGCCGACTTCGTACTTCTGCTTAGGCCACATGCAGTTCCCGACGGGTTCGACTTGAGCGCCACCGGCGCAATCGAGACCGTCGCGGGGCGTCCGTGTGACGTGGTCGTCGCGACCCCCAAGGACGGTGATGCTCACGAAGGGCGACTCCCCGGAGCGGAGTTCTTCGACATGATCAGTGGAGGCAGAGACTTTCGGCTTTGCGTCGATCAGGAGACGTCGACTCTGATGCGGATCACCAAGCTCGTCGGCGGAGAGCCCGCCGAGATCATCGAGTATCTCGACATCACCTTCGATGAGCCGGTCAGCGAGGGGACCTTCGGACCGCTGGCTTAACGGTCTGTGCGAGCGTCGCTCCTCCCGCTTCTCGCACAGCTGTGCGCACGGACCACCGCACATCCGCGGCAGCCCTTAGCTGTGCGACCGAGTCGGCGCTATTGAGCGATGGCGGGCAGCGTGAAGTCGCCGTCGGTCATCCGGCCGACCATGAAGTAGATGACGACGAGCTGGTTGATCGCCCGCTGGTTCCGGTAGTCCTCCATCAGCGCGCTCCGCGCGATGCGGCACAGCAGCTCGTCCATGAAGCGCGCGAGGATCACGGGCGAATCGATGATCTCGTCGAACCTCTGGCCCATCTCAATCCAGCGATCGATCTCGGCGCAGTCGCGCGGGCGGAGCCGCTCGACGTGCTCGACCTCATAGGCGTACTCCTAGCTCCAGCGTCGCTGGCGTGACGGCCGGCGCGGGCGGCCGCGACTCGCCCCGACGTTCGAGGTACGCGACATTGCGGCAGGCATCGCCGCAGTACACGCGGTTCCTGCCCTTGCCCGTCTTCGGCGGCAGCGGCCTGCCCCAGGTCTTGCATGTGACGCGTGCGTTGCTCAGCCCTCTCAGGTGCAGCACGCGAGCCACTCGGAACGACGTATCCCCCGATCTGCCATGCGTGTGACGTTTTTGGAGGAGTTGGCGCGAGAGGGCCGAAGGATCGGATGAAGCAAGAGAAGGCCGACGGCGGACTGGCATGAGCGGAGGGGAGGTAGCACCGGTTGAGTCAGCGCGTGGCAGTTGGGCGTCGACCAGGAACCGCCTCGCTCAGGATGCGATCACAACAGGGTGGTCGGCGGCGCGGCGGCGTACGCAACGCACGCCTTGATGTCCTCGGCCGTGATGTAGGGGTAGTCCGCAAGGATCTCGGCCTCGTCGGCGCCCGAAGCGAGGAGCGAGAGGACGTCGCTGACGCGCATCCGGGTGCCGCGAACCGCGGGGCGGCCGTGGACGACCTCCGGGTCGGTCAAGATGCGGTCGAGCAGCGACACGTTCTGAGCGTACGGAGTTTGAGCGGCTCAGGCCGTGCCGAGGTCGTGCCGCGGAACGAAGATGTTCACGGACGCCGTGGGTGACTGACGAGGGTGTCGGCCGAGAGCTCGATCAGATCGGAATCGACGAAGCGTTCCTCGATGGCGGCGATGTTCGCTCGGAACAGCGTCAGCAACTCCGAGTTGCTTATGTTACCGGTCAGGACCCGCAGGAGCCGTCGCGGAGTGCCGCCAACCAGGTGGCTGTTCAGGAAGTCGACGTCCTTGGTCACCACGAGGCGGCCCTCACGGTCCGCCAGATCCGCAATGTCGCCGTCGGGCGTCGCGTTCCGCTTCGGCAGATCGAGGGTATGGATCGCGTCGTGCCCCATCGCGTTCAGCTCCCGAACGAGTCGACGCGGGAGCTGGGCGTCGACCAGGAACCTCACGCTGCGCCGAGAGGCTGGATGTGACCGCGAGTCGTCATGGCGCCGAACTCAAGGGCAGCCAGGAGGTCGTCTCGCTCCAGGTCCTCGTAGTCGTCGAGGATCTCCTCGAAGGTCATCCCGGACGAGAGAAGTTCGAGCAGCATCGACACCGGGTAGCGCAGACCGCGAACCACGGGCTGGCCGTGGCAGATGTCCGGGTTCGAGGTGATGCGGTCGAGGCGGGTCACATGCACATCGTAAGCCGGAATCGGTTGTCACCGGCGGTGCCGCTGTCGCCGCCGGTGCCGGAGGGCCTCCGGCACCGCCTCGCCGGTCAGCTTCTGGAGCTGGCCGGTTGCGATCAGCTCCCCGACTTCGGCTTCGCCGCGCTTCCACCGCGCCATCAGGCACCCACCGCCGCCTCAGCTGAGCTTACGGTCGTGTGCGCGCTTGCCTTGATCTGAGCGACCAGGGCATCGCTGGCCTCGCGCCAGGATTCCGAGCTTCGAACGACCGGGTTGACCTCGATGCCCAGGCGCTCGTGCGCACGATCGGCCGCGTCGTAGACATCAGCGCGATCAACCGTGCCCACGACCATGACGTCGATGTTGTGCGGGGGTGGGCCCGATTCGCCGGCGTACCTGGCCGCCCAGGAGCCGAAGATGACGACCTGTTCCGCACCAGGAATGTCGAACTCTTCCTCGATCACCGCGCGTGGTCCGAACGACAGCTGCAGCAGCCGCGCGAGCGCCGGGGCCGCAGGGTGATCGATGCCGGCGCGCACGAGGCGATTGCGCCCCTGCATGCGGCTCGTCAGGAGCCCCGCTTCATCGAGCCGGACGATCTCGCGGTGAAGCGTCGACAGCGGCACCCCGAGTCGCCGGGCGAGCTCGGCGACGCCATACTCCCGATCAGGATGCAGAAGCAGCCAGGTCAGCAGCTCCGCTTGGTGCTGCGACCTGAAGATCGGCATGAGAGCCGGCCCATCGCTACCTATAAATGAAAGACACCTTCCATCTATAGGGAGAATCAATGACTGGGCGGTGTCGGTAGGCCACCGGCACCGTTCACTCCCCCGGCATCGACCTCCTCGGACGCGGCCACCGTGCAGCTCCCGACTGAGAGTGCGACGCGTGCGACGAGCTGGGCGTCGCACGATCGACGTTCTACGACTACCGCGGCGCGAAGACGGCGCCGTGCTGCATCAAGCTGCCGAACGGCGGCATCCGGATCCAGCGCGCCGATCTGGACCGCCGGCTTGAGGCGCACGAGGATGTCGGATGACGTCCGCGGATCTCTCGTACGACGTGCAGATCTGGAACGGCGAGGTCCGCGAGGGCGCAGCTGTGGAGCGCATCGACCAAGCCCTCAGGCCGTCTCCGCGCGAACCCCGAAACCGAAACGCGGGCACGTAGAGGGCACAGATGCCCGTGGAGAGCCATCCACAGCCGGATCCACCCGGACAACGCAGAAGGGCCCCCGACCAAGCGTTTCCGCAGGTCGAGGGCCCTTCCGTGTGAAGCGTGGCAGGTGAAGGATTCGAACCTTCGAAGCTTTCGCGACGGATTTACAGTCCGCTCCCATTGGCCGCTCGGGCAACCTGCCATGTCGCGCCCCGACTAGGCGGGAACTGCAACGGTTCGGAAGAATAGCCCAGTCAGCGCCCTCAAGAGAAAACGGAGCAGCCATGGCGGACTCGTCGTTCGACATCGTGAGCAAGTTCGACCGTCAGGAGGTGGACAACGCGCTCGGCCAGACCGCCCGCGAGGTGGCCACGCGGTTCGACTTCAAGGGCACCAACGCCGGTATCGAGTGGAAGGGTGAGAGCGCGATCGAGATCACCGCCTCCGCCGATGACCGCGCGAACGCCGTCCTCGACGTGTTCAAGGGCAAGCTGGTCAAGCGCGACGTGTCGCTGAAGGTGCTCGACGCCTCCGAGCCGCGCCAGTCCGGCCAGCAGTCGAAGATCGACATCACCCTCAAGGAGGGCATCACCACCGAGAACGCCAAGAAGATCGCCAAGCTGATCCGCGACGAGGGCCCCAAGTCGGTTAAGGCGCAGATCCAGGGCGACGAGCTGCGGGTCTCCTCCAAGTCGCGCGACGACCTGCAGGCGGTGCAGCAGCTGGTCCGCGGCGAGGACTTCGACTTCGCGGTGCAGTTCCAGAACTACCGCTGAGTCCTCGGCTCGCCGTGGGATGGCGCCGGGGTAGGCGCCGGGATAGCGCAGCGGAAGGAAACTGAAGGCGATCGGCGCGCTGGCGGGCGGATCGGATGCCGATCGCCTTCAGTTTCCCCGCGCTGCCTTCGGTTCTCCCTCGCCGCGCCGCACCACCTCAGCGCCCGAGCAGCCCCAGCCCGAGCCGCACGCTCGGGTGTGCCATCGCCCGATCGAGCGTGGTCTCGCCCGAGGCCAGGCGGACGAAGCCCCGCCAGCCCAGCGGCGTTCGCGTGATGAGCTCGTGGAAGGCCCGCGGCCGCCGCTCGTAGGCGACCAAACACCTCTCCCCCGCCGCCATCTCCGGCAGCAGCTCGGCCTCCAGCGCCGCGCGATAGGCGGCCGCCGGATCGGCCGCGGCACACGCGGCTCCGGCCGCACTGCCGGACCGCAGCGCGAACGAGATGCCCTCACGGGTCCACGGCTCGAGCAGTCCGGCAGCGTCCCCGACCGCGAGCAGCCGGCCGCCGGCCACCGGCGACCCCGGCGTCCGGCACCGGGTCAGGTGACCGGAGTCCTGCACCACGTCCAGCCCGTCCAGGCCCTGCCATCGCAGCAGGTCGCGGAGGTAGGCGCGGGTCGCCTCGCCGGCCCCGCGCGCGGCGATCACGCCGACGGTGAGGGTCTCACCCTTGGGGAAGACCCAGCCGTAGGAGCCCGGCAGCGGCCCCCAGTCCAGGTGGATCCGGTCGGCCCACTCGGCCGCGACCGCTGCAGGCGCGGCGAGCTCGACCTCCAGCCCCAGGTCGACCCGGCCGACCTGGACGCCGAGCTGGCGGGAGAGTCGACCGGACGCACCGTCGGCTGCGATCACGGTCCGGGCGCGGACCTCGCCGTACGTCGTCGACACCGTCGCGATCGACCCGGCCTCCACGACCGAACCGACCGCGCAGCCGTCCCGGAACGTCGCTCCGGCGGCCACGGCCGCCGCGACCAGCCACTCGTCGAACTCCGGGCGCAGCACCGTCCGGATGACGGGCGCCGAGGCCGTCCGGAGAACCGTTCGACCGCCCCGGTAGCTGAACCCGCACCGGCGCACGTCGGCCCGGACCGGCAGTCCGGCCACGCCTTCGATCGAGCGGAGCGAGGGACCGATCAGCCCGCCGCCGCAGGTCTTGTAGCGCGGGAAGGCCGCCCGGTCCAGCAGCAGCACCCGCAGGCCGGCGGCGGCCGCCGCGCGAGCCGCTGACGAGCCCGCGGGACCGGCGCCCACCACGACGACGTCGTACTCCTCCACCACGGCACGCCACCCTAGACGGGCGTATGTCGAGTGAACGGATCGGATCATCTGGGACACTAGGCGCGTGCGAGTCTCAGCGAAGTCCGATTACGCCCTGCGCGCGCTCATCGAGATGTCCGCCCGCGAGGACGGCAAGGCCGTCAGCGCCGAGGAGCTGGGCCGACTGCAGGAGATCCCCCACGGGTTCCTGCAGGCGATCCTCGCCGACCTGCGCAAGAGCGGCATCGTCATCTCCCAGCGCGGCCAGTCCGGCGGCTGGCGCCTCGCGAAGTCAGCCGGCGACGTCTCGGTCGCCGACGTGATCCGCGCGGTCGACGGCCCCCTGGTCAGCGTCTACGGCCTGCGGCCCGAGGCGGTCACCTACAACGAGCGCGCCGACGTCCTCCAGCACGTCTGGATCGCGGCCCGCGACGCACTGCGCGACGTCTTCGAGAAGGTCTCCATCGACCAGCTCGCCACCCAGCAGCTCCCCGACGAGGTCACCTCCCGCACCGCGGACGACGACGCCTGGCAGCCGCACTGAGCTGCGCGATGGTTGTGACCCCCAGGGGTCAGAACCGCACCTTGTCAGGCAAAACGTCGACCCCCAACGTGCGGTTGTGACCCCCAGGGGTCACAACCGCACGCCAGGTAAGCCTCACACCGTCGTCGCACCGACCACGGCGGAGAGGAACACCGTCGAACCCTCCTCCACGCCGAGGCGCTTCGCGTGCGTGCGCGTCATCTCCACGGTGACGACCTCGCCAGGATCCGTCAGCACCGTCAGCCGCACCTCGAAGCCGATCCGCAGCACCCGCGCCACGGTGCCCTCCACCGAGTCCGGCCCCACCGGCGCGAGGGTCACCTCGATGTCGTGCGGCCGGATCAGCGAGCCGCCCAGCGTGGTCACGTCGCCCAGGAACGACATCACGAAGTCGTTCGCCGGAGCGTCGTAGAGCTGATCCGGCGAGCCGACCTGCTCCACCCGGCCGTTGTTGATCACCACGATCTCGTCGGCGACCTCGAGGGCCTCCTCCTGGTCGTGGGTGACGAAGACGGTCGTCACGTGCACCTCGTCGTGCAGCCGGCGCAGCCAGTCACGCAGCTCCTTGCGGACCTTCGCGTCGAGCGCCCCGAACGGCTCGTCGAGCAGCAGCACCGACGGCGAGACCGCCAGCGCGCGCGCCAGCGCCATCCGCTGCCGCTGGCCACCGGAGAGCTGCGAGGGCAGCCGATCGGCGAACTGGGAGAGATGGACCAGCTCGAGCAGCTCCTTGACCCGGGCCGCCACCTCGGCCTTGGGGCGCTTGCGGATCTCCAGGCCGAAGGCGACGTTCTTCGCCACCGTCATGTGCTTGAAGACCGCATAGTGCTGGAACACGAAGCCCACGTTGCGCTTCTGCGGCGGCAGGTGGGTGGCCTCGGTGCCCTCGATCGCCACCGTCCCGGTGTCGGCGGAGTCCAGCCCGGCGATGATCCGCAGCAGCGTGGACTTGCCGCCGCCGGACGGGCCGAGCAGGGCCGTCAGCTGGCCGGTGGGCAGCGACACCGACACGTCGTCCAGGGCGACGAAGTCGCCGTATCTCTTGGAGACCCCACGGACCTCGATGCTCATGACTTCTCTCCCAGGGAACGGTTGGCCTGCGCGCGCAGGAGTGCCACGATCACCAGGCACACGACGCCGGCGAAGGCCAACAGGAACGACAGTGCGTAGGCCTCGCCGGGCGCGAACTGGCTGCGCGCCTCGACGAGGGTGGTGGCGGTCATCGACTGGCCCGCGATGCGCGAGCTGACCACCTTGACGGCGCCGAACTCGCCCAGCGCGCGGGCCAGGCTGAGCACGAGGCCGTAGATGAGCGCCCACCGGATGCCGGGAACAGTGATCCGCCAGAAGGTCTGCCAGGTACCGGCGCCCAGCGACCGGGCGGCCTGCTCCTGGTCGTCGCCGAGCTCCTCGAGCACGGGCACGACCTCGCGGATCACCAGCGGCAGGGTGACGAAGCAGGTCGCCAGCACCATGCCCGGGGTCGCGAAGACGATCTCGATCCCGGCACCGTCCAGGGGCTTGCCGAACCAGCCGTACGCCGGGCTGTAGACCAGCATCAGGGCGAGCCCGACCACGACCGGGGAGACCGAGAGCGGGAGGTCGATGAGTGCCGACAGGATGCGTCGCCCCGGGAACGTGTAGCGCACGAGCACGAGCGAGATCCAGACACCGAAGACCACGTTGATCGCCACCGCGATCACCGAGATCCGCGCCGTCACCTCCAGGGCGGAGGTCACCTCCGGCATCTGCAGGACGTCCCAGAAGGCGCCGAACCCGCCGGAGAAGGTGTTCTTCACGACGTACCACGTCGGCCACAGCACCAGCAGCGAGAGATAGGCGACCACGATGAGTCGCCGCAGCCACCTACCCACGCCGCGCCACCCGCCTCTGCACCACGTCGAGGACGACGATGGCCAGCAGCGCCACCACCAGCAGGATGGTGGCCAGCGCGGCTGCGGACCGGGTGTTGCTCTGCTCGATGAAGGCGAACAGCCGCACCGAGACCGTCTCGGTGCGGTGCGGGCTGTTCGAGGAGAGCAGCACCAGCGAACCGTACTCGGAGAGTCCGCGCGCGAACGAGAGCGAGGCGCCCGCGAAGATCGCCGGCAGCACGCTGGGCAGCACGATGCGGCGCAGGATCGTCAGCCGGCCGGCCCCGAGTGAGGCCGCCGCGTCCTCCACATCCGTGTCCAGCTCCTCCAGCACCGGCTGCACCGTCCGTACGACGAACGGCAGCGTGACGAACGCGATCGCGACCAGGATGGCCTTCTGCGTCGTCGGCGCCCAGTGCAGGCCGAGCGGGCTGTGCGGCCCGTACAGCGAGAGCAGCACCAGGCCGGCGACGATCGTCGGCAGCGCGAACGGGATGTCGATGACCAGGTCGATCACGACCCGGACCTTGCCCCAGAACCACTCGCCCACCGCCGCCGCACCTCGCGCCCGAGCGGGCCGGTCACGGACCAGCTCCCACGCGATCAGCGTGCCGACCACGACGTTGACGATGGTGACGATCACGCTCATCTTCACGGTGAGGAGCAGTGCGTCGCGGGTCTCGCTCTCGGTCAGCACGTGGCCGAACGTGGACGGACCCCCGCCGGCCGCCTTCACGATGATGGCGGCCAGCGGGATGAGGATCAGGAGGCTGAACCAGATCATCGCGACGCCGAGTCCCAGCCCGGCGCCGCGACCCAACGGCCTCGCGCTCACTTGCTGTAGTCAGCCTTGAGCTTGGTGAGGATGCCGTTGGTCTCGTCGAAGTACTTCGTGTTGGCCGAGTCCCAGCCGCCGAAGTCCTTGTCGATGGTCTGCAGGTGCGCGATGGTCGGGAACGGGTTGCTCGGGTCGTTGGCACCCTTGACCGTCACCGTGCCGGTGTCGACACCGGCGAGCGGGCGGAACCCGGTCTCGACGTACAGCTTCTGCCCGGCAGCGGACTTCTGGAAGGCGAGGAAGTCGCTGGCGGCCTTCGGCGCGTCCTTGGTCACCGCGCACGGGTTCTCGATCAGGAGGCTGGTGTCGGGGTCGGTGTAGTCGATGCTCTGACCCGACTGGCGCGCCAGGATCATCTCGTTCTCGTAGGAGAGCAGGACGTCGCCGGTGCCGTTCTCGAACGCGCTGGTGGCGTCGCGGCCCGAGCTGGGCCAGCTGACCACGTTGGCCATGAACTTCTTCATGTCGGCCTCGGCGCCCGCGGGACTGCCGGTCTCCTGGAGGTAGGCGCCGTAGGCAGCCAGCAGGTTCCACTTCGCCGAGCCGGAGGAGCCCGGGTCCGGCGTGACGATCTGTACGCCCGGCTTGAGCAGGTCGTCCCAGGTCTTGATGCCCTTGGGGTTGCCCTTCTGGACGCCGAAGACGACGACGGAGTCGGTGCAGATGCCCTTGGTCGCGTTGTCCGCCCAGGAGGAGGCGACCTTGCCGGCGTCGACCAGCTTGGCGACGTCGGGCTCGAGGGAGAGGTGGACCTCGTCGGCCTTCTGGCCGCCGATCACCGCATCACGCTCGGTGCCGGAGGCGCCGTAGGCACCCTGGAGGTTCCACCCCTTGCCGGCCGCGGTCTTCTCGAAGGCGGCGAACACCTTCTGGTTGGCCTGCTCCATCACGGAGAAGCCGACGATGTTGAGTGTTCCCGCACTGGATGAACCGGAGTTGCTGCCGCACCCGGTCAAGGCCAGCACCCCGGCAGCGACGAGCGCAGCCGTGACCTTGATCGACGTCATGTGTCCTCGTTTCCTCACGTTCAGGCAGTGGCCGACCGACCACTGTTTCTCGGTAATGTCACCTACCCTACGCGACTTAATACCGGCTGTCCGATTCGTGGACAGCGGGTCGGAACAGTGAGAACGTGTTCTCGTTTCATGCTCCGACCCAGGCTGCGGGTACCGGCACCAAGCGACGGCTACTGTGGAAAGTCGCGTGACCGTACGTGGGAGCGACCAGCACGGCCACGGCCGTGGGTGTGAGCACAGGCTCGGCGTTCGAAGGGGTGCACAGCGTGGCGAAGCAGGTCAAGCAGCTCGATCGGGTGGTCATCCGGTTCGCAGGCGACTCCGGTGACGGCATGCAGCTCACCGGCGACCGGTTCACCCAGGAGTCCGCCGTCTTCGGCAACGACCTCATGACGTTGCCGAACTTCCCAGCCGAGATCCGCGCCCCCCAGGGCACGATCCCCGGCGTCTCGTCCTTCCAGGTGCACTTCGCCGATCACGACGTCATGACCGCCGGCGATGCTCCCGACGTGCTGG
This sequence comes from Nocardioides sp. BP30, assembly GCF_029873215.1. Lineage (NCBI taxonomy): Bacteria > Bacillati > Actinomycetota > Actinomycetes > Propionibacteriales > Nocardioidaceae > Nocardioides > Nocardioides lacus. The sequence goes on along the minus strand of NZ_CP123620.1, from coordinate 840,408 downwards.
TCGCGATGAACCCGGCCGCACTGCGGGCGAACCTGGCCGAGCTGCCCAAGGGCGCCACGATCATCGTGGACACCGCCGACTTCACCACCCGGAACCTGGCCAAGGCCGGCTACCACACCAACCCGCTCGAGCCCGGAGAGGGACCGAGCCCGTTGGCCGACTTCCAGGTCCACCCCGTCGACCTGACGGGCATGACCGTCGCGGCGGTCAAGGAGTTCGGCCTCTCCCGCAAGGACGCCTCGCGCGCGAAGAACATGTTCGCGCTCGGGCTGCTGTCGTGGATGTACGGCCGGCCCACCGAGTCGACGATCGCGTTCCTGAGCCGGCGGTTCGCCAAGGTGCCCGAGATCCGCGACGCGAACATCACCGCGTTCAAGACCGGGTGGAACTACGGCGAGACCACCGAGGCCTTCGCCGTCTCCTACGAGATCAAGCCGGCGCCGGTGCCGGCGGGCACCTACCGCAACATCACCGGCAACCTGGCGCTCGCGTACGGCCTGGTCGCCGCGGGCGTGCGCTCCGGTCTCCCCGTCTTCCTGGGGTCCTACCCCATCACCCCGGCCTCGGACATCCTGCACGAGCTCTCCAAGCACAAGTCCTTCGGCGTGACGACGTTCCAGGCCGAGGACGAGATCGCCGGTGTCGGGTCGGCGATCGGCGCCTCGTACGCCGGCTCCCTCGGGGTGACCACCACCTCCGGACCGGGCATCGCGCTCAAGGGTGAGGCGATCGGCCTCGCGGTGATGACCGAGCTTCCGCTGATCGTCGTCAACGTGCAGCGCGGCGGGCCCTCCACCGGCCTGCCGACCAAGACCGAGCAGTCCGACCTGCTCCAGGCGATGTTCGGCCGCAACGGCGAGGCGCCGGTGCCGATCGTCGCGCCCGCGACACCGGGCGACTGCTTCGACGCCGCGCTCGAGGCCGCCCGGATCGCCGTCACCTACCGCACCCCGGTGATGCTGCTCTCCGACGGCTACCTGGCCAACGGATCCGAGCCCTGGCGCATCCCGGCGGTCGAGGACCTGCCCGTCATCGACCCTGCCTTCGCGACCGGGCCCAACCACGGCGGCGAGGGCGGGACGGGGGAGTTCTGGCCCTACCTGCGCGACGAGCAGACCCTCGCGCGGCCCTGGGCGATCCCCGGTACGCCGGGTCTGGAGCACCGCATCGGCGGCCTGGAGAAGGGCGATGGTCACGGGAACATCTCCTACGACCCCGCCAACCACGACCTGATGGTCCGTCACCGCGCCGCCAAGGTGGCCCGCATCGCCGCATCGCTGCCGCCGCTCGAGGTCGACGACCCGTCCGGTCCGCCCGGGGAGGGGCGCGCCAAGGTGCTGGTGATCGGCTGGGGCTCGACCTACGGCCCGATCGGATCGGCGGTGCGTCATGTCCGCAAGGCCGGCTTCGACGTCGCCCAGGCCCATCTGCGGCACCTCAACCCCTTCCCCGACGACCTCGGGGCGATCCTCCGGCGCTACGACAAGGTGCTGGTGCCGGAGATGAACATGGGCCAGCTCTCCCTGCTGCTGCGCGCCCGCTACCTCGTCGACGCCGTCGGGTTCAACGTGGTGCGCGGCCTGCCGCTGAAGTCCTCGGAGCTGGCCGAGGCGATCGGCGCCCTGGTCGCGGAGGCCGAGGGCGTGACCGTCGACCTGTCGAACACCGCCATCGAGCCCGGCGAGGAGCTGTGATGTCAGTCGATCTCGAGAACCCGTCCTTCCGCTCCGGCATCGAGTCGGTCCCGACCACCGACATGCCCCAGACGGGCAAGGAGTTCACCTCCGACCAGGAGGTGCGCTGGTGCCCCGGTTGCGGTGACTACGCCGTCCTGAAGGCGGTGCAGGGCTTCCTCCCCGGTCTCGGCCTGCGCCGCGAGAACATCGTCTTCGTCTCCGGCATCGGGTGCTCGTCGCGGTTCCCCTACTACCTCGACACCTACGGCATGCACTCGATCCACGGCCGTGCGCCGTCGATCGCGACCGGCATCGCGACCGCCCGCGAGGACCTCTCGGTGTGGGTCGTCACCGGCGACGGCGACGCGCTCTCGATCGGCGGCAACCACCTGATCCACGCGCTGCGCCGCAACGTGAACCTGACGATCCTGCTGTTCAACAACCGGATCTACGGTCTGACCAAGGGCCAGTACTCCCCCACCTCCGAGACCGGCAAGGTCACCAAGTCGACTCCGGTCGGGTCGATCGACCACCCCTTCAACCCGGTCTCGCTGGCCCTGGGTGCCGAGGCGACGTTCGTGGCGCGCACGATCGATTCCGACCGCTCGCACCTGACCGCGGTGCTCTCGGCGGCGGCCGCCCACCGCGGCGCCGCGCTGGTCGAGATCTACCAGAACTGCCCGATCTTCAACGACGGCGCCTTCGACGACCTCAAGAGCCCCGATACCAAGGCAGGCGCGATCATCCCGCTGGTCCACGGTGAGCCGATCGTCTTCGGCGCCGACGGGTCCCAGGGCCTCATCCGCGACTCGGCCACCGGCGGCGTGAAGGTCGCCGCGGTCGCCGAGGTGGGTCTGGGGAGCGTGCTCGTCCACGACGCGCACCACCCCGACCCCACCACCGCCTTCGCCCTCTCGCGGCTGACCGACGCCGGCGTCCTGCACCGGTCTCCGATCGGCATCTTCCGCCAGGTCCAGCGCCCGACGTACGACGATCAGGCCCGCGCCCAGGTAGCCGATGCCCGGGCCGCCACCGACGGAGCACCCGAGGAGCGGCTCGCCGCCCTGCTCAACGCCGGGGACACCTGGACCGTCGGCTGAGCCCGGGCGGCGCGCGCTCGGCTCAGCGCTGCAGCTTGAACGTCTCCGAGCCGATGTGCACGGTGAGGTCGGTGACGGTGACCGACGCCTCCGTGAACGAGCTCAGCTCCCGCACGCTGGGCATCGTCGCCTCGGCCGCGCCCACGCTGCCGGCGATCCGGGTCGCGGACCAGTGCCTCGTGCCGGCCTTGGTCCGCACGGTGAAGCTGAAGCGGAAGCGGTGGTGCGCCTCGCCGGTGACGTAGGCCTGCACCGCGGGCTTGCCGTTGACCCGCACGCCGATGCCGCCGTCGTTGCCGCTGGCGACGAACTGCCCGGCATCGCCCGACACCGAGATGCTGCAGACCTCCACGCCGGACCTGAAGTTGGCTGTCGCGTCCAGCGAGCGCGAGTCACGCAGCTTGCGCTTCTCGCTGATGCGGCCGTGCTTCGCCACGAAGCTCTTGTGGGGACCGTCGAACAACGCCTCGAGCTCGCTGTCGCTGAGGTCACCGTCGGCCATGGCCGCCTCGTAGGCGGCCTCCGGGTTCAGCTGCAAGCCGCCCTTCCAGTCCTTGTTGCCCAGCCCGGTGAGCGTGACCTTGCCCCGCTCGGTACCGGCGTGGTTGACCGAGGTGGCGAGCGTGGCCTGGCCCTGGTCGCAGCTGGCAGTGCCGCTCAGCTTGCGGCCCAACGACGCCGCCTGGGCGCTCGGGACGATCAGCACGACGGAAGCTGCCGCTGCGATCACGGTCGTGGCGATGGTGGTACGACGCACGGAGAGCTCCAGGGGTTCGAGACAGGGGCGATCCCCGCAGGGCGGGGCTCGTGAAGTAGATCAGAGATTCTGTGCTGACGCTGTGGATTCTGCTGAATTGCGTCTCGGCGGGAGCGTCGGGCGGCTGGACACTCGACGACGCCGTCAGGCCGAGCGCACCGCCACCACGTCGGCGAACCGCTCCAGGGCGTCGCGCACCGGTCCCTGTGGCAGCACCTCCAGCAGCGCCTTGGCCTTCTGCGCCTCGCCCACCACGTACGCGCGGGCCTCGTCCATCGCCGGATGAGTCCGTAGCAGTGCCAAGCACTCGGCCAGCGCCTCGTCGTCGTCGAGGTCGGTGTCGAGCAACTCCAGCAGCCGGCGGTCCTCCGGTGCCGAGGAGCGCCGGGCGATCAACACCGGCAGGGTGGGCACACCCTCGCGCAGGTCGGTTCCGGGCGTCTTGCCGGACTCGTCGGACTCGGAGGCGATGTCGAGGATGTCGTCGGAGATCTGGAAGGCGACGCCGACGATCTCGCCGTACGCCGTCAGCGCCTCCTCGATCTCGCGCGACGCCCCACCGAACCGGGCGCCGTACAGCGCGGAGGTGGCGATCAGCGCACCCGTCTTGCCGGCGACCACGTCGAGGTGGTGCGCGACCGGATCCTCGCCCGGCCCCGGTGCGACGCCCTCGAGGATCTGGCCCTCCACCAGTCGGGCGAAGGCCCGCGACTGGATGCCGACGGCGTCGGCGCCCAGGTCGGCGGTGAGCTCGGAGGAGCGGGCGAAGAGCAGGTCGCCGGTGAGGATGGCGATGTTGTTGTCGAAGCGGGCGTTGGCCGAGTCGGCGGCACGGCGCACGAGCGCCTCGTCCATGACGTCGTCGTGGTAGAGCGAGGCCAGGTGGGTGAGCTCCACGACGCAGGCGGCGGTGATCACGTCGTCGGCATCGGGCTGATCGCCGGTCTCGGCCGCCAGCAGCACCAACAGCGGGCGGAACCGCTTCCCGCCGGCCTCGAGCAGGTGGGCGGCGGCCTCGCTGACGAACGGCGACCGGCTGCGGACGTGGTCGGCCAGAGCCTTCTCCACCAGCGCCAGCCGCGCGCTCAGGCGCTGGGCGAGGGCCTCGTCGGAGATGGGCAGGGCCAGGTCAGCAGTGCTCACCCGAGGAATGATCCCGCATTGTCGATCAGATGCAGAACGGGGTCCGGCAGGACGCCGAGGAAAATCGTGCCGGCCGCGCAGACCGCTATCACCGCGATGCTCCCCCAGGCCGGTACGGCGACGACACCGAGCGACTGCTCCGGGGCCGCGTCGGCCGCCTTCGGCTCGATGAAGAACAGCAGCAGCACGAAGCGCACGTAGAAGAAGACCGAGACGATGCTGGCAGCGATCGCCGCCACCACCACCGGCCAGTAGCCTGCCCGCAGCGCCACCGTGAAGACCTCCCACTTCCCGATGAAGCCGCCGGTCAACGGGATGCCGGCCATCGAGAACAGGAAGAGTGCGAACAGCACCGCCACGCTCGGCGAGCGTCTGCCCAGCCCTGTCCACTTGGCGAAGGACGTGGCCTCGCCGTTGCTGTCGCGGACCACGGTGACCAGCGCGAAGGCGCCGACGGTGGCGACCGAGTAGGCGACCAGGTAGAAGAGCACGGCGTGGGTGGCGTCGGCGCCGTCGTTGTCGCCGGCCGAGAAGCCGACCACGCCGGTGAGCAGGAAGCCGGTGTGGGCGACCGCGCTGTAGGCGAGCATCCGCTTCACGTCGCTCTGCACGACGGCGATCCCGGCCCCGAAGAGCATCGTCGCGATGGCGATCACGCCGAGCACGGGCTGCCAGGAGAGCCGGTCGTGGCCGAACGCGACCACGAACAGCCGCAGCAGCGCCCCGAAGGCCGCCACCTTGGTCGCCGCACTCATCCAGGCCGTCACGGCCGTCGGCGCACCCTGGTAGACGTCCGGCGTCCAGGCGTGGAACGGCACAGCGCCGACCTTGAAGAGCAGCCCCACCGCCATCAGCCCCATCCCGACGATCAGCAGCGGGTGGTTCGGGCCGCCGTGCCGCACGACGCGGCCGATGCCGGCCAGGTCGAGTGTGCCGGCGTACCCGTAGACCAGGGCGAGGCCGTAGAGGAAGAACCCGGAGGAGAAGGCGCCGAGCAGGAAGTACTTCAACGCCGCCTCCTGGGAGAGCAGCCGGCGCCGGCGCGCCAGTCCCACCAGCAGGTAGAGCGGCAGGCTCAGCACCTCGAGCGCGACGAACAGCATCAGCAGGTCGCCGGCGACCGGGAAGAGCATCATCCCGCCGACAGCGAAGAGCAGCAGCGGGTAGACCTCGGTGTGGTCCAGGCCCTGCTGCGAGGCGGTCCGCTCCGCCGCGGTGCCCGGCAGCGCCGCGGCCTGACCGGCGAACGCGGAGACGCCCCCGTCGAGCTGGCGCTCGGCGAACAGGCAGACCCCGGCCAGGGCGACCACCAGGATCACCGCCCACAGCAGGACGCCGGGGCCGTCCACGACGATCGCTCCCTCCGCGACGGTGTGCGGGGTGGCGCCACCGGTGTTGAGGTCCGTCGCGATCCAGATCACGCGCACCAGGGCGACCACCAGGCCGGCGCCGGTCATCGCCACCTGCAACGGGAACCGGCGCGACCGAGGCGCGAACGCCTCCACCACGATCCCGACGCAGGCGAGTCCGAAGACCAGCAGGATCGGCCACAGGACGCCGTACTCGAGATGAGGTTGCTGGAACATCACTGTCCTCCCAGCGCCTGGTAGGAGAACCAGCCGGTGTCACCGAGATGCTGGACGACCGGGTTGGCCAGGTCCAGCAGCGGAGCCGGGTAGAAGCCGAAGAGCACCAGCGCGACCATGAGCGGCGCCACGATGGCCACCTCGACGCGGGTCAGGTCCATGATCTCCGCTCGCCGGCGCGCCCCGACCGGCTCGGTGAGCGCGGGCCCGGGCGGCCCGGTCATGGTCCGCTGGTAGAGCCACAGCACGTAGATCGCCGCCAGCACGATGCCGGTGACGGCCACGCCGCCGACCCACCAGTGGTAGTCGAAGGCGCCGATGAGGACCAGGATCTCCGAGACGAACTGGGACAGCCCCGGTAGGCCCGCCGTGGCCAGGCCGGCGACCAGCAGCAGACCCGCCAGGACCGGGGCGCTCTGCTCGACGCCGCGGATGCCACGGATCGAGGCGGTCCCGCGGCGCTGGATCAGGGAGCCCGCGACCAGGAACATCGCCGCGGTAGCCACCCCGTGGTTGACCATGTAGAGGATCGCACCCGACGCACCCTGCTCGGACCTGCCGGCGCTGGTGAGCACGAAGATCCCCAGCGCGATGAAGCCGAAGTGGCTCAGCGAGGTCAGGCCGATCAGCCGCAGGATGTCGTCCTGGCCGATGGCGAGGAAGGCGCCGTACACGATCGAGATCAGGCACAGCGTGACCACGACCGGGGTGGCCCACTGGCTGGCCTCGGGCAGCAGTCCCAGGCAGTAGCGCAGCATCCCGAAGGTGCCGATCTTGTCGAGCACACAGACCAGCAGCACGCTCGTCTGGGGCGTGGCGCTCTCGGTGGTGTCGGCGAGCCAGGTGTGGAAGGGGAACAGCGGTGCCTTGACCGCGAAGCCGATGAAGAAGGCGACGAAGATCCAGCGTCCGGCCACCGTGGAGATGTCGACGTGCTGCAGATCGGTGAAGAGGTACGACGGCGATCCGTCCTGCACCGCGTAGAGGCCGATCACACCGCCGAGCAGCACCAGGCCCCCGCCGAGCTGGTACATCAGGAACTTCAGCGCGGCCCCGGCGCGCTTGCCGGCCTTGGCCGGCAGGGCACCCCAGCCGCCGATCATGAAGTACGCCGGGATCAGCGTGGCCTCGAAGAACACGTAGAACAAGAACACGTCGGTCGCGCAGAAGACGATCAGCCCGAAGGACTCCAGCGCGAGCGCCCAGGCGAACCAGCCGTGCCCGTGGCCGCGCCACGCGCTCAGCATCACGATCGGCACCAGCACCGCTGTCAGCAGCACCAGCAGCAGTGCCATCCCGTCCAGCCCGAGCGACCAGTGCACGCCGATGCGCTGGATCCAGTCGACGTCGACGGTCTCCTGGAAGCCCCGGCCGGCCTTGTCGAAGCGCACCGCCGCCACGATCGCGACGACCAGGGTGGCGACGGCGAACCCGAGCGCCACCGCTCGGGCCGCGCCGGGCGAGCGCAGCCCTGCCAGGTAGCAGCACACCGCGCCGACCAGCGGGAGGATGCACAGCGTCGTGATCACTGCCAGTTCACCACCATCAGGGCGAGAACGACGACGAGACCGCCGCCGAGGACCGAGAGCGCGTAGGACCGCACGTAGCCGTTCTGCAGCCTGCGGAAGACCCCGGCGAAGGCACCGACGGCGACCGGGCCGCCGGTCAACGCGCCGTCGACGCCGTACCGGTCGATCTGCAGCAGCGCACCGGTGAGTCGACGGCCGGGCTCGATCACGAGGGTGTCGTTGATGGCATCGCCGTACAGATCGTGCCGGGCGAGGGTGACGGGCCAGGCGACGTCCGCGGGCGCGGTCGCCGGGACAGGGCGCCGACCTATCAGGACCCAGGCCAGGGCGACGCCGGCCGCCACCACCACGACGGCGAGCACCGAGATCAGCCACGCGGGCGCTCCGGCCGAGTCCTCCGGCGGTGCGCCGACGACCGGAGCCAGGTAGTCCTGGATCCAGCTGCCGATCAACATCAGCCCGCCGAGGACGGAGAGCGCCGCGAGCACGACCAGGGGACCGGTCATGACCGCCGGCGACTCGTGGGGGTGTACGCGCTCGAGCCAGCGACGCTCGCCGAAGAAGGTGAGCAGCATCAGCCGGGTCATGTAGAAGGCGGTGATGCCGGCACCGAGGAGGGCGAGGGCCCCGATCCACCAGTGTTGGTGCCAGGCGGCGTCGATGATCTTGTCCTTCGACCAGAACCCGGAGAAGCCCGGGAACCCGATGATCGCGAGGTAGCCCATCGCGAAGGTCACGAACGTCACCGGCATGGCCTTGCGCAGCGCGCCGTAGTGCCGCATGTCCACGTCATCGTCCATCGCGTGCATCACCGAGCCGGCCCCCAGGAACATGTTGGCCTTGAAGAAGCCGTGGGTGAGCAGGTGGAAGATCGCGAACGCGTAGCCGGCCGGGCCGAGGCCGGCCGCCAGCATCATGTAGCCGATCTGGCTCATCGTGGAGCCGGCCAGCACCTTCTTGATGTCGTCCTTCGCGGTTCCGATGATCGCGCCCCACAGCAGCGTCACGACCGCCACCACCACCACCGCCGTCCGGGCGCCCGGGGCGGCGTCGAGGATGGCGTGCGAGCGGACCATCAGGTAGACACCGGCGGTGACCATCGTGGCCGCGTGGATCAGCGCCGAGACGGGCGTCGGGCCCTCCATCGCGTCGAGCAGCCAGGCCTGCAGCGGGACCTGCGCCGACTTCCCGCAGGCACCGAGCAGGAGCAGCAGGCCCAGCCAGGTCATCCGGGTCTCGCCGGCGTGGGCGGCGCCGGCGTTGACCGTGTCGAACGCGGTCGAGCCGAAGGTGGTGAAGCACAGCGCGATCGCCAGCGAGAGGCCCATGTCGCCGACCCGGTTCATCACGAACGCCTTCTTGGCCGCCGCGGCGGCACTGGGCTTGTGCTGCCAGAAGCCGATCAGCAGGTACGACGCCAGGCCGACACCCTCCCAGCCCAGGAACAGCACGAGGTAGTTCGCTGCCAGCACCAGGGTGAGCATCGCCGCGACGAACAGGTTGAGGTAGCCGAAGAACCGGCGCCGACGCACATCGTGGGCCATGTAGCCCAGCGAGTAGAGGTGGATCAGCGACCCCACACCGGTGATCAACAGCAGGAACACGCTGGAGAGCTGGTCGTAGAGCAGGTCGGCACCGACGTCGAGCCGGCCGGCGTGGATCCAGGTGTACAGGTGGACGAGATGGCTGCGGGCGTCGTCGCCCCCTCCCCCACCTCCCGAGGGAGCGCGCAGTTCGTGGACGAACAGGACCAGTGCCAGCGCGAAGGACACGATCGGCAGCGCGGTCGCCAGCAGCGGCCCCCACCTGTCGGTCAGCCGCCCACCGAGCAGCAGCACCGCCGCGCCCGCCAGCGGCAGCGCGATGACGAGGACCACCAGCGTGCTCACCACTTGAGCAGGCTCGCGTCGTCGACGGACGCCGACCGGCGGGTCCGGAAGATCGTCATGATGATCGCCAGTCCGATGACGACCTCCGCCGCCGCGACCACCATCACGAAGAAGGCGGTGACCTGGCCGTCGAGGTTGCCGTGCAGCCGGCTGAAGGCGACCAGCGCGAGGTTGCCAGCGTTGAGCATCAGCTCCACGCACATGAACACCACGATCGCGTTGCGCCGGATGAGGACGCCGGTGCAGCCGATGGTGAACAGGATCGCGCTCAGGATCAGGTACGGCGTCACCGTGCTCATGACGACCTCTCCTCCAGCTCGCGGGTGCCGTGCAGGGTGCTCGGCACGCTCTTCGAGGACGGGCTTCCGTCGGGCAGCAGGGCCGGTGTGCCGACCGCGTTGTGCCGGGCCAGGGTCCCCGGCGGCGGCAGCGGCCCCAGGTGCAGGCCGGTCTCGCCGTAGTCGCGGACGCGCCCGCGGGCCAGCTCCGCCTGGGACGGCTTCGGCTCGGTGCGCTCGCGGTGGGCCAGGACCATCGCCCCGACAGCGGCCGTGATCAGCAGGGCACTGGTCGCCTCGAACGCGACGACGTACCGTCCGAAGAGCGCGTCGGCCAGCGCCTGGAGGTTGCCCCCGGCGTTCGCCCGGGCGAGGCCCTTCATGGTGCCGAGCGAGAGCTGCCCGATCATCACCACCAGGAGCACGCCGAGGATCAGCCCCGCGGCCAGGGAGGCCAGGCGATGTCCCCGGATCGTCTCGACCACCGAGTCGGACACGTCGACGCCGACGAGCATCAGCACGAACAGGAACAGCATCAGCACCGCGCCGGTGTAGACGATGATCTGCACGGCGAACAGGAACGGCGCGTCCAGGCTGGCGTAGACGAAGGCCAGGTCGATCATCACCACCGCCAGCAGCAGCGCGGCGTGCACCGCCTTGCGGACCACCAGGATCCCGAGCGCGGCCAGGATCATCAGCGGCGCGGTGATCACGTACGTCGCCGTCATCGCACGATGCTCTCGGGCGCGTAGTAGCTCTGCTCGTCCTCGCCGAGCCGCATCGGGTGCGGCGGCTGCTCCATGCCCGGCTCGAGCGGGGCGAGCAGGTCCTGCTTCTGGTAGATCAGGCTCTCCCGGGAGGTGTCGGCAAGCTCGTACTCGTTCGTCATCGTCAGCGCCCGGGTCGGACAGGCCTCGATGCACAGGCCGCACAGGATGCAGCGCAGGTAGTTGATCTGGTAGACGCGGCCGTAGCGCTCACCGGGGGAGAAGCGCTGGCTGTTGCCGTCCGCGTCGGGCAGGTCGGAGTTCTCCGCGCCCTCGACGTAGATCGCGTCGGCCGGGCATGCCCAGGCGCACAGCTCGCACCCGACGCACTTCTCCAGCCCGTCGGGGTGCCGGTTGAGCTGGTGCCGCCCGTGGAAGCGCGGTGCCGTCGGCGACTTCTCGAACGGGTACTGCTCGGTGACCGGCTTCTTGAACTGGGTGGTGAAGGTGACGGCGAAGCCCGCGACCGGGTCCCACAGACTCTCCTTGATGCTCATGAGGCCTCCTCGATCGATGCACCTGCCGCTGCTTCCCGGGCCTGTCGAGGGGCGCGGGCCGCCTCGACAGGCTCGGCGTACGCGGGAAAGACCAGGCCCTCGGCACGGCCGCGCACCGCGCCACCGGCCGGCATGGGCGGCACCGGGAAGGCACCCTGGTGCTCGGCCACCGGCAGCTGCGGCGCCTTCGGGCCGCGCAGCAGGACCGCCAGCATCGCGACGGTGAACAGCACCGCCGGAAGGGCCACCCAGCGCGGGTCGAAGTCGTTCTCCAGGGCGACCACCCGGACCACCGCGACCACCAGGATCCAGACCAGGGCCAGCGGGATCAGCCGCTTCCAGCCCAGCGCCATGAACTGGTCGTAGCGAAGCCGCGGCAGCGAGCCGCGCAGCCAGATGAAGACCCAGATGAAGCCGAGGAGCTTGCCGAAGAACCACAGCACCGGCCAGTAGCCCTCGTTCGCGCCGGCCCAGACGTGGTCGATCCAGAACGGCACGTGCCAGCCGCCCAGGAAGAGCGTGGTGGCCAGCGCCGAGACGGTCGCCATGTTGACGTACTCGGCCAGGAAGAACAGCGCGAACTTCAGCGAGGAGTACTCGGTGTGGAAGCCGCCGACCAGCTCACCCTCGGCCTCGGGCAGGTCGAACGGCGCCCGGTTGGTCTCCCCGACCATCGAGATCGCATAGATGAGGAAGCTCGGCATCAGCACCAGCCCGAACCACATGTCACCCTGCGCCGCGACGATCGCACTGGTGGACAGGCTGCCGGCGTAGAGGAAGACGGCCACCAGCGCCAGGCCCATGGCCACCTCGTAGGAGATCATCTGCGCACTCGAGCGCAGGCCGCCCAGGAGCGAGTACGTCGACCCGCTCGCCCAGCCGCCGAGCACGATGCCGTAGATGCCGATGCTCGCGATCGCCATCACGAACAGCACCGCGACCGGCAGGTCGGTCAACTGCAGCGGCGTGCGCCGGCCGAAGAAGTCGACGACCGGCCCGAACGGGATCACGCTGAAGGTCACGAATGACGGCACCACCGCCAGGATGGGCGCGGTGATGAACACGATCCGGTCGGCGTTGGTGGGGGTGAGATCCTCCTTGAGCGCCAGCTTCACGCCGTCGGCCAGGCTCTGCAGCAGACCGAAGGGGCCGTGCACGTTCGGGCCGATCCGGTGCTGCATCCGGGCGACGACGCGACGCTCCCACCAGATGTTGAACAAGGTGAGCACCACGCACACCCCGAAGATGAGCACGACCTTGATCAGCACGACCCACCACGCGTCGGCGCCGAAGTCGGCCAGACCGGTCTGGTTCATGCCGAGGTCACCTCCACGCTCGAGCCCGGCGAGGCCAGGTCCGCCCACACGCCCCGACCGATGCTGTTGGTCGGCAGCCAGACGACGTCGTCGGCGAGATCGGCCTCCGCCACCGGCACCGTGACCGAGCCGCGGTCGCCGGTGATCGTCACCGTGGCACCGAGCCGTGCGACGTTCGCGCGGCTCAGCAGGGCGACGGCGGGCCGGGCGGTGGCCGCGTAGGACTTGTCCCCCGTCTGCAGGCTGGCGTTGTCGATCATGAGCCGCCACGTGCTCAGGTGGAAGGTCGGACCCGGCGCTGCCGTCCGGTAGCGGCCCGCCTCGTCGCCGGGCCTCATCTCGAGCAGCGGCTCCGTCGGACGGGCGAGGACACCGGTGGTCGCGGGGTAGCGGGTGGCGATCTGCTCGAGGATCTGGGCGTCTGAGTAGGTGGCCGGCTTGTCGAGCACCTTCGGGAAGGGGCGGCGCCGGCCCTCCCAGGTGAGGAACGTGCCGGCCTTCTCGGTGACGGCGGCGACGGGGAGCACGACGTCGGCGCGGCGGGTGACCTCGGAGGGTCGCAACTCGAGGCTGACGACGAGCTCGGCCTGCTCCAGCGCCGCCCGGAAGGCCGCCGGGTCGCTGGTGTCGTCGGGGTCGACGCCGCCCACGACCAGGGCTCGGACGTCGCCGGACAGCACCCCCGCGATGATCTGGTCGGCGTCGCGGCTGGCGGCGTCGAGCGGGAAGGCGCCCGCCTCGACCGCGCCGCGGTCACCGGCCCGTCGCGGGACCCACGCCATCCGGGCGCCGCTCCGCTCGGCCAGGGCCGCGGCCGCGTCCAGGGCCCCCGGCGAGATCGCGAGCCGCTCCCCGACCAGGACGACAGCGCCGGCTGCGACATCGTCCAGCGCGGCGATGGCGGCGGCTTCCGCGCCCGGAGTGCAGCCGACGAGCTCGGCCCCGAGCTTGATCGACCCGGCGGAGAGCAGCGGAGCCACGGTGCGGATCCGCTTGCCGTGCCGCGACGCGCGCAGCCGCAGGAAGATCGTGCCGGCCTCGTCCTCGGGCTCCAGCCCCAGCAGCACCACCTCGGGCGCGGCGTCGAGATCGGCGTAGGTCACCTCGGCCCGGCCGCGCACGTGCTCGGCCAGGAAGCGGGTCTCCTCCGCCGACAGCGGCCGGGCGCGGAAGTCGATGTCCGCCCCACCCAGCGTGCTGCGCGCGAAGGAGGAGTACGCCGCCGCGTCCTCCAGCGTGACGCGGCCGCCCACCAGCACCCCCACCGCGTCGCCGCCCCCGGCCGCGGCGAGGCCACGGGCCGCCAGCTCGAACGCCTCCAGCCACGACGCCGGCCGCAGCTCCACGGCCCGCCGTACCGACCGCTCGGGGTCGTCGCTGTCACGGACCATCGGGTAGCGCAGCCGGTCCGCGGCGTCGGCGTACCGGAAGGCGAAGCGGTCTTTGTCGCTGATCCACTCCTGGTTGACCTCCGGATCGTTGCCGGCCAGGCGACGCATCACGGTGCCGCGACGGTGGTCGATGCGCAGGGCCGCCCCGCACGCGTCGTGCTCGGCCACGCCGGTGCTCGAGACGAGGTCGAAGGGGCGGGAGCGGAAGCGGTACTCGGCCGAGGTGAGCGCGCCGACCGGACAGATCTGAATGACGTTGCCGGAGAAGTAGGAGGAGAAGTCCCTGCCCTCGGCGATCCCGATCTGCTGACGCGCGCCGCGCTCGATCAGGGCGATGCCGGGGTCGCCCGGGATCTCGGCGGCGAAGCGGGTGCAACGCTGGCACACGATGCAGCGCTCGCGGTCGAGCAGGATGTTGGGCGAGAGGTTGATCGGCTTGGGAAAGGTTCGCTTGACGCCTCCGGTGGAGGCGAAGCGAGACTCCGACCTACCGGACGACATCGCCTGGTTCTGCAGCGGGCACTCGCCGCCCTTGTCGCAGACCGGGCAGTCCAGCGGGTGGTTGACCAGCAGGAACTCCATGATCCCCTGCTGCGCCTTGCTGGCGGTGGCGTTGTTGGTCTCGACCACCATGCCCTCGGCGACCGGGATGGTGCAGGAGGCCTGCGGCTTGGGGAAGCCACGACCGTTGCCGGCGTCGGGGATGTCGACCAGGCACTGCCGGCAGGCGCCCACCGGCGCGAGCAGCGGGTGGTCGCAGAACCGCGGGATCTGGACCCCGACCTGCTCCGCGGCCCGGATCACCAGCGTCCCCTCCGGCACCGTCACAGCGATGCCGTCGATGGTCAGGGTGACGGTCTTCTCCGCGTGCTCCACGCTCTTCGTCTCGGTCATCGCGACTCCTGACCACTCGATGTCCCGGATGTGACCACTCGACCCGCGGAAGGTGACGTCTCGAAGAGGGTCGCGGCGGCCGGGTCGAACGGGCAGCCGCCGTGGGTGAGGTGGTCGACGTACTCCTGGCGGAAGTGCTTGATGCTGGAGGTGATCGGCGAGGTGGCGCCGTCGCCCAGGGCGCAGAAGGACCGGCCCAGGATGTTGTCGCACTGGTCGAGCAGCAGGTCCAGGTCGGCCTCGGAGCCCTGACCGCGCTCGAGCCGTGCCAGCACCTGCGCCAGCCAGTAGGTGCCCTCGCGGCACGGCGTGCACTTGCCGCACGACTCGTGCCGGTAGAACTCCGTCCAGCGCAGCACCGCGCGCACCACGCAGACGGTGTCGTCGAAGATCTGCAGGGCGCGGGTCCCCAGCATCGATCCGGCCGCGGCCACCGACTCGAAGTCCAGGGGCACGTCGAGGTGCTCCTGGGTGAACAGCGGCGTGGAGGAGCCGCCCGGCGTCCAGAACTTGAGCTCGTGGCCCGCCCGGACCCCACCGGCGATGTCGAGCAGCTCGCGCAGGGTGATGCCGAGCGGCGCCTCGTACTGGCCCGGCCGGACGACGTGGCCCGAGAGCGAGAAGATGCCCACACCGTTGGACTTCTCGGTGCCCATCGCCGCGAACCACTCGGCGCCGTTCTTCAGGACCGCCGGCACCGAGGCGATCGACTCGGCGTTGTTGATCACCGTCGGGCTGGCGTACAGACCGGCCACGGCGGGGAAGGGCGGGCGCAGCCGCGGCTGCCCGCGGCGGCCCTCCAGGGAGTCCAACAGGGCGGTCTCCTCGCCGCAGATGTAGGCGCCCGCGCCCGCGTGCACGACCAGCTCGAGGTCGTAGCCGCTCCCGTGGATGTCGGTGCCGAGGTGGCCGGCGGCGTACGCCTCCTGCACGGCCGCCCGGAGCCGGCGGATCACGTGCAACACCTCACCGCGCACGTAGATGAAGGCCCGGTTGGCCCTGATCGCGTAGCTGGAGATGATCACGCCCTCGACCAGGGTGTGGGGCGAGGCCATCATCAGCGGGATGTCCTTGCAGGTCCCGGGCTCGGACTCGTCGGCGTTGACGACGAGGTAGCGCGGCTTGTCGCTCTCGGCGGGGAGGAAGCCCCACTTCATCCCGGTGGGGAAGCCGGCGCCGCCGCGGCCGCGCAGGCCACTGGCCTTGACCGTCTCGACGACCTCCTCGGGGGTCATCGCAAGCGCCCGGTCGAGCGCCTCGTAGCCGCCCCAGGAGGCGTAGGAGGCCAGCGTCCATGCGCGCTCCTCGCCCCAGTTGGCGGTCAGGACGGGCAGCAGCTGGGCGCTCATCGGTCGTGCTCCTGGCTCGTCATGCCCTCACGGGGTGCCTCGGCGAGCTGGGCGAGCCCGGCGATCTCCGCCCGGGTGGCGAACGCCTGCAGCCCCGCCAGGGAGGCCGGACCCGCTGCCGGGCCCTCGTCGGCGAGCCCGTCGTCGAAGCCGGCCAAGACCCGCTCGGCCTGGCGCCAGGTGCAGATCCGGGGGCCACGGGTGGAGGCGACCGGGTGGCCGGCACGCAGTGCCTCGACGGTGCGGACCACGCCGTCGGGCGTCTGGTTGTCGAGGAACTCCCAGTTCACCATCACCACCGGCGCGAAGTCGCAGGCAGCGTTGCACTCGACGTGCTCGAGGCTCACGGTGTACTGGTCGCCCTGCCGCTGCGGAGCGACCTCGTCGGCGCTGACGCCGAGGTGCTCCTCCAGCCGCGCCAGGATCGCGTCGCCACCCATCACCGCGCACAGGGTGTTCGTGCAGACCCCCACGTGGAAGTCACCGACGCGGTGGCGCTTGTACATCGTGTAGAACGTCGCGACGGCGCTCACCTCGGCGGCGGTCAGGCCGAGCACCTCGGCGCAGGCCTCGATGCCGGCCGGCGTCACCGAGCCCTCGACCGACTGGACGAGATGCAGCATCGGCAGCAGCCCCGAGCGGGCCTGCGGGTAGCGCTCGCCGATCTCGCGCAGCTCCGCGTAGGTCTTCTCGTCGATCATCGGTCGACGCCTCCCATCACCGGGTCGATCGAGGCGATCGCGACGATCACGTCGGCGACCATGCCACCCTCGCTCATCACCGACGTCGCCTGCAGGTTCGTGAACGAGGGGTCGCGGAAGTGCACCCGGTAGGGGCGCGTGCCCCCGTCGCTGACCACGTGGGCGCCGAGCTCGCCGCGGGGCGACTCGATCGCCGCGTAGGCCTGGCCGGCCGGAACCCGGAAGCCCTCGGTGACCAGCTTGAAGTGATGGATGAGGGCCTCCATCGACTCGCCCATGATGTGGCGGATGTGGTCGAGGCTGTTGCCCATCCCGTCGGTGCCGATCGCCAGCTGCGAGGGCCAGGCGATCTTCTTGTCGGCCACCATCACGGGCGCACCCTCCAGATGGCCGAGCCGATCGGCGGCCTGCTCGACGATGCGCAGCGACTCCTCCATCTCCTCCAGCCGGATCCGGAAGCGGCCGTAGGAGTCGGCGGTGTCCCAGGTGATGACGTCGAAGTCGTAGTCCTCGTAGCCGCAGTAGGGCTGGGTCTTGCGCAGGTCCCACGGGTAGCCGGTGGAGCGCAGGATGGGGCCGGTGATGCCGAGGGCCAGACACCCCTCCAGGTCCAGATGACCCACCCCCTCCAGCCGCCCACGGAAGATCGGGTTGGCGTTGCACAGCGCGGCGTACTCCTTGAGCCGCTTGCGCATCAGCGCGATGAACGCGCGGATCTCGTCGAGCGCACCGGGCGGCAGGTCCTGCGCGACGCCGCCGGGGCGGATGAACGCGTGGTTCATCCGCAGGCCGGTGATGAGCTCGAAGAGGTCGAGGACGAGCTCGCGCTCGCGGAAGCCGATCGTCATCACCGTCAGCGCCCCGATCTCCATGCCGCCGGTGGCGATCGCGACCAGGTGGGAGGAGATCCGGTTGAGCTCCATCAGGAGCACCCGCATGACGCGCGCCTTCTCCGGCACGTCGTCCTCGATGCCCAGCAGGCGTTCGACGCCGAGCACGTACGCCGTCTCGTTGAACAGCGGGCTGAGATAGTCCATCCGGGTGACGAACGTGGTGCCCTGCACCCAGCTGCGGTACTCGAGGTTCTTCTCGATGCCGGTGTGCAGGTAGCCGATGCCGCACCGGGCCTCGGTGACGGTCTCGCCCTCGAGCTCGAGGATCAGCCGCAGGACGCCGTGGGTGGACGGGTGCTGCGGCCCCATGTTGACCACGACCCGCTCCTCGGGCGTCTCCTTGAGCAGGTCGCTGAGCTCGTCCCAGTCCTGACCGGTGGCGGTGAAGACGGTCTCGGTGTCGCTCATGCGTAGCTCCTCCGCTCGTCCGGCGGTGGCACGGTCGCGCCGTGGTAGTCCACCGCGATCCCGCCCAGGGGATAGTCCTTGCGCTGCGGGTGGCCCGGCCAGTCGTCGGGCATCAGGATCCGGGTCAGCGCCGGATGGCCGTCGAAGACCAGCCCGAACATGTCGAAGGTCTCCCGCTCATGCCAGTCCAGGGTCGGGTAGACCGCCACCAGGCTCGGCAGGTGCGGGTCGGCGTCGGGAGCGCTGGCCTCCACCCTGATCCGGCGGTTGTGGGTCATCGAGAGCAGGTGGTAGACGGCGTGCAGCTCGGCGCCGATCTGCTCGGGGTAGTGCACCCCGCTGACGCCGCTGCACAGCTCGAAGCGCAGCCGCTCGTCGTCGCGCAGGTGGCGCATGAGGGTGGGCAGCTCCTCCCGCCGTACGACGAGGGTCAGCTCGCCGGCGTGCAGCACCACCCGCGGCTCCTCGCCGAGGTGGTCGGCGACCGCGTCGGCCAGGTCGTCGTACCAGCCGCCGTAGGGCCGCTTCGCGAGCGGCGGGAGCGCGATGCTGCGCAGCAGCCCGCCGTACCCGCTGGTGTCGCCGCTGCCCTGCACCCCGAACATGCCCGTTCGAGCGCCCACCGCGCCCGCGCCGGGGAAGCCGGTGGTGGACTCGGTCGTCGGCTCGGGCATCAGGCCGGTGCCGACGACCTCGTCGCGTCCGGTGTCGTGCCGCTCCGGGCCGTGCGAGCCCTGACCCGCCTCGTCCGGGGTGTGCCGCTCGTTGCCGTGCGACCCGTCGTCGCGTCGCTCGCTCATCGCAACAGCCCGCGCTGGTCGATGAGCGGCAGCGCGCGCAGCGCGACGTTCTCGCGCTCCTCGACGACCGCGGCCTCGTTGCTGCCGAGCTTCCCGTGCTGGATGCGGTCGTGCAGCTTGAGGATCGCGTCGATCAGCATCTCGGGGCGCGGCGGGCAGCCGGGGAGGTACATGTCGACCGGGACGACATGGTCCACGCCCTGCACGATCGCGTAGTTGTTGAACATCCCGCCGGAGCTCGCGCACACCCCCATCGCCAGGACCCACTTGGGCTCGGGCATCTGGTCGTAGATCTGGCGCAGCACCGGCGCCATCTTCTGGCTCACCCGGCCGGCCACGATCATCAGGTCCGCCTGCCGCGGGCTGGCCCGGAAGACCTCCATGCCGAAGCGGGCCAGGTCGTACTTGGGGCCGCCGCTGGTCATCATCTCGATCGCGCAGCAGGCCAGCCCGAAGGTCGCCGGCCACAGCGAGGCCTTGCGCATGTAGCCGGCCACGCCCTCGACGGTGGTCAGCAGGACGCCCGACGGAAGCTTCTCCTCGATCCCCATCCTCAGGCTCCCCTCGCCTCAGTCCCAGTCCAGTCCGCCGCGCCGCCATACGTAGGCGTAGGCGACGAACACGGTGCCGATGAAGACGGCCATCTCGACCAGGCCGTAGACCCGCAGCTGGTCGAACCGGACGGCCCAGGGCAGCAGGAAGATGATCTCCACGTCGAAGACGATGAAGAGCATCGCTATCACGTAGTACTTCACCGGGAAGCGGCCGTCGAGCGCCTGGGGGGTGGGCTCGATGCCGCACTCGTAAGCGTCCGCCTTGGCGCGATTGGCCCGGTGCGGCCCAACCAGGCTGCTCATCGCCACCGAGCCGATGGCGAAGGCGGCGGCCAGCGCGAATAGCACCAGGATCGGTGCGTAGAGATGCATCGAGGCTCCTCCCGAACCACCGTCTTTGCGACCTTGTGAAACGGATCACATGTGGTTCGGATCACATATTGCCACCATGGGTGACAAATGCAAGGCCCAATCCGCGACGCCGCGCGGACAGCGTCAGGCGCGGCCGTGGTGCAGCGCGACGATCCCGCCGGAGAGATCGGTCCACCCGACCTCGGACCAGCCGGCCTGCTCCACCAGCGCGGCCAGCCCGGCCTGGTCGGGCCAGGCGCGGATCGACTCGGCGAGGTAGACGTAGGCGTCGGGCGAGGAGGAGACGGCCCGCGCGACGGGCGGGAGCGCCTTCATGAGGTACTCGACGTAGACGGTGCGGAACGGCTTCCAGGTCGGGTGGCTGAACTCGCACACCACGAGCCGGCCACCGGGTCGGGTGACCCGGCGCAGCTCGCGCAGCCCGGCCACCGGATCCACGATGTTGCGCAGCCCGAACGAGATCGTGACAGCGTCGAAGGTGCCGTCCGCGAACGGCAGCCGGGTGCCGTCCCCGGCGGTGAACGGCAGGTGCGGCTTGGCCGCCTTGCCCACCTGGAGCATCCCCAGCGAGAAGTCGCACGGCACGACCGTGGCGCCGGCGTCGGCGAAGGGCTGGGACGAGGTGCCGGTCCCCGCCGCCAGGTCGAGGATCAGCTCACCGGGTCGAGGGGCCACCGCCGCGATGACCCGCTTGCGCCAGCGCCGGTCCTGCCCGAGGGAGAGGACGTCGTTCGTCACGTCGTAGCGACGCGCCACCGCGTCGAACATCCGGCGTACGTCGCCGGGCTGCTTGCCGAGGTCGGCGCGGGTCACCGCCGGTGACCTCAGTCGACCTTGGTCAGGACCAGGTCGGCGACCTTGGCGACGTCGGAGGCCGCCACGGAGGGAGCCATCACCTGGATCGTCAGGTCGCCCTTGCTGACCTGGCACTGGGTCTCGCTCGGCGTGACCTGGCCACCCGTTCCGGTGGTGCCGTCGACGATGCACGTCGCGTCGCCGGTCTTGATCAGCTGCTGGACCGAGGTGCCCTGCTGGAGCTTGCTCGGATCGGAGAGCTCGCCCGGCGAGAACGCGCCACCGGCGGCGCGGAAGGCCTGCACGAAGTAGATCTCCGAGGCGCCCTTGATGTAGATCCGGTTGCCGAAGCCACCACCGGTCGTCTTCTTCAGCGCCGCGTTGCCGAAGGCGATCTCGGCCTTCACCTGGGCGGCGACCTGGGCCTCGTTGCCGGCCACGTTGGCGTTGCCCTTCCAGGCGCTGGCGTTGTCGGCCGCCTTGTAGCCGCCGGGCAGGCTGCTGGGCAGGGCGATGCGGGAGGTGTCGGCCTCGTCGCCCTGGGCCTTGGGCAGGAGCACCGCGAAGACGACGACGAGCGCGAGCACGACGGCGCCGATGGCGATGCCGGTCAGGGGGACGTCGCTGCTGCGGGACTTGCTCACGGATCTCTCCTTGTTCGTCGTCGCAGCCACGCTACCGGGCGAGGCGCTACCGACCGCAACCGGGGCGAGGGTCCGGGCCCGGGCTAGGCTCCCCACGTGAGTCCCGACGTACCGACCCTGGTAGCGCGCACCACGGTGATCGACGACGTCGGCGCGCTCCTCGACCTCCTGCCCTCCTCCGGCGAGCTGGTCTCATGGGTACGCCGCGGCGAGGGCCTGGTCGGCTGGGGCAGCGCCGCGGTGCTGCGCAGCGCGGGACCGACCCGCTTCGCCGATGCCGCGAAGTGGTGGTCCGAGCTGGTCGCCCGCGCCTCGATCACCGACGAGGTCGGCGAGCCCGGCAGCGGACTGGTCTCGTTCGGCTCGTTCGCCTTCGCCGACGCCGGCGGGGACTCCGTGCTGGCGGTGCCGGCGCTGGTCGTCGGTCGGCGAGGTCCCCTCACCTGGGTCACCACCGTGGCAGAGGCTGGCGCCGAGGCCACCGCGACACACGCCGGGACGCTCGAGCCGGTTCTCCAGCCCACCGGCCCGGCGCCGGTCGCGCCGCGCGACATCGTCTTCAGCGACGGCGCCCTGGACGGCGAGAGCTGGATGAGCGTGGTCGCCGACGCGGTGGGTCGGATCAACCGCGGCGATCTGGAGAAGGTCGTGCTGGCGCGCGACCTCATCGCGACGGCGAGCTCGGACATCGACGTCCGTTGGCCGTTGACCCGGCTGGCCGCGTCGTACCCGATGTGCTGGACCTTCCACGTCGACGGGCTGTTCGGGGCGACGCCGGAGCTGCTGGTGCGCCGTGAGCGCGGCCTGGTGACCTCGCGGGTGCTGGCCGGGACCATCCGGCGTACCGGCGACGACGGGCACGACCTGGCCCTGGCGGCGACGCTGGCGCGGTCCTCCAAGGACCTCGAGGAGCACGAGTACGCCGTCAGGTCCGTGGCCGACGCCCTCGAGCCGCACTGCTCCTCGATGAACGTCCCGGAGTCGCCCTTCGTGCTGCACCTGCCCAACGTCATGCACCTGGCCACCGATGTGACAGGCGTGGCGCACGACGACCGGACCTCGCTGGAGCTGGCCGAGGCGCTGCACCCCTCGGCTGCCGTCGGCGGCACCCCGACAGCCGAAGCGGTCGCGCTGATCGCCGAGATCGAGGGGATGGACCGCGGCCGCTACGCCGGGCCGGTCGGCTGGATGGACGCCTCCGGCGACGGCGAGTGGGGCATCGCGCTGCGCTCGGCGCTGCTCGCCGGGCCGACCGTGCGACTCTTCGCGGGCTGTGGCGTGGTCGGCTCCTCCGACCCTGCCGACGAGCTGGCCGAGTCGCAGGCCAAGCTGGTGCCGGTGCGAGACGCTCTCGGCGACTGAGCCGCCGAGAGACGGGCTCAGAGCCCGAGCCGCTCCTTCCAGGAGCCCATCGCGATGGTCCACTCGGTCACGACCCGCTCGGCGATCGCGCCGGCGGTCCAGAACGGGTCGCTGTCCAGCCAGGCCTCGAGCTCGACCGGGTCCGCCTCGTAGACGATCACCGCTCCGCCGGCGGCCGTGGGACCGCTGAGCACCAGGCCCTCGCGCGAGTCGAGGAAGTCGCGGTGAGCCGGCCGCAGCTCGTCGCGCACCGCGGTCGTGCCCTCGCCGTATTCGTAGAGCACCACGCTGATCTGGGACATCACAGGTCCTGCCCGTCGTCGAGTCGCTTGAACTCCTGGCCCTGCGGGGTCAGGAACGTGGCGGCCAGGCCGTCGAAGACCTGGTGCCCAGCCGCACTGTAGATCCTGTCGTGGATCGCGATGTTCACCGGGGCCTTCACCTCACGCATGAAGTCGACCAGCTCCGAGGAGCGCGCCCACGGTGCGGAGGCCGGCGCGAGGAGCACGTCGACGTCGGCCGGCGGCGCGAGCAGCGCATCACCGGGGTGGAAGACGGTCTGCTCACCCAGGGTGAACAGGTAGCCGCTGTTGTGGAAGCGCGGGAGCTCGGGGTGGATCACCGCGTGCAGCTCGCCCACCGCCGAGACCGGCACGCCCCCGGTCTGGAACGACTCGCCCGGCGCGACGACGGTGGTGCGCTCGAACACCTCGGGAGCGTCCTCGCGGATCTTGGCCGCCACCGCGTCGATGGTCCACACCGGCGCGTCGACGGAGGCGAGGTGGTCGGGCAGGTAGTGGTCGGGGTGCTCGTGGGTGATCAGGATCGCGTCGGCGCCGTCGAGCGCCTCGCGATCGGTGAACACACCCGGGTCGAGGACGATGACGGTGCCCTCGTGCTCGATCCGGACACAGGCATGGCCGAACTTGGTGATCCGCATGCCGTCAGCCTAGGCGAGGGCCCGCAGAGCCCGATCAGACCAGGTGCGGCACCCGGCCGACGCCGCCGTCGGGCGTCAGGTAGGCGCCGTCGTCGAAGAGGATCACGCCGTTGCACAGGCTCTCCCAGCCCTGCTCGCTGTGGTCGGAGACGACGTGGGCGCTGCAACACTCGGGCGCGGTGGCGTCCGGGCAACGCGGTGTGTGGTGACACATGCTTCCCCCGTGAGGTCGTGGGTCCGGAGCCGGTGTGCTCCGAACCGGTCTTGTCCGGTAGTACCGATGATGCGCCTGCCGACCGACAGATTCCGGCCACTTCGGCACATCGGCGGAAAAAGTCGCCAGAACGTTGCCTGTCCACCACCCCAACGGGCCATGACGGCCCCCTCACCCGGGCGGTCCGGGGCGAGAAGACGGTGGCTCAGGCCGTCTGGTGGTGCAGGTAGCACCAGCGCCAGTCCTCGCCCGGCTCGCTGGACTGCATCACCGGGTGCGACGTGTCGTGGAAGTGGCGCGTCGCGTGCTGGCGCGGAGAGGAGTCGCAGCAACCGAGGTTGCCGCAGACCAGACAGCGCCGCAGCGCCACCCAGCGGCTGCCCTCCTCCAGGCAGGCCCGGCACGCCAGGCCCTCGGCCTCCTCGCTGTCGAGCACCGGCTCGGCGGCGTAGCGCTCAAGATCCGGGCAGACGCCGCCCGGCGCCCGGCGCGACCGCTCGGTCTCCCGGGCCTCGACCCGCTCCGCCTCGGCGATGCCCAGCATCGACTCCTCGACGTCGAGCATCGTGAGGACGTCGGAGACCACGTCGGAGGGCACCGTCCCCGACTTGCGGATCTGAAGGATCCGGGACCGCTCCGCGTCGATCATGCCGGTGCGCACCCGGTTGTAGAGCTCGCTGGGCGACTCCTCCCCCGCGACGGTGCCGAGCCGCTCCCAGGCCGCGAAGTTGCGCATGTCCACCCGCTGCCGGACGAGCTCGACCACCCCGTGCGGGTCGTCGTACTCCATCTTCTCCAGCGCCTCCATGCCGGCCTTGCTGGCCTGCTGGAGCAGCGTCGCGCGCGCGAGTGCGTCCTCGACCGGGTCCGGTGCGGGCACCCGCAGCAGCCGCGCCAGCCAGGGCAGCGTCAGACCCTGGACGAACAGCGTGCCGGCGACCACGGTGAAGGCGATCAGCAGCAGCACCTCGCGGTGGGGGGCGGTCTGCGGGATCAGGTACGCCGCGGCGAGCGTCACCACGCCGCGCATCCCGGACCAGCCCAGGATCGCGGTGTGCGTCCAGGGCGTGGGCATCCCGGTGCCCGGGTCGGGGCCGGGCCGGATCAGCAGGTAGCGGGTCAGGAAGACCCAGACCATCCGGATCACGATCACGCCCAGCAGGGTGCCCAGGCAGACCGCGACGATCCGGCCCGTCGAGACCGAGCTGCGGCGTACGTCGGCGAGCAGCCAGTCCACCTGCAGACCGATGAGGACGAACACCGTGTTCTCCAGCACGTAGGCGATCGTGCGCCAGTTCATCCGCTCGGCGATCCGCGACTGGGCGGTCTGCAGCACCGGCGCACGGTGGCCGAGCAGCAGGCCCGCCACCACCACGGCGATGACGCCGGAGGCCTTGAGCTCCTCGGCGAGCAGGTAGGCGGCGAAGGGCACCACCAGCGACATCCCGGTGTCGAAGACCGGGTCGGTGACGTTCTTGCGCAGCAGCCCGACCAGGAAGTACATCGCGATGCCGATCACCGCACCACCACCGGCCGCGCGGACGAAGTCCAGGCCGATGTGCCACAGCTGCACACCGCCGGCGACGGCGAGGATGGCGGTGCGCAGCGAGACCAGTGCGGTGGCGTCGTTGAGCAGCGACTCACCCTCCAGGATCGTCACGATCCGTCGTGGCAGACCGATATGGCGCGCCACCGCGACCGCCGCGACGGCGTCCGGCGGCGCCACCACCGCGCCGATCGCGAAGCAGGCCGGCCACCCCGCATCGGGCAGCAACGCGTGCACGAGGACGCCTATCCCCATCGTGGTGGCCACCACCAGCCCGACCGAGAGCAGCAGGATCGAGCGACGGTTGGCGTTGAAGTCGACCAGGGAGGTCTGGATCGCGGTGGAGTACAGCAGCGGTGGCAGCAGCCCGAGCAGCACCACGTCGGGCTCGAGGTGTACCTCGGGCATCGAGGGGATGTAGGAGATGGCGATGCCGGCCGTGATGAGGACCAGGGGCGCCGGCAGGTCGATCCTGCTGGAGAGCGCCGTCACCGCCAGGACACCGACGGCGAGCGCGGTCAGGAAGATCGCGATGTGCACGCGCCCATCATGTCGCCCACCCGGTTGGTCAGCCGGGCCGCAGTGCCCTGATGCGCTCCTCGAGCCCGCGCCGGTCGGCACGGCCCACCACCGCCTCGATCACCTCGATGCCGCCGTTGGGACTCGCCAGTGCCTGCTCCAGCTCGGGCAGCGAGGTGACCTTCAGGTGCGGCGTGCGGGTCGCCGCGCACAGCGCCGCCAGGTCCACCCCGTGCGGTGTGCCGAAGAGCCGCTCGAAGGCATCGGCGTACGTCGGATCGCCCTGCTCGAGGGTGGCGAAGATGGAGCCGCCGTCGTCGTTGACCACCACGATGGTCAGGTCGGGGCGGGGCTCGTCGGGGCCGAGGATCAGCCCGTTCGCGTCGTGCAGGAACGTGACGTCGCCGGTCAGGGCGAGGTCGCGGCTCGAGTCGCGGCCCAGCGCCGCCCCGATCGCGGTGGAGACCAGGCCGTCGATGCCGGCCAGACCGCGGCTGGCGAGCACCTTGCGCCGCGCGCCGACGGCCCAGCCGTCGGCCCCGGGGCGCGGCACCATCAGGTCGAGGTCGCGGATCGGGTTGGACGCCCCCACCACCAGCTGGCCGCCCGGCGGCAGCGCCCGGGCGACGGCTCCGACGACCTCGAGCGGCGTCAGCCCCTCCTCGGCGGCGAGCAGCCGGTCGAGCTGGCCGGCGACGGAGCGGTCGGCCTCCTGCCATTCCTCCAGCCAGCCGGCCGCGACAGTCGATTCGGGCCTCCGTCCGGCTCGAGTCGGGGCTGCGTCCCCATCGAGCCAGCCGTCGACCCGGTGCGAGGGCGTCGGCCAGACTCCACGGGTGGGGACCGCGAGGATCTCGACGTCCCCACGTGCCAGCAGCCGCGCGACCGGCCGGGACAGGGTCGGATGCCCGAGCACGACGACCCGCTCGATCCGGTCGGCCAGGTCGCTGCCGAGCAGCAGCCGATAGGTGCGCAGGGCGTGCGTGCCGGTGCGGGCACCGCTCGACGGCTCGGCCAGGAGCGGCGACCCGGACCGCTCGGCGAGGACCCGGGCGAGCGGGCCGGCATCGTCGCCCGCCACCACGACCGTGCGGCGACCGTCGAGGATCGCGGCGAGCAGGGCCTCCTCGTCGGGCCGCGGCGGCGCCCCGGTCGGACGGGCGGCGGCGGTGAGCCCGGACGGGACCGCCCACCGGTCGGTGGGGGTCAGCGGGTCGTCGAGCTGGATGTTCCAGTGCGCCGGGCCGGCCGCCAGCCCCGCCGCGGTCTCGGCCAGGGCCGCCGCGGGCGCCGCCAGGTCGGCGGGCGTCGCGATGTCGTGGGTGCCCACCAGCCCCCCGAAGATCCCTACCTGCTCGGTGGTCTGGTTGGCGCCCGTCCCCCGCAGCCGCGCCGGCCGGTCGGCCGAGACCACCAGCAGCGGGACGCCGGCATGGGCCGCCTCGAGCACGGCCGGATGCAGGTTGGCCACCGCCGTACCGCTGGTGCACATGACCGCCGCGCGCGACCCCGTCTTGGTCAGCCCCAGCGCGAGGAACCCCGCCGAGCGCTCGTCGATGCGGGTGTGCAGCCGCAACAGGCCGGCCCGCTCCGCGTCGAGCACGGCGAAGGACAGCGGGGCGTTGCGCGACCCCGGCGCCAGCACGACCTCGCGCACGCCACCCTCGACCAGCGCCGTCACGACAGCGCGAGCGAGCTCGGTGGAGGGGTTAGTCGAGGAGCCCACTGACCCTCCTCACCCGTTCCTGCCACCAGGCCACGCGGTCGGGCGGGGCCGCCGCGCGCGCCAGCGCTGCCGGATCCACCACCGGCCGCACGACGGGCAGCATGCCATCGACCACCGACAGCGGCCGCTCCACCAGGTCGTCGGTGAGCAGCGCGCCGGTGGCCAGGCCGCACGCGTAGCGCAGCTCGGGCAACGCCGCGGCGAGCGCCACGCCCGCAGCGATGCCGACCGAGGACTCCAGCGCCGAGGAGACCACGACCGGCAGGCCGATGTCCTCGGCGATCCGCAGACACGCCCGTACGCCGCCGAGCGGCTGCACCTTCAGCACCGCCACGTCGGCAGCCTCGAGCTCGCGCACCCGGTAGGGGTCGGCGGCCCGACGGATGGACTCGTCGGCCGCGATCGGTACCTCGACGCGCCGGCGGACCAGCGCCAGGTCCTCCACGGCCATGCACGGCTGCTCGACGTACTCCAGCCCGCCGGCGGCCCGGTCCAGCACCGGGATCCCGGCCAGGGCCTCGTCCACCGACCACAACCCGTTCACGTCGATCCGGATGCGGCCGCCCGGGCCACCGGCGTCGAGGGCGTCCCGGACCGCCTCGAGCCGGGCCTGCGCCTCGGCCAGGGTCTCGCCCGGGTCGGCCACCTTCACCTTGGCGGTCCGGCAGCCCGCCGAGCCGAGCACGATCCGGTGCGCCTGCTCGGGGCCGACCGCCGGCACTGTCACGTTGACCGGCACGGCCGAGCGCAGCGGCACCGGCCAATCGCCGCGGGCGGCCTCGCTCGCGCAGGCCAGCCATGGCGCGGCGACGTGGTCGTCGTACTCGACGAACGGGGAGAACTCGCCCCAGCCCGGTCCCGAGCCCCCGGTCTCGATCAGCACGCCCTCGCGGACGGTGATGCCGCGGAACCGGGTCCTCATCGGGATCGACCAGACGTGCAGCCTCACGCCGGCATCACCAGGTCCCGCAGCGCGAGCCGGTCGGTCTTGCCGTTCGGCAGCAGCGGCAGCTCGCGCAGGGTGACCAGCTGACGCGGAGCCCAGGGTCGGGGGTGGGTCTCGCCGACCCAGTCGCGCAGCATCTCGATGCTCGGGGCCTCGGCGGCCGCCGGGACGACGAAGGCGACCAGACGGTTCCCCCACTCCTCGTCGGGTACGCCGAGGACCTCGGCGGCCGTGATCGAGGGATGCTCGCGCAGACGCCGCGCGACCAGCGCCGCCGGGACGTTGACGCCACCGGTGATCACCATGTCGTCGATCCTGCCGAGCAGCTGCAGCCGCCCGTCCTCGTCGAGCCGGCCGGCGTCGGAGGTCAGGAACCAGCCCCCGACCAGGACCTCGCCGGTCAGCTCCGGAGCATCCTGGTAGCCGTCGAACAGGGTCGGACCGCTGACCCGCACCCGCCCGTCGGCCCCGATGGCCACGGCGACGCCGTCGAGTGGGACACCGTCGTACACGCATCCGCCGCAGGTCTCCGCGGAGCCATAGGTGGCCACCACGCGGGCACCGATCGCGGCGGCCCGCGCCCGCAGCGCCGGGTCGACCGGGCCGCCGCCGACAAGGATGGTGTGGAACCGCGCCAGCGCCTCGGCGTCGCTGTCCAGCAGCCGGTGCAGCTGGGTCGGAACCAGCGAGACGAAGCCACCCGGGCCGAGCTCGTCGGCGGCGTCGGCGAAGGACGCGTGGTCGGCGAGACGCACCGGCGGGGACCCGGCGGCGAGCGAGCGGGTGATCACGTTGAGCCCGGCGACGAACGTCTCCGGCAGCGCCAGCAGCCACCGTCCCGACCCGCCCAGACGTCGTGCGGACAGCTCGACCGAGGCCCGGACCGCTGCCCGGGAGAGCATCACCCGCTTCGGCGTACCGGTGGACCCGGAGGTCTCCACCACCCACGGACCGGGGTCACCCGGCGCGTCCAGCCACTGCGCCAGCGCGCCGACCGTGGGGCTGGCGATATCCATGTGACGAACGCTAGTCCCACGTGATCCGATGGCCCACATGCCCTCCCGTCTCGGTGGTTTCCTCGGGCGGCTGATCCCTCCGACGCCGCTGTCGCGCCGGCTCGCGATGCAGTCGCTGCTGTTCGCGACGGGTGCGGGCACGTTCAACACCGGCAGTGCCGTCTTCTTCACCCAGGTCGTCGGGCTCTCGGCGGCGAAGGTCGGTCTGGGCATGACGATCGCCGGCGTGGTGGCGTTCCTGGTCGCCTATCCGCTGGGCAAGCTGGTCGACCGGATCGGGAGCAAGCCGATGTGGGCGCTGGGCGCGTTCCTCGGCGCCCTGATGTTCGCGGTCTGGCCGTGGCTGCACGGCTTCTCGCAGTACGTCGCGATGAGCATCGTCTTCGAGGTGGTCAACAACATCGGGCAGGCCGGCTACAACGCCTACGTCCTCAACGTCCTGCCCGAGCGGGAGCGGGTCGAGACCCAGGCGCACCTGTACTCCGCGCTCAACCTCGGCTTCACCCTCGGTGCGGTGATCGGCGGCATCGCGCTCGCCTTCGACAACCTCACCCTGATCCGTTGGCTGCCGCTGCTGACCACAGCGATCGGTCTGGTCAACGCGGTCCGGATCCTGCGCCTGCCCGCGCCGCCTGACGCGGCCGCCTCGCACCCGGGAGCCGCGCCGGTCGCCGAGCCGGTCGCGGAGCCGGTCGCGGAGGCGCTCGCGTCCATCAGTGCCGGGACGCCGCAGGCCCCCGGCGCACTGCGCAACGGCGGCTGGCTCGCGACCTCGTTCTTCACCGGCGTGCTGTGGACCAACCAGACCCTGCTCAACGTGGTGATCCCGCTGTGGTTGGTGCAGCGCACCGATGCGCCGCACTGGATCCTGGCGTGGCTCTTCGGCACCAACACGGTGCTGTGCATCTTCCTGCCGCAGTTCACCTCCCGCGGCGTGGCGAGCATCGGCGACGCGCTGCGCCGGGTGCGCTGGTCGAGCGGGTTCTTCGTGCTCTCCTGCCTCATCACGATGGCCACCCATTCGGTGACGGCCTTCTGGGCCGCGCTGCTGGTCTGGCTGGGGCACGTCGCCGTCACCGGCGCCGAGCTCGCGATCGGCTCCAGCACCTGGGCGTTCCAGGCCAAGCTGATGGATCCGCTGCACCGGGGCGAGTACGGCGGCGCCAGCGAGGTCGCCCGCACGCTCGGGCAGTGGTGGGCCCCGGCGCTCTACACCTGGCTGGCGATCGAGCACGGCGACGTCGGGTGGCTCGTCATTGCGCTCATCGCGGTGCTCGCCGCTGTCGGGATGCATCCCTCGGCACGGGCCGCCGAGCGGTTCGCGCACCGCCACTTCCCGGCCGACCAGCGCCGGCCCGAGCCGGGCGTGGGCCCGGGCCCGGAGGCCGTCGGTGCGCACTGATCCGATCCGCCCATGAGCGCTCTCGGACGCCTGGTGCCGCCCCCTGGGCTGACCCGCCGGCTCGCCTTCCAGTCGGTGCTTCTCAAGACCGGTGACGGCGTCTTCAACACCGGCAGCGCCGTCTTCTTCACCCAGGTCGTGGGGCTCTCGATCATCCAGGTCGGTGTCGGGCTCAGCATCGCCGGCGTGCTCTCCGGCGTCGCCGCCATCCCGACCGGGCGGCTCGCCGACCGGATCGGGCCGAAGCGGGCATGGGCGCTCGGTGCCGCGCTGTGCGCGGCCGCCTTCGCGGCGTGGCCGTTCATCGACGGCTTCGCGGCGTACGTCGTGATGGTCACGCTCTACTCGATCGTGGAGAACACCGCCGAGGCCGGCCGACAGGCCTACGTGCTCGACGTGGTGCCCCCCGCCGAGCGCATCCCCACCCAGGCCTACATCTACTCGGCGATGAACGTCGGCTCGACCATCGGCGCCCTGCTCGGCGGTGTCGCCCTCGCCTTCGACGACACCACCGTGCTGCGCTGGCTGCCGATCGCGACGGTGGCGCTGTTCGGGCTGGACGCGCTGTTCGTCACCCGACTGCCGGCAGCACCGCGCGACCTGCGCAGCCGGGAGGAGACGAAGGTGCGCCCCGAGGGACCGCCGGCGCTGGCGAACCGGGGCTACCTCGCGCTGCAGTTCTGCATGGGCTCCCTGTGGACCAACCAGACCCTGCTCAGCGTCCTCATCCCGCTGTGGCTGGTCCAGGAGACCGACTCCCCGCACTGGCTGCTGGCGTGGCTGTTCGGCACCAACACCGTGCTGTGCATCGTGCTGCCGCAGCTGACCTCGGCCGGCGTGCGGACACTCGAGGACGCACTGCGCCGGGTGCGCTGGTCGGCGGCGTTCTTCATGGCGTCCTGCCTCATCACCATGGTCACCCACTCGACCACCGGTCTGGTCACGGCGCTGCTGGTGTGGCTCGGTCACCTCACGGTCACTGGCGCCGAGCTGGCGACCGGGTCGGCGGGGTGGATGTTCCAGGCCAGGCTCCAGGATCCGCGTCGGCGGGCCGAGTACGGGTCGGTCGGCGGCCTGCTCAGCCAGCTCGGCGGCCGGTTCGCCCCCGCGCTCTACACGTGGCTGGCGATGGAGTGGCGACACGTCGGCTGGATGGTGATCGGGCTGATGGTGGTGGCGGCCGCTGCCGGGGCCCATCCGGCGGTGCGCCGGGCCGAGCGGTTCGCGGAGGAGTACTTCCCCGACGAGACGATGGTGGCGAATTTATCTTGACATCAAGAAACTTGAGATAAAGAGTTCTATCCGTGCGACGCCTGTTGAGCCGGATCCTGTCCGACGACCCGCTCATCCGAGCGATGTCCTACCAGTCGGTCCTCTCCGCCTTCGGCGAGGGCGCCTTCCTGGCCGGCAGCGCCGTCTACTTCACCCAGATCGTCGGACTCTCGGCTGCCCAGGTCGGGCTCGGCATGACCATCGCCGGCATCGCCACCTTCTTCGCCTCCGTGCCGCTGGGGCGAGCCGCCGACGCCTTCGGCACCCGGCGGACCTGGATCGTCGGGTCGCTGCTGGAGGCGCTGCTCTTCGCCTGCTGGCTGGCCGCGCGGGACTTCGCGGCGTACGTCGTGGTCACCACCGCGCTCGAGCTCGCCGAGACCTGGATGCGCGCCGGCCGCAACGCCTACCGCTTCGCCGTCTTCCCCCGCGAGACGCGGATCCGATCGATGGCCTACATGCGGGCCGCACGCAACGTCGGCTACACCTTGGGCGCGGCCGCCGGCGGCCTGGCCCTGGCAGCGCACAGCGACCGCCTGATCGAGGCGGTGCCGATCGTCACGGCTGTGGTCCTGCTCGCCAACACGGCGTGGGTGACCCGGCTGCCACGGGTGCGGGAGCGTGCCGACCACGGCGGCGAGTCGGCCATCGAGGAGCTCGTCGGCGGCGGCGCGCTGCGCAACCGCGGCTTCCTGGTCGCCTGCGTCCTCGACGGCGTCCTGGCGACCCACCAGGTGCTGCTCAACGTGGTGATCCCGCTGTGGCTGGTCGAGGAGACCGACGCCCCGCGGGTGCTGCTGGCCTGGCTGTTCGGCACCAACACCGTGCTCGCGGTGCTGCTGCAGGTGGCCGCCGCCCGCGGCGTCTCCGACGTACGGACCTCGGTGCGTGCCGAGCGCCGCGGTGCGCTCTGCTTCGTGCTCTCGTGCGTGATCGTGCTGGTCACCCACGACACCACCGGCTGGCTGACGATCGGGCTGGTGTGGCTGGGACACGTCACCGTGACCGGCGCCGAGCTGTTCCAGTCCGCGGGCCAGTGGGGCATCCAGGCCGAGCTGTCCGACCCACGCCAGCGCGGGGAGTACCAAGGTGTCGCGAACCTCGGCAACACCGTCGGCACGGTCTGGGCGCCGGCCGCCTACACCTACCTGGCGATGACCTGGGGCGCGAGCGGCTGGCTGGTGATCGCGGCGATCATCGGCGTGGCGGCGGTGCTCATCGCGCCGGCGGCGCGTGCGGCCGAGCGCTACCTCGATCAGGCCCCGGCGACCGTCACCACCTAGAGTGAGCGCTCGTGGCGACTCCTTCGCAGTGGCTCGAAGGAGCCCGACCCCGCACCCTGCCCGCGGCGATCAGCCCGGTGCTCGCCGGCACCGGCGTGGCGGCGTACGTCGACGCGTTCTCCTGGTGGCGCGCCCTGCTCGCGCTGGTGGTGAGCCTGGCGCTGCAGATCGGGGTCAACTACGCCAACGACTACTCCGACGGCATCCGCGGCACCGACGACGAGCGGGTCGGACCGCTGCGGCTGGTCGGCTCGGGCGCGGCCTCGCCCCGGGCGGTCAAGCTCGCCGCCTTCGCCTGCTTCGGCGTCGCCGGTCTCGCCGGCCTGGGCCTCGCGGCCGCCACCGCCTGGTGGCTGCTCCTCGTCGGCGTGCTGTGCGTGGTGGCCGCGTGGTACTACACCGGCGGCAAGCGGCCCTACGGCTACGCGGGTCTCGGCGAGGTGATGGTCTTCGTCTTCTTCGGCCTGGTAGCGGTGATCGGCACTGTCTACGTGCAGAGCCGGACCTGGGAGTGGGCAGCGCTCTGGGCGGCCATCGGCGTGGGCGGGCTGGCGTGCGCGCTCCTGGTCGCCAACAACCTGCGCGACATCCCCACCGACCGGATCGCCCGCAAGCTGACCCTCGCGGTGCGCCTGGGCGATGCCCGCACCCGCGTCCTCTACGTCGCGCTGGTCGCTGTCGCGGCCGCCGCCGCGGTGGCCGTCGCCGCTGCGACGACCTGGTGGGCGCTGATCGGGCTCGGCTTCCTGGCCGTCGCGCTGCCGGGCGTGCGCATCGTGCGCAGCGGGGCGGTGGGGCCGGCGCTCATCCCGGCGCTGCAGCAGACGGGTCGCGCCGAGCTGGTCTGGGCGCTGCTCGTCGCCGTACCGCTGATCCTGGCCTGAGCGGGAGCCCTCCCGGGCCTGCCCGGGACGTGCGGGGCGGCGGCTCACTCGCCCTTCGCGTCCTCCTTGGCCTTCATCGCCTCGAACGCCGCCGCTGCCTTGTGGGCACGCGCGTCGACGCGGGCCGCGAAGGCCATCCGCTGGCGGTTGAGAACGGTGTACGACGCCACCCCGCTGGCCAGGAACGCGATCACGAGGCACCAGAACCAGTCGAGGTTGCCCGCGGCGAGGATCCAGATGCCGGCGACGATGGCGAACGTGGCCACCAGCACGACGAGACGCAAGACGGTGTAGACGACGAACTCCTTCACCACTCAAGGGTACGGAGGAGCGCACCGGCGACCTAAACTCGAACCGTGCTCTGGTTTTGGCTGGTAGTCCTGCTAGCCGCGGGCCCGTCCTACCTCGTATGGAGGTACGCGAGCCCGACCGGTCGGCTGCGCGCGGCCGCCCGGCGGCTGCAGCGCGAGAGCCGGCCCTTCGCACCGGACGACGACGAGGAGTTCCTGCAGGAGCTGGACCGACGGCGGCTGCACGGGGACGACTGATCCTCGCGGGCCTTCGGGGGTCGGTTTTGACCCCTGAGGGTCAAAACCGCACGTTGTCGGGCAAAGCTTCGGGGCACAACGTGCGGTTCTGACCCCTGGGGGTCACAACCGATCACGCGGACTTATCCACAGGGCAAACTCTCCTGGTTCCAGACCACGAGCTGCGGGGCATGCCGCCGGCATGACCATGAATCTCTCCCCTGAGCACCCTTGCTTCACCACGATCCGGCGTCGCCGCGATCTCCTGGCCGACGGGTACACCGACAGCACCCTCCGGATGGCGGTCAAGGCAGGCGTCCTCCACCGCATCCGCCATGGCGCGTACGTCGACGGTCACGTGTGGCTCAGCCTGGACCAGGCAGCCAAGCACGCGCTCCTCGCGAGAGCCGCCCTCGGCAGCGCTCGCACGCGGAGCGTCATCTCGCACGTCTCCGCGCTGCCCTTCCACGAGGCGCCGGTGTGGGGTTTCGACCTCGCCGAAGCCCATCTGACCCGCGAGGATCACAAAGCCGGGCGGCACGAGTCAGGCGTCCAGCAGCACCGGGGCATCGTCCTGCCCGAGGATGTCATGGACGTGCACGGACTTCGCGTCATGTCAGCCACCAGGACTGCCCTCGAGCTCACCACGCTCGACCAGCCCGAGGCCGCCCTGGTGGCGATCTGCTTCCTGCTGCATTCGGGGCGTACGACGGCCGACGCGTTGCTTGCGAGACTCGACCAATCCATCACCCTGTGGCCCGACACCCTCAGCACGCGGCGCATCCTGCGTCTCGCCGACCGGCGGATCGAGTCGCCGGCGGAAGCGCGCTTCGTGCACCTGTGCTGGCGCACCGGGGTGCCGCTGCCCGAACCTCAGGTGGAGGTCCGCGACCACAACGGCCGGTTCCTCGGTCGGGTCGACTTCGCCTGGCGACAGTTCGGTGTGTTCGTGGAGATCGACGGGCGGGAGAAGTACGTCAAGCATCTGCGCGAGGGCGAGTCAGCGGCCGACGCCGTGGTGCGGGAGAAGCGGCGGGAGGACCGGATCCGAGCCGCCACCGGGTGGCGTTGCCTCCGGCTCACCTGGGCGGACCTGGCCACGGCGGAGCGCACGGCCGCGCGGATCCGCGCCGTACTGGCCGGGCTTGCGGCCTGAGACGGAACTGACCCCTGGGGGTCAGAGCCGCACGTTGTGCCCCGAAGCATTGCCCCCCAGCGTGTGGTTCTGACCCCCAGGGGTCAAAACCGTCGCCGGAGCCGACGCATACGAGTGCTCCGAGGTCGTCGAGAAGTAGTTGATCCCGATGAAGTTGAACCACAGCGTCGCCACGCCGACCAGCGCGAGGATCGCGGCGTTGCGACCCCGCCAGCCCGCGGTCGCGCGAGCGTGCAGGTAGCCGGCGTAGACGACCCAGGTGATGAAGGCCCAGACCTCCTTGGGGTCCCAGTTCCAGTAGGAGCCCCAGGCCTGGTGGGCCCAGATCGGACCGGTGATCAGGACGGCGAAGGTCCACAGCACGAACCCGAAGGCGTGGATGCGGTAGGCCACCCGGTCCAGCGAGGCCAGCGAGGGCACCCGCGACATCCAGCCGCTCTCGGCTTCGGGACGGCGGCGCTTGAGCAGGTAGATCCCCGATGCGATGCCGCCGAGGGTGAAGGCGCCGGTGGCCAGCGCGGCCGAGATGACGTGGATGACCAGCCAGTAGGAGTTGAGCGCCTCGGTCAGCGGCTCGACCGGGGTGTAGAGCACCAGCACGCCGACCATGAGGATCACCAGCACGAAGGCGACCACGACCGGCGCCATCCAGGCCAGCTTGAGCCGGGCGTAGAGCAGCACGTAGGCGACGGCGACGATGCACGTGCCGGCCACGGTGAACTCGTACATGTTGCCCCACGGCACCCGGTGTGCGGCCATGCCACGACTGATCACGGCGGTCAGGTGCGCGGCTGCGGCGATGCAGGTCAGCAGATAGCCCAGCCGGCCGAACATGGCGACCCGGTCCTCGCGGTCCTCGTCCGCGGAGCGGTCGGCGCCGGACATCGGCGTACCTGCGTCCGCGACACCACCCGAGGGACCGCCTTCCGACCCGCCGTCGCCGACACCCGCCCCGACCAGCGCGGGCGCCTCGACGGCCGTACGCCGCCGGCCGACCAGCGCCGACCACTCGACCAGGTGGCTCAGCAACGCCAGGAAGTAGACGACCGCCGCCGTGGCGACGGCGCGGTTGCTCAGCAGCTCCCACGCGTGCGTACTCACGATTGTTCCTCCTCAACGCGGCCCTGCAGCTGTGCCACCAGACCGGAGACCACGACACCGACCTCGTCGTTGCCCGAGCGGTCCAGGACCGCCACCTCGACCAGAGTGCCACCCTCGGTCTCCCGGGCGCGAACCCAGACCCGACGGGGGCGGATGAACAGCGACCCCAGCAGGCCGATCAGGGCCAGCGTGACACCGCCCAGGGCGACGTGCTTGAACGGGGTCTGACTGATCTGGAGCTTGTTCCACCGGGTGACGTCGTCGAACGTCACCGATCCCAGCCCGTCGGGCAGCTTCGCCGTCTGGCCGATGTGCAGGTTGAAGGCCTTGCCGCCCTCGGCCGTCACCTGCTTGAGCCCGGTGGTGTTGAGCGTGTAGACCGACTGGCCGGCGTTCGCGGCGGCGACGTCACCGGTGAAGACCTGGAAGGAGAGCACCGCCGCCGACTTGTCGCCGATGTCGCCGGTGATGTTGGTGACCGACCCGTCGGAGAGGGAGAGCGCCGAAGGGTAGAACAGGCCCTCCAGCGCGACGTTGCCCGACGGGGGCTTGACCGCGCCGAAGGAGAGGAAGCTCTGGTTCTCCGGCAGGAAGATCTGCGGCCCCGAGTAGGTGATGTTGCCCTTCGCGTCGCGGATGGTGATGACCGGTGCGTAGCCGTGCCCGATGAGGAAGACCTCGGTGCCGCCGATGTCGAGCGGGTGGTTGACCTCGAGCCGGTAGCTCTTGGTCGCACCGTCGGCCGAGGTCTGGTACTCGATGTCGGACTTGAAGCCCTTCGCCATCCCCTGGCGCGGCCCCGACTTGAGCCAGCTGACGTCGAAGTCGTGGATGTGCAGGTCGAAGTAGTTCAGCATCGAGGGGCGGAACAGGCTGCCCGGCGCGAAGTCGTCGTACTGGGTCAGCTCGTTGGAGAAGCCGTACTGGTCGCCCACCAGGACGTTGACGCCGCCCTTGTACCCGAACAGCGACCCGACCGCGAACCCGACGAGCACCACGATCACCGACACGTGGAAGAGCAGGTTGCCCGCCTCGCGCAGGTAGCCGCGCTCGGCCGAGACGGCGCCGTCGGCCGACGGCTCGCGCCGGATCCGGTAGCGCTTGCGGCGCAGCACCTGCCGGGCACGGGCGGTCACCTCCTCGGCGCTCTCGCTGGTGGTGTACGACGCTGAGTCCGGCATCCGGCCGAGGTTGCGCGGCGCGGCCGGAGGCTGGGCGCGCAGCCCACGCCAGTAGACGCCCAACCGCGGCACGATGCAGCCGATCAGCGAGAGCATCAGCAGGATGTAGATCGCGGCGAACCACGGCGTGCCGTAGACGTCGAAGAGGCCGAGCCGGCGGTAGATCGGCGTCAGCGAGGTGTGCGCGGCCTGCCAGTTGGTGGTCTTGACCGAGTCCAGGTTCTCCTGCGGGATCAGCGAGCCCGGGACGGCCGCCAGCGCCAGCAGCAGCAGCAGGATGAGCGCGGTGCGCATCGAGGTCAGCTGGCGCCAGGACCAGCGGGCCAGCTCGCGGGCGGTCAGCTCGCGGATCGGCGAGGGGTGCTGCCGCTCGCGCTCGGCCCTGGCCGCCCTGCTCTCGGTCGGCTCCTTCAGGTCACTCACAGGGTCACCCCGGCCCAGTGGTCGACGAGATGGATCTGCAGCCAGTCCAGCGAGTACTGCCACCAGCCGGTCAGCAGCGCGAGCCCGACCACGATGAGCATCACGCCGCCGATCCGGGTGACCCAGCGCTGGTGGCGGCGGATGACCTTGAGCGTCCCGAGCGCGCGCCGCCACAGCACCGCGAAGGCGACGAACGGAACCCCGAGGCCCAGCGAGTAGAACGCCAGCAGCACGCCGCCGCGCGTCGCCGTACCGGACGTGGCGGCGAGCCCGTAGATGACACCGAGCGTCGGACCCACGCAGGGCGCCCAGCCCAGGCCGAAGAGGAAGCCGAGGAGCGGCGCCGCGAGGAGGCCGACGGCCGGCACCTTGTGCACCCGCAGGTCGCGCTGCAACCACGGCACCACGCCGAGGAAGGCGAGCCCCATCGCGATGGTGAAGACCCCCAGGACGCGGTTGACCAGGACCCGGTGCTCGGCGTACCAGAACCCGATGCTGCCGGCGGCCACACCCAGCGCGACGAAGATGATGGAGAAGCCGAGCACGAACAGCACCGAGCCCAGCAGCATCCGGCTGCGGCGTACGTCGCCCTCGGCGAGCTCGGACCCGGACAGGCCGGTGGCGTAGGAGAGGTAGCCGGGCAGCATCGGCAGGACGCACGGCGAGAGGAACGAGGCCAGCCCGGCCAGGATCGCGACCGGGATCGCCAGCACCAGGGATCCGGAGCCGGCGGTCTGGGAGAACCAGCTACTCAAAGCCCTTGCACCCCTGACCACCCGGATCGCTCACGCACTGCACGGTCTCGGTCAGGGTGAGCTTGGAGGGGATCTGGCCGCGGATGATGGCCGCCACCCGGCCCTCGGTGTCCAGCACTGCCGTCGAGGGGATGGTGCGCGGGGAGAACTTCGAGGAGAAGGCCAGCACCGCCTTGCCGTCGGGCGAGTAGAGCGAGGGGTAGGTCACGCCGTGGGCACGCTGGAAGGCCAGCCCGTTGGCGGCCGAGCTGTCCCGGATGTTGATGCCGACGAACGTCGCGCTCGTGCCGAGATCCTGGGATGCCTGTTGCAGCATCGGCATCTCGGTGCTGCACGGCCCGCAACCGGACCACCAGGTGTTCACCACCACCACCTTGCCGCGGTCGGTGGCGAAGTCGAGCGGCTTGCCGTCCAGCGTCGTACCGGAGAGGTCGACCG
The DNA here is from genome assembly GCF_029873215.1 of Nocardioides sp. BP30. Lineage (NCBI taxonomy): Bacteria > Bacillati > Actinomycetota > Actinomycetes > Propionibacteriales > Nocardioidaceae > Nocardioides > Nocardioides lacus. The sequence goes on along the minus strand of NZ_CP123620.1, from coordinate 800,378 downwards.
GCTTGCCCCGGTCGGCCGTGTGCACCGCCTGCACCTGGCCGTCGCCGACCAGGTAGCCACCGGTGCTGGTGCCGGACATGCCGCATGCCGCCAGGAGCGGGACGAGGACGGCCAGGACGGCGAGGGCGAGGACGCGAGGCGCGCGGCGCACGAGACGGGACATGATCAGGGCCGCAGCTCCTCCGGAGCATCACCGGCCGAGAACGGCGCTCGTCGGTCCTTCTCCGGGATCATGTCGCCGGCCGGCTCGCTGTAGGAGATGCGGTCCAGCCGGTCATCGACGAAGTGGAACGAGGTCAGGGAGCACAGGGTGCACTGCCGCTTGCGCGGATCGTGCAGGAAGCTGCGCTTCTCGGCGGCCAGGCGGGTGGTCCAGATCGGCAGCTGGTGGGAGACCACCACTGCCTCGTGACCGACCGCGGCCACCCGGGCGTCGTGGACGGCCGCCATCATCCGCGCGACGATCTCCTTGTAGGGCTCGCCCCACGACGGCTTCCACGGGTTCCACAGCTTGACCCAGGACGAGGGGTGCCGCAGTGCGTTGTCCCCGACGGCGAAGGTCTTGCCCTCGAACCAGTTCGCGCTCTCGATCACCCGGCTGTCGAGGGTGACCTCGACGCCGCGGGCCTTCGCCAGCGGCCGGGCGGTCTCCTGGGCGCGCTCCAGCGGACTGGAGACGATGTGGGTGATGTCGCGCCCGCCGATGACCTCGGCGACCCGGTCGGCCATCTTGGCGCCGCGGTCGGAGAGGTGGAAGCCGTCGCGCCGGCCGTAGAGGACGCCCTCGGGGTTGTGCACCTCGCCGTGACGCAGCAGGTGGACGATCGTCTCGGTCACTTCTTCTCCCCCTCGGACGCCGCGACAGCGGCCCGGGCGGCCGCCGGCAGCGCGTCGATGATCTGCTGGATCGCCCGCTCGTCGTGCGCCGAGGAGAGGAACCACGCCTCGTACGCGCTCGGCGGCAGGTAGACGCCCTGCTCGAGCATGCTGTGGAACAGCGCTGCGTACGCCCGCTCGTCGGTGCGCTTGGCGCTCTCGAAGTCGGTCACCGGCTCCCCGGTCAGGAAGACCGAGAACATCGTGCCGGCGCTCTGCACGACGTGGGGCAGGCCCGCGGCGTCGAAGGCGTCGGCGACGGCTCCCTTGACCGTCTCGGCAGCGGCGGCGATGTGGGCGTAGACCTCGTCGGTGGCCAGTCGCAGCGTGGCCAGGCCGGCGGTGGTGGCCACCGGGTTCCCGGCGAGCGTGCCCGCCTGGTAGACGGGCCCCTCCGGGCTGAGCCGCCGCATGATCTCGGCCCGACCGCCGAAGGCAGCCGCCGGGAAGCCGCCACCCATGACCTTGCCGAAGGTGACCAGGTCGGGCGTCCAGCCCTCCACCTTCCCGTCCAGGCCCCAGTGGCCCTCCCGCGAGGCGCGGAAGCCGGTCATCACCTCGTCGCTGATGAACAGCGCGCCGTGCGCGGCGCAGATCTGCGACAGGAAGGCGTTGAAGCCCGGCAGCGGCGGGACGACGCCCATGTTGCCCGGGCTCGCCTCGGTGATCAGACAGGCGATCCGGCCGCCGTACTCGGCGAACGCCTCGGTCACCGCCGCGCGGTCGTTGTAGGGCAGCACCACCGTCAGTTCGGTGCTGCTCGCGGGCACGCCCGGCGTCCCCGGTACGGCGAAGGTCGCCAGGCCGCTGCCGGCGCTGGCGAGCAGCGCGTCGACGTGGCCGTGGTAGCACCCGGCGAACTTGATCACCACGTCGCGGCCGGTGAAGCCGCGGGCCAGGCGGATGGCCGACATGGTGGCCTCGGTGCCCGAGGAGACGAACCGGACCTCCTCCACCGGCGCGCGGTCGACCAGCATCTCGGCCAGCTCGACCTCGGGTTCGGTCGGGGTGCCGTAGGAGGTGCCGCGGGCGACGGCTGCGCTCACCGCGGCGAGGACCTCGGGGTGGGCGTGCCCGAGCAGCATCGGCCCCCAGCTGCAGATGAGATCGACGTAGGAGCGGCCGTCGACGTCGGTGAGCCACGCGCCCTCGGCCGAGCGGATGAAGCGGGGGGTGCCGCCGACGGCGTTGAAGGCGCGCACCGGCGAGTTGACCCCGCCGGGCGTCACGGCCTTCGCACGCGCGAAGAGAGCCTCCGAAGCGGGCACGGAGCCGGGCGGATCATAGGGCACCGCGTCATTGTCGCTCAGCACCCTAAGAGGATCCCAACCGGCCCCGGCGGCATTCAGGCAGCGAACGGCGGCGGCGCGATGGTTGAGCCGGGGCGTTGCTGGGAAACGTGACGAGCGTAACTTCCTCGCGGGTAACCTCGTTGTCAGGTCACGTGAGGGAGCACGCAGTCGCACGATGCTGTGCGATGGACCAGGGGAGAAGAAGGATGACCGCTCGTTTCGGCAAGGCCCAGAAGGCCGCCGCACTCGTGCCGTTGGCCGCGCTGTCGGCCGCATGGACCATCAGCCTGACCGGCCTCGGCGCCGGATCCGCGGAGGCGACCGGCACGAGGCCGTCGACGCTTCCGGACGGGACCGTCGTGCCGACCAAGGCGATCGACGCACCGGCGACGGTGAGCGATCCCACCACCGGCGCCGATCTCTCCGCCGGCCGAGGCGCCCAGATCGTCTCCACCGCCGACAGCTCGGGCATCCCCGCCGCTGCCCTCGCCGCCTACCAGCGCGCCGCCACCGTCATCGACAAGGCCGACCCGACCTGCAACCTGAGCTGGCAGCTGGTCGCCGCGATCGGCCGGGTCGAGTCCAACCACGGCCGCTCCGGTGGCAACACCCTCAACGCCCAGGGCATCGCCACCCCGGGGATCTTCGGCCCCGTGCTCGACGGCGCCGGTGGCACGACGGCGATCGCCGACACCGACGGCGGCCAGTTCGACGGCGACACCAGCTACGACCGGGCGGTCGGCCCGATGCAGTTCATCCCCTCGACCTGGTCGGTGGTGGGCGTGGACGCCGACGGCGACGGCAAGCGCGACCCGCAGGACATCAACGACGCCGCGCTCGCCGCCGCGGTGTACCTGTGCTCCGGCGAGGAGGACCTCGGCACGACGGCCGGTCAGCGGACGGCCGTCTTCCGCTACAACCACAGCCAGTCGTACGTCGACACGGTCCTCGGCGTCGCCTCGGCGTACACGGCAGGTGACTACTCCTCGGTGCCGAACTACACCGTTCCGGCGGCGTACCTGACGCCCTCCACCTACCTCGGCACCTCCTCGGCCACGAAGAAGCACCACAAGGCGACCGGCACCCGGTCCCACCCGACGAGCACCGCCACCAGCACACCGGCGCCAACGGCGACGGCGAGCGCCACGCCCAAGAGCGATCCGTCGACCTCCCCCAAGCCGACCAGCAAGCCGTCGGTGCCGGTGCCGCAGGTGACAGCGGTGACCAAGCCGGTCCAGGACGCTCTCGCCTCGGCCACGCAGTTGACGCAGGTCTGCACCCAGGCGCTGGTCAAGGACGGCATCGCCGACCCGGCCACCTCCGTGCCGAAGGCCCTGACCGCCTGCGTCAACCAGCTCACCGGCAAGACGCTGCCGGAGGCCCAGAAGGCTGTCACCGGCATCATCGCCGGCCTGGGCAACCTGCTCGGTGGCCTGCTGGACACCGTGCTCGGCGGTAAGTAGCGCCCCCACCACCTCTCGACCCCGGCCGCCCAGCGACCGGGGTCGAGGTGTTCTCGGCGCCGTTGCGCGACGGTTCTGACCCCCAGGGGTCAAAACGGTTCTGACCCCCAGGGGTCAAGACCGCTCAGAGCAGCCGCGCGGCCGCCTCCGCTGCCCAGTAGGTCAGGATCATGTCCGCGCCGGCGCGGCGGAACGCGATCAGCGACTCCAGGATGGCCGCGTCCCGGTCGATCCAGCCACGCTCCGCGGCGGCCTCGACCATCGCGTACTCGCCGGAGATGTTGTAGGCCGCCACCGGAACGTCGACCGCCTCGCGCACCGCGCGCAGCACGTCGAGGTAGGGCAGGCCCGGCTTCACCATCACGATGTCGGCCCCCTGCTCGACGTCGAGCAGCGCCTCGCGCACGCCCTCCAGCGCGTTGGCCGGGTCTTGCTGGTAGGTCCGCCGGTCGCCGACCAGCGAGGAGTCGACGGCCTCGCGGAACGGGCCGTAGAAGGCCGAGGAGTACTTCGCCGAGTAGGCCATGATCACGACGTCCTCGTGTGACGCCCCGTCCAGGGCATCGCGGATCACGCCGACCTGGCCGTCCATCATCCCCGACGGTCCGACCACCCGGGCGCCGGCGGCCGCCTGGGCGCGCGCCATCTCGGCGTACACCTCCAGGGTGGCGTCGTTGTCGATCCGGCCGCGATCGTCGAGGACCCCGCAGTGACCGTGGTCGGTGAACTCGTCGAGGCACAGATCCGCCATCACCGGCAGCGCGTCGCCGACCTCGGCGACGCAGTCGGCGATGGCGAGGTTGAGGATCCCCGCGGGATCGCAGGCACCGGTGCCGGTGGCGTCCTTGTGCTCGGGCACGCCGAAGAGCATGATCCCGCCGATACCGAGCTCGGCGGCCTGGGCTGCGGCGCGCTTGAGACTGTCGCGGCTGTGCTGGACGACGCCCGGCATCGAGCTGATCGGTACCGGCTCGGCGATGCCCTCGCGGACGAAGGCGGGCAGGATCAGCTGCCGCGCCTCGACCGAGGTCTCCGCGACGAGCCGCCGCAGGGCCGGGGTCGCGCGGAGGCGACGGGGGCGGATCCTGGGACGCTCGAAGTCGGTCATGGGCACTCTCCTCGGTGCTGGTCGGTCAAGGTATGCAGGTCAACCCGCGCTTCCCGCGCGGAGATCACCATCGGGAGTGTCGGTCCGGCTGCCTCCCTCGACGAACCGACGCTACTTGGCCCGGGCCCTGCGGCCAGCCGGCTTGCGCTCGCTGGGCCTGGTGACCGGCTGACCGGCCTCCAGCAGCGCCGCCCGACGCGCGGCGCCGAAGCTGGCCAGCGCCTCGGTCAGCGCCTCCACCGACGGTGAGGCGGCCAGTACGTCGACGCGCAGACCGTGCTCCTCGGCGGTCTTCGCGGTGGCAGGTCCGATCGCCGCGATGATCGTCGAGGTGTGCGGCTTGCCGGCGATGCCGACCAGGTTGCGCACGGTCGAGGACGAGGTGAAGACGACGGCGTCGAACTTGCCGGTCTTGATCGCGTCCCGGGTCGGGGCCGGCGGCGGCGCCGCTCGCACGGTGCGGTAGGCGGTGACGTCGTCGCACTCCCAGCCGAGGTCGACCAGGCCCGCGATCAGGTTCTCGGTGGCGATGTCGGCGCGCGGCAGGAAGACCCGGTTGATCGGGTCCATCAACTCGTCGAACTCGGGCCAGACCTCCAGCAGGCCCGCGGCCGACTGGTTCTCCGCCTCCGGCATGAGGTCGGGGCGCAGGCCCCAGTCGAGCAGCGCTGCCGAGGTCTTGTCCCCGACGGCGGCGATCTTCAGGCCGGAGAACGCGCGCGCGTCCAGGCCGTACTCGTCGAACTTCTCCCGCACCGCCTTGACCGCGTTGACCGAGGTGAACGCGACCCACTCGTAGCGGCCCTCCACCAGTCCGCGGATGGCCTTGTCCATCTGCTGCGGGTTGCGCGGCGGCTCCACCGAGATCGTGGGGACCTCCTCGGGCACGGCGCCGAAGGAGCGCAGTCGCTGCGAGAGCGCGGGCGCCTGCTCCTTGGTCCGCGGCACGAGCACCCGCCAGCCGAACAGCGGCTTGGTCTCGAACCAGGACAGGGTCTGGCGCAGGTCGACGACCTTGCCGACGACGATGATCGCCGGCGGGGCGATCCGAGCCGCCCGTACGTCGGCGGCGACGTCGGCCAGCGTCGAGGTCAGCGTCGACTGCTCGGTGGTGGTGCCGACCCGGGTGATCGAGACGGGCGTCTCCGGCTTGCGGCCCGCGGCGACGAGCTCCGCCGCCACCTCGCCGATCAGGCCGACTCCGGAGAGCAGCACGAGGGTGCGGTCGTCGCCGTACCGACTCCAGTCGACCTTCTCGCCGCAGGTCACCACGGCGATCTCGCGGTGGTCCTTGGTGGTCAGCGGGATGCCCGCGTACGCCGGCACAGCGCTCACGCTCGAGACGCCGGGGACGATCTCGAAGCCGATCCCGGCCTTGGCGCAGGCCTGCGCCTCCTCCGGACCGGAGGCGTAGAGGAACGGGTCGCCGTTCATCAGCCGCACCACGTGGCCGCCGCGCTTGGCCTGTTTGACCACGACCTTGGCGCGGGCGGCGTGCGTCATCGGCTGGCCGTCCTCGCCGAAGCCGCCGTCGACCAGCTCCGGTCCACCGTCGCCGTCCTCGGCGAGGCCCAGCACCGTGCGCACCATCGCGGCGTGGTCGGGCACCTCGGTGACGACGATGTCGGCCTGCTTGAGCAGCTCGACGGCTCGCACCGTCAACAGGTCCGGATCACCCGGGCCACTGCCCACGAACGACACCCAGCCCAGCTCGTGGAGCCCCTTGTTGAGGGTCTTGTTGGTCATGCCCTGTGCACCATTCCCTGCTCGAGAGCATCGACGCCGGATGCGCCGCTGCCCATGTCACTCGTCCGCGCCCACTGCCGGGCCCGCTTGCCTACCTGTGTCACAGCTCGGCCGCCCCTTCGGCGAGCATGTCCTTCGCGAGCCGCTCCCCCACGCCGGCGGCGTCGGAGACGGCACCGGACGCCGAGCGCCGGATCGCCACCGCGCCATCGGTCGAGAGCACGACCGCCCGCAGCCACAGCTCGTCGCCGTCGTCTCCCTCGACGACCTCGGCGAGCGTCCCGATCGGAGCGGTGCAGCCACCCTCGAGGGTGGCCAGCACGGTCCGTTCGGCGGTGACGGCCGCACGGGTGCGCGCGTCGTCGAGCCGGCTCAGCACGGCGATGAGCTCGGTGTCGTCACTGCGACACTCGACCGCCAGCGCGCCCTGGCCGGGGGCCGGCAGCATCTGCAGCGGATCGAGCACCTCGGTGACCTCGTCGAGCCGGTCGATGCGGGCCAGGCCGGCCCGGGCGAGCACGACGGCGTCGTACTCGCCGCTGCGGACCTTGCCGACGCGGGTGTCGACGTTGCCACGCACGCCGCTGACCTCCACACCGAGGCCGAGGGCGTGCAGCTGGGCCGCGCGCCGCGGCGAGCCGGTGCCGACCCGGGCGCCCTGCGGGAGCTCACCGAGCGTCAGCCCGTCGCGGGCCACCACGACATCGCGCGGATCCTCGCGGGGTGGGATCGCGACCAGCGTCACGCCTTCGTGCGGATAGGTCGGCAGATCCTTGAGCGAATGCACGGCCAAATCGATCTCGCCGGCGAGCAGGGCGACGCGCAGCGCGCTGACGAACACACCGGTCGAGGAGGTGCCGGTGATCGGCGTACCGGCGGCCTGGGTGCGATCCCCGGCGGAGACGACCTCGACCAGCTCCACGTCGTGATCGAGCGCGCGGATCGCGTCCGCCACGTGGCCGGACTGGGTCATCGCGAGCGCCGAGCGACGCGTGCCGAGCCGCATCACGAGTCCACCTCCCCGAGTCCGGGCCGGGTGACGGCGCTGACGGCCTCGGGGTCCAGCGCGAACAGCTCCGCGAGCGCTCGCTCGTAGGAGATGGCGCCGGTGTCGTTGGCCAGCTCCTTGACCCGCACCGTCGGCTCGTGCAGCAGCTTGTCGGCGACGCGGCGTACGGTGCGGAGCAGCTCGTCGCGGGTGCTCGGCTCGAGATCGGGCAGGCGGCCGTCCAGCCGGGCCATCTCGGCCTCGACGACGTTCGTCGCCATCGTGCGCAGTGCCACCACGGTCGGCGTGACCTGCGCCTGTCGGCGGGCGGCGAGGAAGGCGGTGACCTCCTGGGAGACGATGCCGCGGACGGCGACGACCTCCTGACCGGCCTCGGACGCCTGCAGCTCCTCGGCGAGCGTGGCCAGGTCGATCAGGCTCACCCCCGGTACTTGGGCGCAGGCGGGGTCGACGTCGTGCGGCAGCGCGAGGTCGATCAGCGCCACCGGCCTGGTGCCGACCATCGAGGGCGTCACCAGCACGCTCCTGGCGCCGGCGCAGGCGATCACGATGTCGGCCCGGGACACCTCGGTCGCGATGTCGGCCAGCGCCGCGGCGCGGCCGCCGTACTCTGCGGCGAGCCGCTGTGCCCGTTCGGGCGTCCGGTTGACCACCACGATCTCGCGCGCGCCGAGCCGGGAGGCCGTCGCGGTGGCCAGCCCTGCCATCGCACCGGCGCCGATGACCACCACGCGCAGGCCACTGACGTCGCCCACGGTGGCCCGGGCGCGCTCGAGGGCGGCGCTGACCAGGGAGGGCGCCGCCTTGTCGATGTCGGTCTCGGCGTGGCTGCGCTTCCCGACGCGCAGCGCCTGCTGGAAGAGCGTGTTCAGTGCCGGTCCGACCGTGCCCAGCTCCTGGCCGAGCTGGAGGGCGGCCCGGGTCTGACCGAGGATCTGGCCCTCGCCGACGGCCATCGAGTCCAGGCCGGCGGCCACCTTGAACAGGTGGGAGACGGCACCGTCGTCGTAGTGCACGTACAGGTGCGGCAGGACGTCCTCGACCCGGACGCCGGCCCGCTCGACCAGTAGACGGGAGAGCTGCTCGACCGAGCCGTGGAAGCGGTCGACCTCGGAGTAGACCTCGAGGCGGTTGCAGGTGGCGATGACCGTCGCCTCGGTGACGTGCTCGCTGTGGGCCACGTCCTGGAGCAGCTTGTGCAGACCATCGTGATCGATGGCGAGCTGCTCGAGAAGCTGGACAGGTGCCGAGTTGTGGCTGATTCCGACGACGAGGACACTCACAGTGTCTGCACCGCCTTCCGCTGCTCGTGGTAGGCGAGGATCTGGAGCTCGATGGAGAGGTCGACCTTGCGTACGTCGACGCGGTCGGGCACCGCCAGCACGGTCGGCGCGAAGTTCAAGATGCTGGTGATGCCGGCGTCGACCAGCGCGTCGGCCACGGCCTGGGCGGCGACCGCCGGGACGGCGATGACCCCGATGGCGACCCCGTTCTCGGTGGCGATCTCGCGCAGGTCGTCGAAGGGCCGGACCGGCAGGCCCGCGACGGTCTGGTCCCTCATGTGGGGGTCGGCGTCGAGCAGACCGACCACCCGGAAGCCGCGGCTGCGGAATCCGGAGAAGTTGGCCAGCGCGTGACCGAGGTTGCCGATGCCAACGATGACCACGGGCCAGTCCTGGGTGACGCCGATCTCGCGGGCGATCTGGTAGCGCAGGTAGTCCACGTCGTAGCCGACGCCGCGGGTGCCGTAGGAGCCCAGGTAGGACAGGTCCTTGCGCAGCTTCGCGGAGTTGACCCCGGCCGCGGTGGCGAGCTCCTCGCTGGAGCAGGTGCTGATCTGCCGCTCGGCGAGGGCGACGAGGGCACGGAGGTAGACGGGAAGCCGGGCGACGGTCGCCTCGGGGATGTCCCGGGCACTGTCGTTGCTTCGTGCCGTCACTGTGTGCTCTCTCATGCCACGCCGAGGGTGGGGGCCTGTCACAACCCGGGGTCGCCCAGCGGCCTCCTCACTCTAGGAGTTTGTGAACTGGAGAACAAAACCAGCGGGATCGGCTAGCACAAGCTGTGATCGATCAGACAGCCGGGGCGGTCAGCGCCGCCCGCAGGCGCGCCTCGTCGACCCGCCAGAAGTCGTGCTGGCGACCGTCGACCAGCGTCACCGGGATCTCCTCGCCGTACCGCTCGCGCAGCGCCGGGTCGTCGTCGATCGAGTACTCGACGTAGCTCTCCCCGAGCGTGGCGCAGACCCGCTCGATGACCGAGCGAGCCGCGTCGCACAGATGACAGCCGGGACGGGAGTACAGGGTGATGCGTGCAGCCACGGAACCAGTGTCGCCCATCGCCGTACACCCCCTAGGGTGGCGGGCATGAGCACCGCTCGTGACCGTCAGCGTCGCCGCGACGAGCTGCGCCGCAAGGACCTGCAGCGCCGCTCGGTGCTGGCCGGCGAGGCCTCCGCCGCGACGGCCGAGGTCGAATCGGCGCTGACGACGCCGAACGAGTCGGTGAGTGCCGCCTTCTTCGACGTCGACAACACGGTGATGCAGGGCGCCTCCATCTTCCACCTGGCCCGCGGCCTGTACCGCCGCAAGTTCTTCACTACGCGCGACATCGCCGGCGCGGCCTGGAAGCAGGCCTACTTCCGTTTCGTGGGCGTGGAGAACCCCGAGCACGTCGAGGCCGCTCGCACCTCCGCGCTCAGCTTCATCGCCGGCCACACCGTCGGCGAGCTGCAGGAGGTGGGCGAGGAGATCTTCGACGAGGCGATGGCGGACCGGATCTGGCCCGGCACCCGCGCGCTCGCCCAGCTCCACCTCGACCAGGGCGAGCGCGTCTGGCTCGTCACCGCCGCTCCGGTCGAGATCGCCCAGATCATCGCCCGCAAGCTCGGTCTGACCGGCGCGATGGGCACGGTCGCCGAGCACGTCGACGGCGTCTACACCGGGCAACTCGTCGGCGACATGCTGCACGGTCCGGCCAAGGCCGAGGCGGTCAAGGCACTGGCGGCGCGGGAGGGGCTGGACCTGAGCCAGTGCGCCGCCTACTCCGACTCCGCCAACGACCTCCCGTTGCTGCAGCTCGTCGGTCGACCGTGCGCCGTCAACCCCGACGTCCGGTTGCGTCGTCATGCCAAGACCCACGGATGGCCCATCCGCGACTACCGCACCGGACGCAAGGCGGCCCGGGTCGGGTTCGCCGCCGGGCTGGTGGGCGGCGCCGCCGCAGGGGCGCTCGCCGCCGCCTCGACGCTGCGCGAGAAGCGCCGCTAGACCTACCGATCGGTCACAGCACGCTAGCCCGAACGGGCCAGTTGGGTACTGGGCGACTGACAAGCATGGGGCCGGCCCGTAGAGTGGCGTTCGTCTCAGGGCCGGGGGGAGGGACAGGGGCATGCCACGGTACGGCGAGGACTTCGCGCGGGGGCTCGATGCGCTCCGCGCAGCCGTCGCTGCGCTCCTCGGCGAGCCGGCGCTCGCGGGCGTCCCGGCGCAGGTGCTCTACTCCGAGGCATCCTCCCCCGCTGCCACCGACCGCGGCGGGGACTCCGGGGGCACATCCGGTGGTGACGCGAGCGGCGATCCGGCCCGCAGCAACGGCGACGGTCCCGACGACGAGGCGCTGGCCGTCTCCTCGGAGGTCTCGGCGGACGAGCGCGCTCGCCTGATCGCCCTGGTCGAGCTCGCCCGCAAGGGCGACACCGACGCGTTCGGCATGCTCTACGACCACTACCACACCGCCGTCTACCGCTTCCTCTACTACCGGACCCGCTCCGCCACCCTGGCCGAGGACCTGACCTCGGAGACGTTCTTCCGGGCCCTGCGCTCGATGACGGGATTCCGCTGGCAGGGCAAGGACTTCGGCGCCTGGCTCATGACGATCGCCCGCAACCTCGCCACCGACCACTTCAAGGCGGGTCGCACCCGGCTGGAGATGGCGACCGAGGACATGGGCCAGCACGACGACGCGACCGAGGGGCCGGAGTCGGCGGTCCTCGCCAGCCTGACGAACGAGGTCCTCCTCAAGGCGCTCGCCAAGCTGCCCGACGAGCAACGCGACTGCGTGGTCATGCGGTTCCTGCAGGGTCTCTCCATCGCCGAGACTGCGGCGGTGCTCGGCCGCAGCGACGGCGCTGTCAAGCAGCTCCAATTGCGCGGCGTACGGAACCTGGCGAAGCTGATGCCGGAAGGGCTGCGTGGGTGATGGGCGCCACCATGATCACGTCTTCCACGGCCGTAACCTTCGGTGCCCGCGGCTCGTTTGGGGTGCGGAGCGACACCACCCTGCACGCTCCGATCCCTGTTGCACTCGCCCACACCGACCGAGTAGGACCACTGCGATGAGCCCGGCGTTCAGCACGCGCCGCCGTGCCGAGGAGTTCGACCGACTGGTCGAGGCCGCTCGGCAGGGCAAGCCCGCCTCCGGGTCCGCCAGCCCCGAGACGGCCGAGCTGGCGGCCTTCGCCGCGAGCCTGAGCGACCTGCCCCCGGTCGCGCCCCGCCCGTCCTTCTCCGCCGATCTGCGGGAGCGGCTCATGGCCGCCGCCGCCACCGAGCTGAGGTCGGCCAGCGACGTCGACGACCGCCTGACGGTCCGGACCAACCCTGTCACCCGCCGTCGTCACGAGCGCCGCCTCACCGTCGGCATCGCCTCGCTCGCGATCGTCGGAGCCAGCGCAGGCACGGCGCTGGCCTCGCAGGGCGCCCTCCCCGGCGAGCCGCTCTACCCGGTCAAGCGCGCCATCGAGAACGTGCGGACCGGCATCACCCCCAGCGACAACGGCAAGGGCTCGGCGCTGCTCAGCGACGCCCGCACCCGTCTGGACGAGGTCGGCGACCTCGCTCGCTCCTCCGACGACAGCAGCGAGATCACGAGCACGCTGAACGCCTTCAGCGATCAGGCGAAGAGAGCCTCGGACCTGCTGCTGAGCAACTACGCGGATCATCAGGACACCGGCTCGATCACCAAGCTGCAGAAGTTCACCGCGCAGAGCATCGACCAGCTGACGGCACTCGAGCCGCTCGTCCCGGACGCGACCAAGCAGGCCCTGACCGAGGCGGCCCAGACGGTCCTCACGATCGACACCGCCGCCCACAACGCCTGCCCGGCCTGCGGCGGCAGCCCGATCACCCAGCTCCCCGAGTCGCTGCTGACCCCGGTCTCCACGTCCTTGGAGTCGCTGAACAAGACGCTGCAGTCCCAGCATTCCAGCAGCTCGACGACCAAGAGCGGCAAGCCGATCAAGCTGCCCACCGTCCCCCCGAGCATCGGCCCGGCCAACGTCGACCCGTCCGCCCAGCCCTCGACCCAGACCTCGTCGAAGTCCGACCCGTCCAAGAAGTCGGACCCGATCACCAAGGTGCTGCCGGCCAACCCGACCTCGACGCCCACCAGCCTCGGCGACACGGTCAAGGACGTCACCGGCGGCCTCAGCGGCACCGTCGACACCCTCCTCGGCACCGTCAACGGCCTGGTCGGCGGCGTCCTCGGCACGAACAAGACCCCCGCTCCCTGATCCTCGCCTTTCAAGGCGCGGCGCTCGGCACGTCAGGAGCGCCGCCGATGAAGCGAGGCGCGGGGCCCGGCAGGTCATCGGCGCCGCCGATAGAGCGAGGCGCGGGGCCCGGCTGGTCATGGGCGCCGCCAGGGGCGCTGCCGGAGGACGCGCCGGCGAGGAACGAGCCGTCGCGCGGCCGTAGGCCTGCCCCCAGGCGCCCGCATGACCAGCCGAGCCCCGCGCCCCAGCGGACCAGGAGCACTGCGCCAAGCGCCGTTGATCAGTGGAAGACCGACTGCCGCTGCATGAGCAGCGAGTACAGCGTCTGCTGGATCGTCTCGCGCACCTGGTCGGTGACGTTGAAGACCAGCATCGGATCGTCGGCCGCACTCGCGTCGTACTCGTCGGTGCGGACCGGCTCGCCGAACTCCATCAGCCACTTCGACGGCAGCGGGATCAGCCCCAGCGGTCCGAGCCAGGGGAAGAACGGCGTGATCGGCAGGTAGGGAACCCCCAGCACCTTGGCCAGCGCCGGGATGTTGCCCACCAGCGGGTAGATCTCCTCTGCGCCCACCACCGAGAGCGGCACGATCGGCACCCCGGTGCGCAGCGCGGCCGAGACGAATCCGCCGCGACCGAAGCGCTGCAGCTTGTAGCGCTCGCTGTAGGGCTTGCCCACGCCCTTGAACCCCTCCGGCCACACGCCGACCAGCTCACCGGCGCGCAGGAGCCGCTCGGCGTCCTCGGTGCAGGCGAGCGTCACCCCGCCCTTGCGGGCCAGGGAGCCGACGAACGGAAACCGGAAGACCAGGTCCGCGCCGAGCGGCCGCAGCGAGCGAGCGGCGTGGTCGTGCAGCGTCACCATCGTCATGAGCCCGTCGATGGGCAGCGTGCCGGAGTGGTTGGAGACCACCAGGGCGCCGCCCTCGGCCGGGACGTTCTCCAGCCCGCGGACCTCGATGCGGAACCACTTCTGCGCGATCGGACGCAGCAGGCTGATGAAGAACCGCCGGGTCAGCTCGGCGTCGAAGCCGAAGTCGTCGACGACGTACTCGCCCCGCACGCGTCGGCGCAGGAACGCCAGGAAGCCGGCGAGCTGCCGCTCCCAATCCTCACCGAAGACTTCACGCGCGGCCACGTCGAGGGCCGCCTGCCAGTCGGCGGTGGGGATGCCGCGCAACGGCCCGCGGTCCTCGCTGTACGCCGCGCCCTGCGTGGTGACGGTGCTCTCGACGGCGACCGCCTCGTCGGGAGCGGCGGCCTCGGCCGGGACGACCTCGATCTCGGCGCCACTCGACTCACCGGACGGGACCTCTCGGTCCGCCGAAACTGACGTCTCGGCGGCCTTGTTGGGCTTCGCGAGCGCCCGCGCCGCGGCGGAGGGGGCGCGGCCGGTCCCACGGCCGGGACGACCGCGCGTGCCGATCGGGATGATCTCGGCGTCACCCATGACCGAGCTCCTCCGTTGAGCGGCCGATCGAGGCGATGTCGGGCACCGGCGTGCGGCCGGGCAGTCGCTCCTCGACAGCGGCCAGCATCTCGTCGATCCGGCCGCCGGTGGGCACGAGGTCGCTGGCGAAGTCGTCGAGGGCCGCCGCGGTGGAGTAGGTGGGCTCGAAGCCCAGGACCTCACGGGTGCGAGTGGTGTCGATGCCCCTGCCGTAGGTCAGCAGCGCGCGCAACTCCGGCGAGACCGGGGCGACGTGGGCCGGGCGCAGCAGGCCGAGGCCGAAGGACGGCACCGGCATCGTCGGGCGGCGCAGGCGCCGGACGACCTGCGAGAGCGGCATCACGCCGTTCCCGGCGACGTTGAAGGTGCCGGACGTCTCGGCGCGCACGGCATGGCCGAGGGCGGCGTAGAGATCCGACTCGTGCAGGAACTGCAGGCGCGGGTCGAATCCGATCCGGCGGGGGATGACCGGCAGCCGCAGGTAGCTGGTGATCGGGCTGTCGACCTTCGGGCCGATCACGTTGGCGCAGCGCAGCGTCGTGACGCAGACGTCGGGACGGCGCCGGGCGAAGCCACGGACGTAGCCCTCGATCTCGGCGACGTCCTTGGCGTATCCGCCACCGGCGCGCCGGGTCTCGGAGGTCTCGGTGAACATCGCGGGGTCGCGATTGCTCGCGCCGTAGACGTGGGCCGTGGACTTGACCACGAGGTGCCGCACCGTCGCCGACTTCTGGCATGCGGCGAGCAGCTGCATCGTGCCGATGACGTTGAGCTCCTTCATCATCGACCGGCCGCCGCTGCTGCCAGGGGTCGAGATGATGCTCAGGTGGACGACGGTGTCGACGTCCTCCTTGGCGATCACCTTGGCGATCACCGGATTGCGGATGTCGGCCCGGACGAACGACATCCCGCCGATGTCGCCTCGAGGCGGGACCACGTCGACGCCGATCACCCGCTCGACGTTGGGATGAGCCGCGGCAGCGCGCGCGAACCTGCGCCCGAGGTCTCGAGAGACCCCGGTGACGAGAACGACCCGCCCTGCGCTGGCCACCGGCTCTAACGCGAGATCAGCGTGATCGGAGCGTCACTTGCCGAGCTTGCGACGGGCGACGCGCGTCTTCTTCAGCAGCTTGCGGTGCTTCTTCTTCGCCATCCGCTTGCGACGCTTCTTGATGACAGAACCCACTGATGCAACCTTTCACCTCAACCGACGACCTTCGCCGGCGAACCGGCGGAGGACATCCGCCGGTCGGGCCAGCCTAACGGTCGCGGTGAAGCGGAGCGGAATCGGTGCGAGGAGCGAGACCGCCGACTCGCGACCGATGCGCCGGCGGCCGTGCGGCCGGCCGGTCAGCCGGCGTTGTAGAACGAGTTCTTCAGATAGTCGTTCGCGTCCTCCTCGCGGACACGGAACGAACGGCCGACCCGAACGGCTGGGAGCTCGCCACTGTGGACGAGCCGGTAGACGGTCATCTTGGAGACCCGCATCATGGCGGCCACCTCGGCGACGGTCAGGAAGGTGCTGTCAGAGATGTCACCGGGCTTGTTGGCAGCCATCGTGTCCACGCTTTCTTCTCAACGCGCCATCGGCTTCCCCACCGATGCTCACACGCGCTGTGCTGTCCGTGAGATTAGTGCCCGCTGTGACTGATGGGGAAGAGGAAACCTGTGGGAATTTCAAACGTACGGCGTGTCGCCTTGCAAGCAAGCCATCAGACCCTCCGGATCGGGCCGTACCTCAGGGCAGCGGGTCGAGTCCGTGCAACGGGAAGACCGCCATGCGCGTGGCGTTGATCTGGCGGTCCAGCCAGGTGCCGGGGTCATACCCCTGCCTCCAGTCACGGTACGCCGCGACCTTGCCGTCGGTCATCAGTCGGGGCGCCTCCACCCCCACCAGCTCGCGGACGTGCTCGCGCCAACCGCCCGGCACCTCGACCCACGGCTCCACCGGTGTCCCGCTGACCACCGCCAGCAGGTGGGTCCACGCGCGCGGCACCACGTCGACCACGGCGTACCCTCCGCCGCCGAAGGCCACCCACCTCCCCCCGGCCACCTCGTGGGCGAGCTCGTGCAGGGCCAGGTACGCGGCGCGCTGGCCGTCCACGCTGAGCATCAGGTCGGCGAGCGGGTCCTCGGCGTGCGAGTCGCAGCCCTGCTGGGTCACCAGGATGTCCGGCTGGAACTCCCGCACCAGGTCCGGCACCACCGCGTGGAACGCCCGCAGCCAGCCGTGATCGGCGGTCCCGGGTGGCAGCGCGACGTTGGCGGCGCTGCCCTGCGCGTCGCGGCCGCCGACGTCGGAGGCGAAGCCGGTGCCGGGGAAGAGCATCTGCCCGGTCTCGTGCAGGCTGATCGTGAGCACGCGCGGGTCGTCGTAGAACACCCGCTCCACCCCGTCGCCATGGTGCACGTCGAGGTCGACGTACGCGATCCGCTGGGCGCCATGGTCCAGCAGCCACCGGATCCCGACCGCCACGTCGTTGTAGATGCAGAAGCCGCTGGCCCGGTCGGGCATGGCGTGGTGCAGGCCGCCCATGGGGTTGGCGGCATGGATGTTCTCGCCCTCCCACACCCGACGGCAGGCCTCCACGCTCGCGCCGACGATGTGCGCGCTGGCGTGGTGGATCTGCGGGAAGAGCGGATTGTCATCGGTGCCGAGTCCGTGTTCGAGGTCGGGCCGCATCGAGGCACCGGCCTTCTCCACGGCCTCGATGAAGGCCGGGTCGTGCACGGTGGCCAGGCGGTCGAGCGAGGCCATCGGGGCGGGGACGACCTCCAACCGGTCGAGTACGCCGAGGTCACCGGCCAACCGCATCGTCAGCGCGACCCGCAGCGGCGCCATCGGGTGCCGCGGCCCGAAGTCGTACTCCCCCAGGCCGGCGTCGTAGACGACTGCCGACCGGCCGGAGCACGCATCCATGGACCCGACGGTACCGGGCGCCGTCATCCCTCGCCGCGGGCGATCTCACGCGACCGGTCGCGGTTGGCCCGGGTGGCCTCGAGCAGGGTGCCGCGAAGCCCGGCACTCTCGAAGACCCGCAGGGCCGCCGCGGTGGTCCCGCCCGGCGAGGTGACGTTCTCCCGGAGCAGGGCCGGGTGCGTGCCCGACTCCCGCAGCATCAACGAGGAGCCGACGAGGGTCTGGTTGACCAGCTGCGCCGAGACCGCACGGCTGAGCCCGAGGTGCACGCCGGCCTCGATCAGCGCCTCGGCGATGTAGAAGACGTAGGCCGGTCCCGAGCCGCTGATGGCGGCCGCGGCGTCGATCTGCGACTCCGGCACCACCGCCACCGCACCGATCGCGCCGAGCAGCTCCTCTGTCACCGCCACCTGCTCGGGGGTGGCCGTTGCGCCGGCGGAGATCACCGACATGCCCTCGCCGATCGCCGATGGGGTGTTCGGCATGACGCGCACGACGCCGACGCCGGCCGGGACGGCCGCCTCGATCGACGCGGTGGTCAGGCCGGCCGCCAGGGACACCACCAGGTGGCCTGCGCGCAGCGGAAGGTCGCGGAGGAGGTCGACGACCTGGTACGGCTTCACCCCGAGGACGAGCACGTCGGCCCTCTCGGCCGCCTCGGCGGGGCCGAGCGCCGCCACACCGTGGGCCTTGGCGAGCTCGGTCGCCTGCTCGCGACGGCGTACGCCGGCGATCACCGTCTCGGGCGCGTGACCCGCCTCGAGCAGACCGGCCAGCACGGCCCCGCCCATGTTGCCGACGCCGATGATCGCGATGGTCCCTGCGGTGCTCATGGGGGAAGGCTAGCGGCGCGGCCGGCCGGCCACCCTCACGCCCGGAAGTGCTCGCGGGCGAACTCCAGCGACTCGCGCAGGTCCGCCTCGCGGTCGGCCTTCGAGGCGGCCTTGCGCGTATTGATCTCCAGCACGATCTCGCCCTCGAAACCGGTCGTGGCGAGGTGACGCAGGAAGGCGGCGGCGTTCATGTCGCCGCGGCCGGGCACGAGATGCTGGTCCTTGGCTCCGTCGGTGCCGTCGGTGAGATGGATGTGCCGGAGCCTGCTGCCGAGCCGGTCCGCCATCGCTATCACGTCGTCCTGCGCGATCGCGGCGTGGGAGAGGTCGATGGTGGTGTTCGCGTAGTCCTCGGTCGAGGGGTCCCAGTGCGGCAGGTACATCTGCATGGAGCGCTTCGACGCACGCCAGGGATACATGTTCTCCACGGCGAAGAACAGCCCGGTGTTGGCCTCCATCTTCGCTATCCCCTCCACGAAGGCGGCGGCGTAGTCGCGCTGCCAACGGAACGGCGGGTGTACCACGACGGTGCCGGCTCCCACCGCATGCGCCATCTCCGCGGAGCGCTCGAGCTTGCCCCAGGGATCGGTGCCCCACACCCGCTGGGTGAACAGCAGGCAGGGCGCGTGCACCGCGGAGACGGGTACGTCGTGGTGCTCGCTCAGCTGCAGGACGGCGGAGGTCTGCTGGGAGAGCGCGTCGACCCCGACCATCACCTCGATGGCGTCGTAGCCGACGGACTTGGCGTAGCCGAACGCGTGCGCTGTCGACTCGGGGTAGACCGAGACCGTCGAGAGACCGATGCGGGTCATCGGAGGCGGACGCTCATCTGGTCGAGCCGCTCCAGGATCACGCCCTCACGCAATGCCCAGGGGCAGATCTCCAGCTCGGGCAGATCGAAGATGTCCATGCAGGCCTCCGCGACGAAGGCGCCGGGCACGATCTGGTGGGCACGATCGGCGCTGACGCCGGGCAGCTCGGCGAGCTCCCGGCGCGACATCGAGACCAGCTTGGGCACCCAGCGGCGCAGCTCCTCCAGCGGCAGGACCCGGCGCACGAGCGGGCCGTCGCCGCTGGGAGCGGCGCCACAGATCCGGGCCAGGCTGCGGAACGTCTTGGAGGTGGCGACCGCCTTGTCGCAGGCGCCCGCCCGGATGAGGTGCCCCGCATCGTGGGCGATCGAGGCCCGGATCTGCCGGCGCAGGTCACGGATCACATCCTCGGCGGCCGCATGGGTGACGTCCGCGAAGAAGGTGCTCGCCAGCCGGGCCGCACCCAGCGGCAAGGACCACGCGACGTCGGGTGCCTCGTCGCTTCCGCCGGCCAGCTCCAGCGAGCCGCCGCCGATGTCGAAGACCGCCAGCCGCCCGGCCGACCAGCCGAACCAGCGGCGCACCGCCAGGAAGGTGAGTCGGGCCTCGTCCTCGCCGGCGAGGACCTCGATCGTCACCCCGGTCTGCTCGCGGACGTGGTCGAGCACGGCGTCGGAGTTGACAGCGTCGCGCACCGCCGAGGTGGCGAAGGAGAGCATCTCGGCGCAGCCCTTGTCCTCGGCGACCCCCAGCGCCGCGGCGGTGAAGTCCGTCAGCGCGTCAATCCCGCGCCGGGTGACGGCGCCGTGCTCGTCGAGATGCTCGGCCAGCCGCAGCGGCTGCTTGTAGGAGTACGCCGGCAGCGGGGCGGCACCGCCGTGCGCGTCCACCACCAGCAGGTGACCGGTGTTGGAGCCGATGTCGAGCACGCCCAGCCGCATGCCTCCACGCTACCGGGCGATCGAGGCGGCGCCGCGTCAGCGCGGCGGACGTCAATGCGTCGTACGCTTCGCCGCATGCCCGAAGTGCCGCTCGACTTCCCTCGCGCCTGGGTCGAGTTCATCAACCCCGACGACGCCGAGGAGGTGCTGCGCTGCGACCTCACCTGGCTGACCTCGAGCTACACGTGCATCTTCGGGCAGGGCTGCGCCGGCATCTACTCGTCGGCCCCCGACGTCGGTTGCTGCACGCTCGGCGCCCACTTCGCCGACCAGGAGGACGAGGACCGTGTCGCGGCGTTCGTCGAGGAGCTGAGCGGCGAGCTGTGGCAGCTGCGACCGCCAGGCCGCCCGGTCGAGCGCAGCGACTGGATCGAGACCGACGACGAGGGCGAGCGCAAGACCCTCGCCGTCGAGGTCGACGGCCAGCAGGCCTGCGTCTTCCACAACCGGCCGGGGTTCGAGCAGGGCGCCGGGTGCGCCCTGCACCTCCTCGCGATGCGGCAGGGTCGCCATCCCCTCGAGACCAAGCCCGACGTGTGCTGGCAGCTGCCGTTGCGGCGGACGTTCCGTGACGTGGAGCGGCCCGACGGATCGACCTACACCGAGGTCAGCATCGGGGAGTACGACCGCCGCGGCTGGGGACCGGGAGGCCATGACCTCGACTGGTACTGCACCGGGAACCCGGCCGCGCACGTGGCAGCGGAGCCGCTCTATGTGACCAGCCGCGCCGAGCTGACAGCGCTGATGGGTGAGGCGGCCTACGCCGAGTTGGCCCAGCACTGCGAGGCCCACCTGCGTTCGCGCTCGCTGCTCGCGATCCACCCTGCCGACCCGCACTGACCCGCGTCCCACTGTCTCGACGTCAAGACACCAGGACCCCCGTGTTGGTGTAGGGCCAGGGTGTGTTCAGAATCAGAGCATGCGCCTGGACCACCTTTCCTACGCCGCCGGCCCCGACGGTCTGATCAGCACCGCGAAGCGGCTCGGCGACCTGCTGGGCCAGGACTTCGTCGACGGGGGTGTCCACCCCCGCTTCGGGACCCGCAACATGACGCTCCCGCTGCGCGGCGGCATCTACCTCGAGGTCGTCGAGGCACTCGACCACCCCGCCTCCGACAAGGCGCCCTTCGGCCAGGCCGTGAAGACGCGCTCCGCCCTCGGTGGCGGCTGGATGGGCTGGGTGGTCTCGGTCGAGGACATGGCGCCGGTCGAGGAGCGCCTCGGTCGTCCGTGGGTCGACGGCAACCGGCACCTGCCCGACGGCACCGAGCTGCTGTGGAAGCAGATCGGCATCAACGGCCTCATCGCCGACCCCCAGCTGCCCTACTTCATCCACTGGCTCACCCCCGAGCTCCACCCGGGCAACGCGGGCTCGGACGTCACCTTGACCTGCATCGAGATCTCCGGCGAGAAGCAGCGGGTCAAGGACTACCTGGCGGACGAGTTCAAGGAGCGCACCGACCCCTACACCGGCCGTCCGGCCGAGGACGTCGCGATGCGCTGGGTCGCCGAGCACGGCACCCCGGGCCTGCTGGCCGCACAGTTCACCACTCCGAACGGCGACGTCCGGATCTGAGGACGCGCCGGTGACCGGGCCGGCTCCCGGAGCGGTGCCGAGCCCGAACATCTGGCACCACACCTCCACCTACGAGGCGGAGAACCGGGCGGCCGATCCCGACGGACGGCTCTGGTCGCGGATCCGGTCGATCGCCGCCTGGGACGGCCGCGACGTTCTCGACCTCGGCTGCGGCACCGGCTTCCACCTGCCGGCCTTCGCCGAGACGGCCCGATCGGTCGTAGGGGTCGAGCCGCATCCGGATCTGGTCGCCCTGGCGCGGCGCCGTACCCGACGGCTCGGGCACGTCGAGGTGAGATGGGGGACCGCCCAGGCGATCCCCCTGCCCGATGCCTGCGTCGACGTCGTGCACGTCCGGTGGGCGTACTTCTTCGGTCCCGGGAGCGAGCCCGGCCTGGCCGAGCTCGACCGTGTCGTACGTCGCGGTGGCACCGCGCTGGTGATCGACAACGACGCGACCCGATCCACGTTCGGCCGGTGGTTCCGGCGGGGCTACCCGGATCTCGACCCCGGAGCGGTGGAACGCTTCTGGTCGATGCACGGCTGGGAGCGGGACAGCGTCGACATGGGCTGGCGCTTCCTTGACCGAGCGGACCTGGAGGCGGTGGTCCGCATCGAGTTCGCTCCGTCGGCGGCCGAGGCGATCCTCGCCGAGCATCAGGGGCTCGATGTCGACTATGCGGTCAACGTGTGGTCGAAGCGCTTCTGAGATCGATCAGTCGGCGTGCCTCTGCTCCCACGGAGGTCGCATGCCCGCGGCCAGACCGTAGATCCTGTCGTCGAGCCGGGCGATGTCCGCCTTCAGGTCCACCCGGACGCCTGCGAGGTCAGATCTGAGCTCCGCTCGCACCTCGGTCAAGTCCTGCTTGAGCTCCGTCCGCAGCTCGGTCATGTCCTGCTTGAGCTCCGTCCGCAGCTCGGTCATGTCCTGCTTGAGCTCCGTCCGCACCTCGACCATGTCCCGCTTGAGCTCGGTCATGTCCTGCTTGAGCTCCGTCCGCAGGAAGCCCGTCTCTCGCTTGAGGTCGCGGTGGAGGGCGGCGTACGCGCCTGCCAGGGCCGTGACCATGACGATGAGCGAGACCCAGTTGTCGAGCGACACGGTGATCACCATCCCAGTATGAGGGCGTTGCGACGAAGTGACCAGCACGCTACCCAGCGCATCGGGGATCCGCTCGGGGCCGCCGACACCCTGTGGAGAGAGCGTCCGGGCGGCACGGCTGTGGGAAGCGATCGACCACCGTCGACCTCGTCGCGGCCGCCGGCCCTGCGCTCAGGACGTGCCGCGCACCACCAGCCGCGGCTGCAGCATGACGCCGTCGGAGAAGTACGGCGGGTTGCCCAGCAACCCCTCGAGCGCCTTGACCAGCGCCACGGCCGCGTCCTCCAGCGGCTGGCGTACCGACGTCAGGCCCGGCGGCACCGTCTGGGCGACCTGCGAGTCGTCGAAGCCGGTGACGGCGATGTCCTCGCCCGGGCGCAGGCCCCGCGCGTAGAGCTCGTGCAGGACACCCATCGCCAGGGTGTCCGAGGCACACACGAACGCCGTCGGGCTGGCCTCGTCGAGCAGCGCCACCGTCGCCGCACGGCCGGAGGCGATGGTGTCCTCCACCCGCGAGGCCAGGCCGGTGGTGGCCAGCCCGTGCTCGCGCATCGTGCGCGTCCAGCCGGAGCGCCGCTCCTCGCCGAGGACGGAGTCCTTCCTCCAGCCGATCCAGGCGATCCGGTGGTGACCGCGCTGGATGAGGTGCTCGGTGGCCATCGCCGCTCCGGCGGCGGAGTCGATCTCCACCCAGGGATGGACCGAGTCGTGCTCGTCGTCCCACGGCCGGCCGAAGGCGACGAAGGGCGCGCGGCGCGAACGCAGCCAGGCCGCTGCCGGATTCCCCATGAACGTGTCGGTCACGATGAAGGCATCGACCGCTGTCGAACGCAACAGGTCGTCGTAGCCCGCGATCGGGTCCTCGACGTCGCCGGTGAACAGCAGGATGTGGTAGCCCGCCTCGCGCGAGGTGTCGACCAGCGCGTGCACGAATCGGTCCATCAACGCGTTGGCGTTGCCCTCCTGGGCGGGCGCGATCCGCAGTCCGATGAGGCGCGAGGAACGGGTGCGCAGGCTGCGCGCCGCCCGATTGGGCTGGTACCCCAGCTCCTCGATCGCCGCCTGCACCCGCGCCAGCGTGTCCTCACGGAGCAGGTCGGGGTTGTTGACCGCATTGGACACGGTCTGTCGGGAGACGCCGGCCAGCTCCGCGACGTCGGCGAGGGTCGGTGGCGCCGACAGTCGTCCGATGACACGGTTCACGCGCTGCGCCTCCTCCAGCTCTGGATCGATCCAAGGATCGAACCCGGACAGCATATCGGCGCGCACGTAGCGGCGTACGCGAGAGTGTCCGCTCAGAACTGTCGGACCCCTCCCCTACCGTTTCCCGCATGCCTGCCCGCACCGCCACCAAGACGCCTCGACCGGCCTATCGTTGCAGCGAGTGCGGGTGGGAGGCGCCCAAGTGGGTCGGCAGGTGCGGCGAGTGCCAGGCCTGGGGATCGGTCTCGGAGGCGGCGGCCCCCTCGGGCCGTACGGCGGCGGCTCCCGTGACGGCCGCAGCCGTGCCGATCGGAGAGGTCTCGACCACCGAGTCCGGCTTCCGCCCCAGCGGCGTGCCCGAGCTCGACCGCGTGCTCGGCGGCGGCCTGGTCCCCGGCGCGGTGATCCTGCTCGCGGGTGAGCCCGGGGTCGGCAAGTCGACCCTCCTGCTCGAGGTCGCGGCCCAGACGGCCAAGGGCCGGCGCCGCACGCTCTACATCACCGGCGAGGAGTCCGCCTCCCAGGTCCGGTTGCGGGCCGATCGCACCGGCGCGATCCAGGACGAGCTCTACCTGGCCGCGGAGACCGACCTGGGCGCCGTGCTCAGCCACATCGAAGCGGTCAAGCCGGCGCTGCTGGTCGTCGACTCGGTGCAGACCATCGGCGCCGCCGACACCGACGGCGTGCCCGGCGGGGTCACCCAGGTCAAGGAGGTCGCGGCCGCGCTGGTGCGGATGGCCAAGACGCGCAACATCACCACCGTGCTGGTGGGACACGTGACCAAGGACGGCTCGATCGCCGGGCCGCGGGTGCTCGAGCACCTGGTCGACGTGGTGCTGCACTTCGAGGGTGAGCGCGACTCCCGCTTCCGGATGGTCCGCGCGATGAAGAACCGCTACGGCCCCATCGACGAGGTCGGCTGCTTCGACCTGTCGGCCGAGGGC
This sequence comes from Nocardioides sp. BP30, assembly GCF_029873215.1. NCBI lineage: Bacteria > Bacillati > Actinomycetota > Actinomycetes > Propionibacteriales > Nocardioidaceae > Nocardioides > Nocardioides lacus. The sequence continues at coordinate 775,609 of NZ_CP123620.1, read as the reverse complement.
ATCGTGGCGGTCACCGACCCGACCGGGCTGTTCGTCGAGACCCAGCACGTCTCGGTCCCCGGCACCTGCGTGGCGGTGACCCTCGAAGGGCGACGGCCACTGCTCGCCGAGGTGCAGTCACTGGTGGCGCCGACGACCGCCGAGCGCCCGCGCCGGACGACCTCGGGCGTGGACGGGTCACGACTGGCGATGATCCTGGCGGTCCTGCAGCAACACGTGCGGATCGGGTTCCACCAGCGCGACGTCTTCGTCTCGACGGTCGGCGGCGCCCGCCTCGTCGATCCGGCCAGCGACCTGGCGATCGCCGTCGCCGTCGCCTCGGCCGCCTGCGGGCGCCCGAGCCCGCGCGGCGCGGTCGCCATGGGCGAGATCGGGCTGGCCGGCGAGCTGCGTCGCGTCAGGGGCCTGGAAGCCCGGCTGGCCGAGGCCGCCCGGCTCGGCTTCGCCGTCGCGGTGGTCCCGCCGGCCGCGCGGGCGCAGCCCGGGGGATGGGTGCGCCCGACCGAACGGGTCGTGGACGGGATGAAGGTCTACGAGGTCCATGACCTGGCCACCACACTCACCATGCTGCGTCTCACCGGTTCGGAGACCTGAGGGGCCGCCCGGCCGATAGACTTCGGCTGATCGCCGACGAAAGGATCGCCGTGGCCAACGAGCGCCCCGAGGAGTCGCTGCGCCTGCGCGAGACCCTGGCCCTGATCGCACCCGGCACTCCGCTGCGTGATGGCCTCGAGCGGATCCTGCGCGGCCGCACCGGCGCGCTCATCGTGCTCGGCTACGACAAGACGGTCGAGGAGATCTCCACGGGCGGCTTCGAGCTCGGGGTGCCCTTCACCTCCACCGGTCTTCGCGAGCTGGCCAAGATGGACGGCGCCATCATCATCGACGGTGGCATCAGCCGGATCATGAAGGCGGCGGTCCACCTGATGCCCGACCACACGATCCCCTCGACCGAGACCGGGACCCGTCACCGCACCGCCGACCGGGTGGCCAAGCAGACCGGTTTCCCGGTCGTCTCGGTGTCGCAGTCGATGCAGATCATCGCCGCCTACGTCGGCGCGACCCGGCACGTGCTGGAGGACTCGGGCCAGATCCTGTCGCGCGCCAACCAGGCCCTGGCCACGCTGGAGCGCTACAAGATGCGGCTCGACGAGGTGGCCTCCACGCTGTCCGCGCTGGAGATCGAGGACCTCGTGACCGTCCGCGACGTCGCCGTGGTCGCCCAGCGTCTGGAGATGGTCACCCGGATCGCGCGCGAGATCGAGGACTACATCGTCGAGCTCGGCACCGACGGTCGCCTCCTCGCCCTCCAGCTCGAGGAGCTCGTCACCGGTGTCGACGCCGAGCGGGAGCTGGTCATCCGCGACTACCTCCCCCGTGGCCGGCGTGCGCGCAGTCCCGAGGAGCTGCTCGCCCAGCTCGAGGCCCTCTCCTCCACCGAGCTGGTCGACCCGGCCGCGGCTGCCCGCGTCCTGGGTCTGTCCAGCGGCGACGCGCTGGACGGCGCTGTCACTCCTCGCGGCTACCGGCTGCTGGCCAAGGTGCCTCGGCTCCCGGGCGCCGTCGTCGACCGGCTCGTGGATCACTTCGGCACGCTGCAGAAGCTGCTCTCCGCCTCGATCGACGACCTCCAGGCCGTCGAGGGTGTGGGCGAGCTGCGGGCGCGCTCCGTACGCGAAGGCCTCTCCCGACTGGCCGAGTCGACCATCCTCGAGCGCTACGTCTGAGCGTCCCGCCCGGCCGGGTGTCGGGCTCAGTCGCTCTTCTTCGAGTGCTTCACCTTCGTGGTGGGCGTCGGGCTGCTGCTGGCCGTCGCCTTCCCGGTGGCCTTCCCGGTGGCCTTCCCGGTCGCCGAAGCGCTCGGCGAAGCGCTCGACCGCGGCCCGGTACCCGCGTTCGGACTCGCGCTGCCGCTCGTGCCAGGTGTGCTGGCCGGCGGCGTCGCCGTCGCGGCTGCAAGGCTGAAGGTCGCCTGGTCCGGAACGCCTCCGAGCGCCACGCCCGTCACGCTGTAGGTGCCGATGGCCGCCCACGGCGTATGGGTGGAGCACTCGGCGTCGGAGTGGTGTCCCGACCAGGTGAGGGTGACAGGCGTCGGGGTGTCCTTGTAGACGACCACGTCGCTGCTCGGCAGCGCGGCAGGGCACTGCACCGTCGACCACACGTCGGCGCCGCCGCTGGTCGTGACCTTGACCTGCATCGTCTTATGACCGACGTGCCAGGTGCACGCGGGCGTGGAGAAGGTCCGCAGGCTCAGCACGATGGCGACGTTGCCACCGGCAGCGGCTCCGGTCACCGAGGGCGTCACGGAGAGGTCGCTGGGCGGGCATGCCCCCGTGGGTGTGGGCAGGACGGTCGGGGTCGGCGACGACGTCACGCTCAGGCTGGGTGTCGGCGAGGAGCTCGGCGTCAGGGAGGCGCCCGACGTCGGACCGGCGCTGGCCGACGCCGTGGGCATCGACGTCGAGCCGGCCGGGGCACTCGGGGACGTCGAGGCGCCCGTCAGGTCCGCGGCGGCCGCGGGCTTCCTCCCGCCACCACCGCCCAGGACGTGGAGCACCGCCCACAGCAGGATCAGTGCCGCCGTCAGCACCAGCAGGCGCCGACGCCAGTAGACCGACGGCGGGAGCGGGCCCCGAGTCAACGCTGGCATGCGCACACCGTAATCAGTCGGCGTCGCCGGATCTGGGTGCCACTCCGCGGCTCAGGAACCGCTCAGGGACAATCGGGGCGATGAGCGAGACTCCCACCGGCCCGACGAGCCCGGCGCACCGGCTGCACGAGCCCCTCCTGCGCTGGTACGACACGCATGCCCGCGAGCTGCCCTGGCGTGCGGCCTCGGCGACCCCGTGGTCGGTGCTGGTCAGTGAGTTCATGCTGCAGCAGACGCCCGTCTCCAGGGTGCTGCCGGTGCACGAGGCCTGGCTGCGACGCTGGCCGACCCCCGCTGCGCTGGCCGCCGAGCCGCCCGGTGAGGCGGTCCGCGCCTGGGGTCGGCTCGGCTATCCCCGCCGCGCACTGCGTCTCCACGCAGCCGCCGCCGCGATCGTGGACCAGCACCACGGCGAGGTGCCGTCGCGCCACGAGGATCTGCTGGCGCTGCCGGGCGTGGGTGACTACACCGCCGCCGCCGTCGCTGCCTTCGCCTTCGGTCAGCGTCAGGTCGTGCTCGACACGAATGTGCGGCGGGTCTTCGCGCGCGCTGTGACGGGCGTGGAGTTCCCCGGTACGTCGGTCAGCCGGGCCGAGCGCGACCTCGGTGCCACCCTGCTGCCCGACGACGAGCCGACGGCGGCCACCTGGTCGGTGGCGGTGATGGAGCTCGGTGCGCTGGTGTGCACCGCCGCCACACCCGCCTGCGAGCGCTGTCCCATCGTCACCGCCTGCGCGTGGGCGGCCGCGGGACGGCCCGCGTACGCCGGTCCGCCGCGCAAGGTGCAGACCTGGGCCGGCACCGACCGACAGTGCCGCGGACGGCTTCTCGCCGTACTCCGCGACGCCGACGCCCCCGTCCACCGCACAGCGCTCGAGGCGGTCTGGTCCGACGTCGCCCAACGCGAGCGGTCGCTGGCGGGACTGCTCGCCGACGGGCTGGCCGCTCAGGTGGGCCCGGACACGTTCGCGCTGCCCGGATCGTCCTGAGCGAGCTCGAAAATGAGCCAGTGCCCCGGCCCACTCACGTGGACCGGGGCACTGGCTCAGTGCTTCAGCGGATCACCCGGCCGAGGGCGCGTCACCCGGCTCCTCGCCGGTCGAGGCATCCCCGTCGGCGACACCGGCGGCCTCGAACGGAGGCACGTCCGGCAGCGACTCGACCTTCTGGCCCTTGAACGTGAAGGACGCGCTCGGGCCCTCGCCCTCGACGTCGACCAGCACGATCTGACCAGGGCCGACCTCGCCGTAGAGCATCTTCTCGGCGAGGACGTCCTCGATCTCCCGCTGGACCGTACGACGCAGCGGTCGGGCGCCCAGCACCGGGTCGAAGCCCCGCTCGGCGAGCAGGTTCTTCGCGGCCTGGGTCAGCTCGATGCCCATGTCGCGATCCTTGAGACGGGTCTCGACCGCGGCGACCATGTTGTCGACCATCGAGATGATCTGCTCCTGCGACAGCGGCGGGAAGACGATGATCTCGTCGACGCGGTTGAGGAACTCCGGCCGGAAGTGCTGCTTGAGCTCCTCGGAGACCTTCGCCTTCATCTTCTCGTAGGTCGACTGGGCGTCTCCGGCGTTGCCGAAGCCCAGGCTGACCCCCTTGCTGATGTCCCGCGAGCCGAGGTTGGTCGTCATGATGATGACGGTGTTCTTGAAGTCCACGACCCGGCCCTGGGAGTCGGTCAGGCGACCTTCCTCCAGGATCTGCAGCAGGCTGTTGAAGATGTCCGGGTGGGCCTTCTCGACCTCGTCGAAGAGGACGACCGAGAACGGCTTGCGGCGCACCTTCTCGGTGAGCTGGCCGCCCTCCTCGTAGCCGACGTATCCCGGCGGCGAGCCGAAGAGCCGCGAGACCGTGTGCTTCTCGCCGAACTCGGACATGTCGAGCTGGATCAGCGCGTCCTCGTCACCGAAGAGGAACTCGGCCAGGGTCTTGGACAGCCACGTCTTACCGACGCCGGAGGGACCGGCGAAGATGAACGAGCCGCCCGGACGCTTCGGGTCCTTGAGCCCGGCACGCGTACGCCGGATGGCGCGGGAGAGTGCCTTGACGGCCTCGTCCTGACCGATGACCCGCTTGTGGAGCTCGTCCTCCATCTTGAGCAGACGCGTGGACTCCTCCTCCGACAGCTTCACGATCGGGATGCCCGTCGCGACGGCGAGCACCTCGGCGATCAGCTCCTCGTCGACCTCGGCGACCTCGTCCATGTCGCCGGAGCGCCATGCCTTCTCCCGCTCGGCCTTCTTGAGCTGGAGCTGCTTCTCCTCGTCGCGCAGGCGCGCGGCCGCCTCGAAGTCCTGGCCGTCGATGGCGGCCTCCTTGCGCTGGCGCACCTCGGCGATCTTCTCGTCGTACTCCCGCAGGTCGGCCGGCGCCGTCATCCGACGGATGCGCAGCCGCGAGCCGGCCTCGTCGATCAGGTCGATCGCCTTGTCGGGCAGGAAGCGGTCGGAGATGTACCGGTCGGCCAGCGTGGCCGCCGAGACCAGCGCCTCGTCGGTGATCGTCACGCGGTGGTGCGCCTCGTAGCGGTCACGCAGCCCCTTGAGCATCTCGATCGTCTCGGCGATCGACGGCTCGGGGACCTGGATCGGCTGGAAGCGGCGCTCCAGCGCGGCGTCCTTCTCGAGGTACTTGCGGTACTCGTCCAGGGTGGTCGCACCGATCGTCTGCAGCTCGCCACGGGCCAGCATCGGCTTGAGGATCGAGGCCGCGTCGATCGCGCCCTCGGCCGCACCGGCGCCGACCAGCGTGTGGATCTCGTCGATGAACAGGACGATGTCGCCGCGGGTCTTGATCTCCTTGAGCACCTTCTTCAGGCGCTCCTCGAAGTCTCCGCGGTAGCGGCTGCCCGCGACCAGGGCACCGAGGTCGAGGGTGTAGATCTGCTTGTCCTTGAGCGTCTCGGGCACGTTGCCCTTGACGATGTCCTGGGCGAGGCCCTCGACGATGGACGTCTTGCCGACGCCCGGCTCCCCGATCAGAACGGGGTTGTTCTTGGTACGCCGGGAGAGCACCTGCATGACCCGCTCGATCTGCGGCGCGCGGCCGATGATCGGATCGAGTTTGCCTTCTCTGGCGTCCTGGGTGAGGTTGCGGCCGAACTGGTCAAGGACCAGCGACGAGGACGGTGCCTCGCTGCCGCCGCCGGCGGTCGCCGCGGCGGCCTGACCCGACTCCTTGCCCTGGAAGCCCGAGAGCAGCTGGATGACCTGCTGGCGGACGCGGTTGAGGTCGGCGCCCAGCTTCTGCAGGACCTGGGCGGCGACGCCCTCGCCCTCACGGATGAGTCCGAGCAGGATGTGCTCGGTGCCGATGTAGGAGTGACCGAGCTGCAGCGCCTCGCGCAGGGACAGCTCGAGCACCTTCTTGGCGCGGGGGGTGAAGGGGATGTGACCGGACGGCGCCTGCTGACCCTGGCCGATGATCTCCTCGACCTGGGCGCGCACGGCTTCCAGGGAGATGTCGAGCGACTCCAGCGCCTTGGCGGCTACGCCCTCACCCTCGTGGATGAGCCCGAGCAGGATGTGCTCGGTGCCGATGTAGTTGTGGGAGAGCATGCGGGCCTCTTCCTGGGCCAGCACGACCACCCTGCGGGCACGGTCTGTGAACCGCTCGAACATGCGCATCGCTCCTCTTGCTTGGCTATGGACCCGGGCCGCCGGAGCGGAAAGGTCCGTCGAGGTCTACAACCTCGCTGACAGCCTACGCGTTCCAGCCTGAGGCAGGTTTCCCGTGCGCTGAGAGCGAACACGCTCGTTCTGCGGCACGATCTGCCACCCGATCTGCGGCCCGATCTGCCACCGGTCAAGGTACCGGGGTGGGGCGAAGGTGAGGGCGTCCGTCATCGGCAACCCCGAGTGGCACCGAGGACAAGGCGCGCGGCGAGGGCGCCACCTACATACCGATCGGCATGAAATGCGAAAACGGCGGGTGCGTCACGTCGTGACACACCCGCCGTCGTGCGACGAGAGAATGTTTCTCCTCAGCGCGCCGCGTCGAATGCATTGCGGACTTCGGCCGGAATACGGCCCCGCTCCGGCACGGAGTAACCATTGGAGCGCGCCCACTCGCGCACCTCCTTGGCACTCACCCCGCCGGTGTTCGCGGCCGCGGGACGGCGACCCCGACGCTGCCCGCCACCGCTCACCTTGCGAGCGTGGCCGAGGAACGGCGCGAACGCGTCGCGCAGCTTCTCGGCGTTGGCGTCGTTCAGATCGATCTCGTAGCTCGTGCCATCGAGCGCGAACGTGACCGTCTGCGTGGCGTCACCGCCGTCGATGTCGTCCTCGAGAACGATCTGCACCTTCTGCGCCATGCGAATTCCCTTTCGTGAAATCCAGACTCACCTGAAACGGCGAGACCATCAAACCACGCGGGTATGGAAGAAGCCACAACCGGCCCCGCCGCGATCAGGAATTGCGAAGGAAAATCAGCTCGAGTCCCAGTAGCGTCAACCATGGCGAGTGGTCGGTGAAACAGTCACATTCTCCGGTGACGATATCGGCCAGATAACCGGTGGAGATGACGCGCACCTCGCTCTCGGCGACGTCGAGAGCGCCGATCATGCGGGCGACGATGCCCTCGACCTGGGCCGCCATTCCGAAGACCATTCCGGACTGAACGGCCTCCACGGTGTTCTTCGCGATGACCGACCGGGGTCGCGCCAGCTCGACCCGGCGCAGCTGCGCACCACGCCGTCCCAACGCCTCCAGCGAGATCTGCAGGCCCGGAGCGATCGCGCCGCCGACGTACTGGCCCTGCGGCGAGACGACCTCGAAGGTGGTGGCGGTGCCGCCGAAGTCGACGATGATCGCCGGACCACCGTAGAGGGTCACGGCCGCCAGCGCGTTGGCGATCCGGTCGGTGCCGACCTCGCGGGGGTTGTCCATCAGGATCGGTACGCCGGTGCGCACCCCCGGCTCGACCACGACGGACCTCACCGCACCGAAGCGGCTGGTGAGCATGTCCCGCCAGGTGTGCAGCACTGCGGGCACTGTCGCGCACACGGCGATCCCGTCGACCTCCTGCAGGCGGTCGCCGACCAGGCCGCGCAGGAGCACGTGCCACTCGTCCGCCGTACGGCGCTCGTCGGTCGCGACCCGCCAGACCTGGTGCACCTCACCGTCCGCGACCAACCCCAGGGTGGTGTGCAGATTGCCGATGCGGGTGCACAGCAGCAGGCCGGCCATGGTCACCCCACGACCGGATCGGCGTGCGAGTCGTGCAGGTCCAGGCCGATGTCGAAGACCTTCACCGAGTGGGTGAGCGCACCCACCGAGATCCAGTCGACCCCTGTCTCGGCGACGGCGCGGGCCCGCTCCAGCGTCAGGCCCCCGGACGCCTCCAGGACGGCCCGGCCGGCCGTCAGCTCGACCGCCTCGCGCAGCGTGTCGGGCGCCATGTTGTCGAGCAGGATCCGGTCGCAACCGGCCTCCAGGAGCTCGCGCAACTGGTCGAGGGAGTCGACCTCGACCTCGACAGGCAGGTCGGGGTACGCCGAGCGCACCGCCCGGTAGGCGGGCACGACGCCGCCCGCGGCCACCACGTGGTTGTCCTTGACCAGCGCCATGTCGGCCAGCGAGAACCGGTGGTTGTGGCCGCCACCGCAGCGGACGGCGTACTTCTGCAGGGCGCGGTACGTCGGCAGCGTCTTGCGGGTGTCCAGGACCTTCGCACCGGTGCCCTCCAGCGCGGCGACCCACTGCGCGGTGGCAGTGGCGATGCCGGAGAGGTGGGTGACGTAGTTCAGCGCTGTCCGCTCCGCGGTGAGCAGACCCCGGGTGGGGCCGGTGACGGTCATGACCACGTCACCGGGTCGCACGTGGGTGCCGTCGTGGCAGCGGTCGCGGATCGTCACGTCGTCGCCGAGCACCGCTCGGAAGACCAGCTCGGCGACGCCGAGGCCCGCCATGACGCCCTCCTCTCGGGCGGCGAAGACGCCGACCCCGTGAGCGTCGGGGGCGATGGTGGCCGCCGAGGTGACATCCACCTCGTGGCCCTCGGGCAGGTCCTCGTGCAGCGCACGGAGCACCTCGCCGTAGAGGTGCCAGGGGTCGAGGCCGCTGGAGCGCAGCTCCTGCAGGAGCCCGGCGGGGAGGTCGTCGTAGGGGGTCATCGCTGTCCGTCCGTGGCGGGTGAGGGGAGGAAGGAGAGGTCGACCGCGCCGTTGCGGACCGCCACGTCGCAGTGGCCGGCCCAGCGCGCGTCGTCGCGGTCGGGGAAGTCCTCGCGCCAGTGCGACCCGCGGGTCTCCTGGCGCAGGAGCGCCGAGCCGGTCAGGGCCGCGGCGACGGTGACCAGGTTGGTGACCTCCCAGGCGTCGGGACCGACCTGCTCGGTGGTGATCTGGGCGAGCTTGTCCACGAGCTCGCGGGTCTCGGCGAGGCCACTCGCCGAGCGCAGCACCCCGACGCGGGAGCTCATCGCCTCCTGCAGCTCCCTGCGCACGCCGGCCGAGACCGCACCGGCCTCGCGGCCGTCCGGAGCCGGCGCCGTCAGCGGCCGCAGCTCCGCGGGGAGCACCTCGGCGATCCGGCGCGAGAAGACCAGGCCCTCCAGCAGCGAGTTCGACGCCAGCCGGTTGGCGCCGTGCACGCCGCTGCAGGCGACCTCGCCGGTGGCGTAGAGGCCCGGGATCGACGAGCGGCCCCACAGGTCGGTGCGCACTCCTCCGGAGGCGTAGTGGCAGGCCGGCGCGACCGGGATCAGCTCGGTCGCCGGGTCGATGCCGTGCCGCTCGCACGAGGCCAGGATGGTGGGGAAACGGCGCTCCCAGAAGGCCCTGTTGTCGGGCCGCAGCTGCCGGGCGTCGAGCCACACGTTCGGCCGACCGGTCTCCAGCATCCGCTTCATGATGGCCTTGGAGACCACGTCTCGAGGGGCGAGGTCGGCCAGCTCGTGCACGCCCTGCATGAACCGCTCGCCGTCCGCGTCGACCAGGAAGGCACCCTCGCCCCGGACCGCCTCGGAGATCAGCGGCTGCTGCCCGCGCGAGTCGGGCCCGAGGTACATCACCGTGGGATGGAACTGGACGAACTCCAGGTCCCGCACTCTCGCCCCGGCGCGCAGCGCCAGCGCCATCCCGTCCGCCGTCGAGACGGCGGGGTTGGTGGTCTGGGAGAACACCTGCCCCAGGCCGCCGCTGGCCAGGATCACCGCGCGGGCGTGCACCAGCCCGACGCCGTCGCGCTCACCCTCCCCCACCACGTGCACCGTGAGCCCCGCGACGCCGCCGTCCTCGCCGAGCAGCAGGTCGAGCACCATCGTGTGCTCGTAGACCACGATGTCGGGCGCTCGCCGTACGGCCTCGTTGAGGGCCCGCTGGATCTCCGCCCCTGTCGCATCGCCGTGGGCGTGCGCGATCCGGTCCCGGTGGTGGCCGCCCTCGCGGGTCAGCGACAGGTTGCCGTCCGGGTCGCGGTCGAACTCGGTACCCCAGGCGATCAGCTCGCGGACCGCCTCGGGTCCCTCCTGCACGAGCACCCGTACGGCGTCGAGGTCGCAGACGCCCGCCCCCGCCACCAGGGTGTCGTGCTCGTGCTGCTCGGGGGTGTCGCCCGGACCCAGCGCCGCGGCGATGCCCCCCTGGGCCCACTGGGTGGACCCGTTGCCGAGGAGGTCCTTGGTGACCACCAGGATGCGCCCCACGCCGTTGTCGGCGCCGCGCAACCGCAGCGCCGCGGTCAGGCCGGCGATGCCCGAGCCGACGATGACGACGTCGACCGTCTCTGACCATCCGGGCTCGCCGGCGCTGAGCCGGCCCGGGAGCGCATGCATGGGCGGCACGCTATACCGGCCTCCTCCGGTGCCGTCAGCGGGCGGCGGTCAGGTCGCCGCGGCTCTGGTCGCTGCCCGGGACCGGCTCGGCCGCGTCGTCGCCGAGCGCGAGGATGCGGTTCGAGGCATCGACGTGGACCACGCGCGGCCGCAGGGCCCGGGCCTCCGCGGTGGTCATCTGCTGGTAGGCGATCAGGATCACCAGGTCGCCCGGGTGGACCAGGTGGGCGGCCGCGCCGTTGATCCCCAGCACGCCGGAACCGCGCTCGCCGGCGATCGTGTAGGTCTCCAGCCGGGCTCCGTTGGTGATGTCGACGATCGCGACGAGCTCGCCCGGCAGGATGTCGGCCGCGTCGAGCAGGTCGGCGTCGACGGTCACCGAGCCGACGTAGTGCAGGTCGGCCTGGGTGACGGTGGCGCGGTGGATCTTGCCGGTCATCATCGTGCGCATCACGAGGTCGTCCCTGGGTTGGTCGGGGAGCCGATGGTCAGGCTCATGTTGTCGATCAGCCGGGTGCTGCCGACCCGAGCGGCTACCAGGATCCGCGCCTCCGTCCCGGCGGGGACCGGCTCGGGCAGCTCGCCGAGGTCGGCGGCCGTGACGACCAGGTAGTCGACGTCCACGGACGCGGCCCGACGCAGCTCCGCGCGAGCGGCGTCGAGGGCGGCCTGCGCGCCGTACGCCGCATCGGCCCGCGCGGCGAACAGCGCTCGGGACAGGTGCACCGCCTCGCGCCGCTCCTCCGGGTCGAGGTAGCGGTTGCGGCTGGACAGCGCCAGTCCGTCCTGCTCGCGCTGGGTGGGGGCACCGACCACCTCGATGCCCAGGCAGAGGTCCTCGGCCATCCGTCGGATGAGGGCGAGCTGCTGGTAGTCCTTCTGGCCGAAGACAGCGACGTCGGGCCGGACCAGGCCGAACAGCTTGGCCACCACGATCAGCATGCCGGCGAAGTGCCCGGGTCGCGTCCTGCCCTCCAGGATCGTGCCCAACGGGCCCGGGTCCAGGGTGACCTGCGGACCACCCCCCGGGTAGACCTCCTCGACCGAGGGTGCGAAGACGATGTCCACGCCCTCCCTCGCGGCGAGGTCGACGTCGGCCGCCAGCGTGCGGGGATAGCGGTCGAGGTCCTCCCCGGCACCGAACTGCAGCGGGTTGACGAAGACAGAGACCACCACCTCGCCGTCCGGCCCCACCTGCTCGCGAGCGACCCGCATCAGCGATGCGTGGCCCTCGTGCAGGGCACCCATCGTCGGGACCAGGCCGATCCGCCTGCCGTCGCGGCGCGCGTCGCCGAGCAGGGCCGCGAGCTCGGAGCGAGTCGAGGCGACGACCGGTGCTGTCACCGGCGCACCCGACCCTCCGCACGCCAGCTCGGCGTGTGGTGGTGGGGAGCGTCGGGTGTCGCGGTGGCGTATCGGTCCAGCAGCCGCGAGATCTTCTGCGCCCGCAGCGGCACCAGCCGCCCGTCGGCGAGCGCCCGGTCGAGGGTGGCGCGGGCCAGCGCGACGTAGGAGCCCACCGTCTGCGGGGCGTTGGCGTCGATGTCGGCGAGGTGAGCTGCGACGGTTCCGACGTCGCCGCGCACGATGGGGCCGGTCAGCGCCGCATCGCCATGCTCCAGCGCATTGTCGAGCGCGGCCGTCAGCAGCGGTCGCAGCGTGCCGGCGGGGTCGGCGGCACCGGCGGCCGCGAGGATCTCCATCGCCTCGGCGACCAGGGTGACCAGGTGGTTGGCACCGTGGGCGAGGCCGGCGTGGTAGAGCGTGCGCATCTCCTCCGGCACCCACATCGGGTGAGCGCCGAGATCGACGGTGAGCGCCTCGGCGACGGCACGATCGGGGCCGGTCGCCGTCAGGCCGAACACGCAGCCGCCGAGCCGGCTCAGGTCCACGGCCGTCCCGGTGAACGTCATCGCCGGGTGCAGCGCGATCGGGCGCGCCCCGACCGCACGAGCGGGCTCGAGGATCGCGAGGCCGTGCCGGCCCGAGGTGTGGACGACGTACTGGCCCTCGTGGAGGGCACCCGCGTCGGCCAGGGTCCGCACGACGTTGCCGAGCATGTCGTCGGGCACCGTCAGCAGCAGGACGTCGCAGGAGCGGGCGACGGCGGTCGGCTTGAGCACGGGTACGTCGGGGAGCAGCGCGGCGATCCGGCCGCGGGAGGCATCCGACTCGCCGGCGACGGCGACGATCTCGTGGCCGGCCGCCTGCAACGCGGCGGCCAGGACGGCACCGACGCGACCTGCGCCGACGACGCCCACCCGGAGGGGGTGGAACATGGGGTGACCTTTCGTTCCAGTCCCGCCGACCACCTCCCTGATCGGGAGGCCGGAACGGGTACCAGACGGTGTGTTCACAACGGAAGCGTGCCTACGCTACGCCCGGTACCCAGGGCACGGAACGGGCAGCGCTATGGCCTCCGTCACATGGTCGCACGCGCGCCGTCCGAGCAGTCTCCATCTGCCTGGGCGAGAGTCGTCAGCCGTTGCCGAACGTACGGCGCGCGCGCTGACGAACCCGCTTCCGCAACTCATCGGCCAGCTCGCGCCAGCTCAGGCTGCCCACCACGCTCTCGCGCGTCGGGCCGCTCGGCGTGGGCCGCGGGTCGCTGAAGCTCCAGGACCGTCCACTGGCCTGCGAGAGCGCACCGGCGATGGCCTGCGCGGCCGCCTCGATCGGCACGCTGGTCACCTCGGTGTGAGCGGGCTCGTCCTCCCCGCGCAGCCGCGGCGCACGGGCGAGCATGTCGAGGTCGCCCACGACGCGCACCCCGCTCGCACCGATCTCGCGGACGTGCCGCTGCATGTCGTCCATGACCCTCTCGGCGGCCCAGCCCGGAAGCGCCAGCCGCTGCTCGTCGGGCTCCGGCTTGCGGGTCTGCAGCATCCGCAGGGCGGCGCCGTTGGCGAGGTAGCGCTGGTAGTCACGCCACGCGACGTCGTGCTCGCGCAGCACCATGTTGGTCCTGCGGAGCATCTCCAGCTCGGGCACCGAGAGGCTGCGGTTGGAGCGCGAGAGGCCGCCGGACTCCAAGAACCCGACGGGCAACCCCAGCATCCGCTCGAAGACCTCGAAGACGAAGCCGTGGTCGGCGGGGTCGAGCACGACCACGGTGACGTTCTCCGGGCCCGCGGCGGCTGCCCAGCGCCGCACCAGCATGCCCTGGTCGTGCCGCACGTGCACCCGGTCGACGACCTCCTGCGGTCGGGGCCGCTGCAACACCCGCTCCAGCCACTGGTCGAAGACACCGACGTTGCCGGCCTTGTTGTACTCCTGCCAGATCGAGGGCAGCATCGACCCGTAGTCGCGCAGCGTGATCACGACGTGGATCCGCTCCCCGATGGCGTCCACGAAGCGCTGTGCCATCGCGTCGTCGGAGCCGGCGGCGTACTCGTGACCCATCAGGATCCGGCGCTCGTGGTCCGCCTCCACCTCGGCCATCAGCGCGTCCCACTTGGCCCGATCGGGCGGTGGGTTCGACCCCGGGGCCCCCACCCAGCCGATCGGCCGGCCGACGAAGGCGGCGATCTCGTGCCGGTGGGATCGCCGCGGGCCCGGGTAGCGCACGCCATGCTCGAGCAGCTGCTCGCGATGGTCGGCGGCAGCGGCCTGGAGGGTCGTCGAGGCGGTCTTGGGCGGCCCGATATGGAACAGGCGAGCCCGCGACGGCAGCAACAGGGTGTCAGAGAGATTGCGGCTCATCGGGGCTGACCCTAGCCACGATTCCTGTGAACCGCCCGCGAGAGGCCATGTGGAAAACTGGCCCGCGGTCCCGGCGAGGGGTCGCGAGCAGAAGGAGCGAGATGTCGAAGCTGCGGAACGTGGCCGTGCTGCTGGCCGGGGGTGTCGGCACCCGGGTCGGTCTCGACCTGCCCAAGCAGCTGATCAAGGTCGCCGGCATGCCGATCATGGAGCACACCCTCGGCATCCTGGACGCGCACCCCGAAGTCGACGAGATCATCATCATGATGGCGCCCGGCCACCTCGACGCCGTGCACGCCATGACGCGCGGCGGCCGCTATCCCAAGGTGACGAAGATCCTCGAGGGGGCGGGCACGCGCAACGACACCACCCAGGCCGCGCTGGCCGCACTCGGCCCGATCTCCGAGGGGGCCGAGGACTGCAACGTCCTGCTGCACGACGCGGTGCGGCCGCTGCTCTCCCAGCGGATCATCACCGACTGCTTCCAGGCGCTGGAGACCTACCAGGCCGTCGACGTCGCCATCCCGAGCGCCGACACGATCATCGAGCTCGCCGACGACAACACCATCTCCAACATCCCCGACCGCTCCCGGCTCCGTCGCGGGCAGACGCCGCAGGCCTTCCTGGCCTCGACGCTCAAGGCGGCCTACGTCGAGGCGAACAAGGACCCCGACTTCAAGGCCACCGACGACTGCTCGGTCGTGTTGCGCTACCTGCCCGGCGCCAAGATCTGGGTGGTCGCGGGTGACGAGCAGAACATGAAGGTCACCGAGCCGATCGACGTCTACCTCGCCGACAAGCTCTTCCAGCTCAACGCCCACCAGCCGCTGCCCGACAACACCGAGGACGACTACCGCGCGGCCCTGACCGGAAAGACGCTCGTGGTGTTCGGCGGCTCTTACGGGATCGGCGCCGACATCGCCCGGCTCGCCGAGCGGTACGGCGCGAACGTCGCGTCGTACTCCCGCTCCGGCACGGGCACCGACGTCGCCCGGCGGGCCGACATCGCCGCTGCAGCGGCCGACGCCCTCGAGCGCTTCGGCCGGATCGACTTCGTGGTCAACACCGCCGGCGTCCTGCCGATCTCGGATCTGGTGGACACCACCGAGGAGACGATCTGGTCGGCCACCGAGATCAACTACATCGCGCCGATCCTGATCGCCCAGGAGTTCCACCCGCACCTCAAGGCCACCCAGGGTTCGCTGCTGTTGTTCACCTCCTCCTCCTACACCCGCGGCCGCAAGGGCTACAGCCTCTACTCCTCGGCGAAGGCCGGCACGGTCAACCTGACCCAGGCCCTGGCCGACGAGTGGGCCGACGACGGCATCCGGATCAACGTGGTCAACCCGGAGCGCACCGGCACGCCGATGCGGACGAAGGCCTTCGGGGACGAGCCCGCCGACTCCCTGCTGGCCTCCGAGGCGGTCGCGCTCGCCTCGCTGGACACCCTGATCGGCAGGGGCACCGGCCACGTCGTGGACCTGCGCAGGCTGGACCCGATCGCGGCGGCACTGGCCAGCGGCCTCGAGTAGCTCCGGGCTCCGCTCCGGCTGACTCACGGCTCGACCCCGCGGGGGTCACGCCTCGACGTCAGTCGGTGAAGAACGCCTCCACCACCCGCGCCGCCGCACGCCCGTCGGCCTTGTAGTTGTACTTCGCGTTGAACGCGGCGATCCGGGGCGCCCACTCCCGCGCCAGCCCGTCGAGGTCGCCGAGGGCGTGGATGACCTGGTCGGCGGTGTCGAGGAGGGGACCCGGGGCGGTGTCGCGGTAGTCGAAGAGGAAGCCGCGGATGCCACCGGTGTAGTCGGCCAGGTCGGGGACCAGGAAGACCATCGGCCGCCCGGTCAGGGCGAAGTCGAACCGCAGCGAGCTGTAGTCGAGCACGGCGGCGTCCGAGGCGACGATGAGGTCGTTGATCTCCGGATAGGTCGTCACGTCGATCAGCCGTGCGCCCTCGCTGCGCTTGAGCACTGCCGCGTGGAAGCGGTGTCCGCGCATGAGGACGACATAGTCGTCGCCGAGCCGGCGCGACGCCTCGGCGACGTCGAGGTGGTGCACGGCCTCGGCCTCGCGCCAGTTGGTGGCCTGGTCGTCGCGCCAGGTGGGCGCGTACAGGATCACCTTCTGGCCGGGCCGGATGCCGAGCCGCTCGCGGGTCGCCTCGCGGCGTGCCTGCGCACCGGCGTCGATGATCGCGTCGTCGCGGGGGTAGCCCTCGGAGTGGATCGGGCCGTCGTAGCGGTACTCGGTGCGGTAGTAGACGTCCATCTCCGGCGCCGGGGTGAGGATGAGCGTCCAGTCCCGCGAGGTCCGGCCGAGCTCGAGCTGGATGCGGCGCTCGGTGAAGCCCTTCGCCCGCCACATCCGCACGCCCATCGACTTGGCGGGGTAGCCGTGGAAGGTCTGCAGCATCCGCTGCCCCGGCCGCGCCTCGAACCAGCGGTCGGGGTCCACGTTCATGCACAGGTACTTCGAGGTGGCCATCGCGCGGTAGTAGTCCCGCGAGAACAGCACCACCGGGATGCCGCCCTCGGGCACCCAGGACGAGGAGTCGAAAACGCCCCAGTAGATCGTGAGCTCGGGCCGGGTACGACGCAGCTCCTCGTGCAGGGCGAGCTGCGAGTCGGTGGCCGAGGCCCCGGCGTACGACTGGAAGTAGACGGCGTGCTCGTCGATCGGACCGGGGCCGCCCTCGGCGTCCTCGGCCGCGACCCAGTCCTGCAGCCGGCCCTGGTTGAACGGACCGCGCTCGTCGTCGCCGAGCGGCCGGATCAGCCAGATCCCGGGCTCACCGGAGCGCACGCTGGTGAGGTGCCGGAAGCCGCCGGCCACGCCCTGCTGGTCGAAGACGGCGACGAGGCGCTCGCCGTAGACGACGTGGCCCACGCCCCCGTCGACCGTGGCCTCGAACGCGTAGTAGCCCTGCGGGATCGCCCGCTCACCCAGCCGCCACTCGTCCCACAGCGTGCTGATCCGGGCGCTGACGGCCTGGCCCTGACCCGACTCGAGGACGGCTGAGGGACTGACCCGGTCCCCCGACAGCGTGATAGCGCCGGCGGTCGGCCGCGCGCCGAGCCAGCGGCCCCGGACGGCGATGGCACCGTCGACCAGCTCGAGCTCGTCGAGCACGACCGTGCGGGCGGCCTCGACCACGTTGACGCCACCGTCGTGGCTGCGGCCCAGGGCCACGGCACCCTGCCCGACCGCCGTCCACTCCTCCTCCGTCGTCCAGGCGATGCCGACCTGGCCCGCCGCGGTCTCGGCGACCAGCCTCCAGCGCAGGTGCTCCTTGCCCTCCCACGGCGCGGGTACGTCGAGGGCGAAACTGCCGTCCGACGCGACGTCCGCGTGCCCCGAGATGCCGCCCATCTCGACCCTGACGCTCCTGACCGCCCGGCCGTCGAGCCGGCCGGTGACCCGTCGACCGGAGACCTGGGCGGCGACCAGCCGGACGGCGTACTCGGGCCGGGCCACGACGGCGAACAGGCTCGCGTCCCGGCCGACGACCCCGACCCGGGCGGTGCCGTGCGCACCGGCGACCTGACGCAGCGGCAGGTGCGGGGTGCCGACCAGGTCGGCGATGTCGCGGTCGTCGATGCGGGTGACCGGGCCGACGCGGGTCAGGCCCTGGGTCGCCAGCGAGACCTCCAACGTCCACGACAGGCCCTGGGGATCGGCTCCGCGACCGGCGAGCTCGGCGGCGTCGATGCTGACGGTGAACGTGCCGAGCGAGACGTCCTGGTAGCGGCGCCCCTCCAGCCGACTGTCCACCGAGCGGTCCCGATACTGCCGCACCGGAAGGTCGATCCGGCCCCGCGGGCTGGTCAGCGCGACGCTCACCTGCGGCGGCTCGGGCAGACCGACGAAGTCGGGGTAGGCCAGCAGGTCGATCTCGATGGTGGTCGGGTCCGACCAGCGCGCGGCCCGGACCTCGACGACCAACGGGGTCTCGGTGTCCGGCATGAGGTAGCAGTCGTCGGGGACGCCGACCTCGGGGTCGCCGCGGTAGGGCAGCTCGGCGACGACGATCCCGTCGACCACGGCGGTCCGCCGCTCACCACGCTGGAAGAGCCTGTCCACCACCATCTGCTCCAGCTCGGCGCGCCTGTCGTGCCGGACCAGCCAGAGCTTGACCTTCGACTCGGCTTGCAGCGTCTGCCACATCGGGTCGCCGGCGATCTCCAGCAGCCGGCCCACCTGGTCGCGCAGCTTCGACCACTGCTCGTCGGTGGCCCGCTCGGCGTCGTCGACGAACGGGATGATGGCGGTGTCGAGCACACCCCACAGCCAGGCGTCGGTGACCTCCGGCTGTCCGAGGCGCTCCAGCTGCTCCTGGGTGGCGCGGTGCTCGGCGAGCCAGGCGTCGAGGGTGCCGAGGATGTCCAGCGCACTGCCGACCGCGACGCCGTCACGGCGGTCCGTCGGGATGTAGACGTCCTCGGCCATCAGGTCGAACGGACCGGCGGCGTACGACGCGAGTGCGACGTCGGTGCCCGACGGCCGCCGCGGGGCGAACCGGATCCCGCTGGCCGCCCAGAAGCCGCGGCGCCACATCCGGTTGCCGAGGCCGAGGTCGGTCGCCGCCACCGGCGCGTCGGCTAGCGTCACGGCGGTGCGGTGCACCTGGTGGGCCGCACCGAAGGGCGCGTCGACCACCGGCAGCGGGGTCTGCGGCGTACGCATCCGTCCCACGGCGAGCCCCGATCCGCTCGCCTCCAGGCACCGGACCAGCCGCGCCAGCCCGTGCGGCGGGACGTTGTCGCCTCCTCGCGGGAAGATCAGGTACTCGCCCTTGGCGGCCGCTGCACCGCGGTTGCGGGCGCTCGCGGCGTCGGAGGAGACGGCACGCGAGAGGATGATGCGCCAGTCGGCATCGGCGTGCTCGGCGGCCACGGCCCGCACCGCGTCGTGCCGGCCCCACGGCATCAGCCGGACCTCGAGGTTGCGGTGGGACTGGTTGCGCAGATCCCACAGCATCGGCCCGATCTTGGTGGTGTCCTCGTCGCTGATCGCGAGCACGACGGTGACCAGGGGGCCGCGGAAGCCACCCCGGAACCGTCGTGAGGCGCGGCCGATCGGCCCCTTGATGCTGCGCGGGGAGGCCTTTCCGGCGTTGCGCAGGGCTTGGATCACTCGCTGCCGCGAACGCACGTGCAAAGACTCCTTCGTCGGGACCGAGAACGTGGCCGATGCTACCTGCGGGAGACCTCTAGGATCGCCTCGTGGCCAGCCTGAAGACCCGACTCGGCGCGCTCCAAGCTCGGCTCGGCGGGCGCCGGACTCCCCCGGCGCCGGTGCTCTCGGTCGTCGTCCCCGTCTACAACGTCGCAGCGTTCCTGCCGGCGTGCCTGGACTCGCTGCTCGGCCAGACGCTCAGCGAGCTCGAGGTGATCTGCGTCGACGACGGGTCGAGCGACGACTCGTACCGGATCCTGCAGGAGTACGCCGCCGCCGATCCCCGGGTACGCGTCCTGCAGCAGGCCAACGCCGGACAGGGCGCTGCCCGCAACACCGCGATGCCGCACGTGCGCGGGGAGTTCCTCGCCTTCGCCGACAGCGACGACGAGGTGCCCTCCGACGCCTACCAGGCGATGGTCGAGACGCTGCGCCGGACCGGGTCCGACTGGGTCCTCGGCGGCGCCCGGCGCTACACCCACGGGCAGCTGCTGGAGGTGGTCCGCGGCGCCGCCGTGCACGACCGCGACCGGCTCGGCGTCCGGCTCGACGACTTCCCGGTGGCGCTCCAGGACATCATCCCGGGCAACCGGCTGTTCCGCACGGCGTTCTACCGCGAGCGGGTGCCGGCGTACCGGAGCGACGTGAAGTACGAGGACCAGGTGCCGTGCCTGGCGGCGTTCGCTCGCGGGAAATTCGACGTCCTGGAACGGGTCACCTACCTGTGGCGCATCCGCGAGGACGCCAGCTCCACGACCCAGCAGAAGACGACGCTTCGCAACCTGCTCGACCAGGTCGAGGTGATGCATGAGGCGCGCGAGCTCATGCGAGCTGACGCCTCACCCGTCGGCTACGACGCGTGGGTGGGCCGGATGATCGGGGTGGACCTCAACGGCTTCGTCCAGCCGGCCCTGGCGGCCGACGAGGAGTTCCGCACCGTCCTCACGGCCGCCTACCGCGAGGTGCTGCCCGAGGCGACGCCCCGCGCGCTGGCGCACGCGAGCGTCTCGGCCAAGGTCCGCGCCTCGCTGATCGGTGGCGAGGAGGCCGACTGGGCGGGGGTGCTCGCCTTCGAGGAGTACGCCCAGGTGCACGGTCGGGTGCCGCCCACCCGCGTGGTGGACGGCCGCGTCCTGGCCGAACCGGGCGATGAGGAGCCGTGGCCGCGCGTGCCGCCGGCGATGAGGGAGCTCGGCGCCTACGAGACGCCGCTCCGGGCGGCGGTGCACGACGTCGCTGTCGAGGGCGCCGAGCTGGTGATCCGCGGGTACGCCGGGATCGGCGCGATCGACTCCCTGACCTACCCACCCCTGGTCCAGGCGTGGCTCGGCGAGGTGCCGTCGACCGTCGAGCTGCACCGCGACCAGAACGCTGACCTGTGGGCCAAGGATCTCAACGCCAGCTTCGCGGCCGGCGCCTTCGTCGCCCGGGTGCCGCTGGGGTCGCTGCCCGCGGGGACGTCGGTGCTGCGGCTGCAGGTCGACCAGGCCGGGCTGGTCCGCGAGGGCACCGTGCACGAGGTGGTGGAGCACTCCGGCGCGGCGCGGCTCGCCCCGCTCGGCGCCGCCGGCCGGATCGTCACACCGTCCCTCGGCGATCACGGCTTCGCGGTGACGCTCGACCGGGGCGAGGCGCCGGTGACCGAGGAGGGGCCCCGGTTGTGGATCACCTCGCTCACCATCGAGGACGCCGCGCCGACCGCGCCGACCGCACAGATCGCCGTCGGCGTGCGCTTCTCCGGGCTCGAGCCCGACGAGGTCGCCGGTGCCGAGCTCGGCACGCGGGACGTGGTCGTGGCGCCGGCGTCGTCCTACCAGCCCACCGGGGCCGGCAGTGGCGTGCTCCGCTTCCCCACCCGGGTCAGCCGGCCCGGTGCGCCGTCGGTCGCGTTGGAGCAACGCGCCGGCGGGCTGTGGGTTCCCCGCAACGGCCGGCCGCCGATCGCGGCGCGACCAGCGCCCGAGCTGAGCGCCGACCTCCCGCTGGTGGCCCTCGGCGCCGACCTGCGGCTGCATCTGCGCCTGCGGCCGACCGGCCAGGCCCAGCTCGTGCCGCGGAGTCCGCTGCAGCCCGAGGAGGTGACCCGCTACGGTCGCGCCCGGCTGCGGGCGGCGTACCGCGCGGCCGAGGGGATCGCTGCGGGGGTGCCGTCAGCGGCGGTGCTGTTCTGGTCCGACAAGGGTCACCGTGCGGACGGCGGCCTGGCCGCGCTCGACGCCGAGCTCGCGCGGACCCGGCCCGACGTCGCCCGGCTGTGGGCGGTCCAGGGCCACGACGTGGTCGTCCCGGACGGCGCCGTACCGCTCGTGATCGACTCGGCGGCCTGGTACGACGCGCTGCGGTCGGTGCCCGTCCTGGTCGCCGACGCGGCGCTGCCGGAGTGGTTCCTCAAGCGCCCTCACCAGCGGCTCGTGCACGTCGCGCCCGGGTGGCCGGTGGTCTCCCTCGGTGCCGCGCACGCGGTCGAGCGGGGACTTCCCGCCGGCCTGACAGCGCTGCTCGCCCGCCAGGTGCAGGCCTGGGACCTGCTCGTCGCGCCGGGCGAGGAGGCCGTCGAGATCTACCGTCGCGAGACCGGTTACGCCGGTGAGGTGCTGCTCGCCGCTCCGCAGACCGACGCCCTCCTGGGCCCGGCGGCGGAGCTGCGCGCCCGGGTCCGGGCGGAGCTGGGCCTCGGGCCGCAGACGCGGGCGGTGCTCTACGCACCGACCTACCGCGACGCGCGCTCGAGCCGGGTCGAGGCGGCGCCGATGTACGACGGCCTCGACCTCGGCGCTCTCGCGGAGCGGCTCGGACCGGGCTATGCGGTGCTCGTCCGCGCCCACCGGTTCGATGCGCGCGCGGCCGAGAAGCGGGTGCGCCGTACGCCCGTCCTCGACGTCAGCCTGTACCCGCGGCTGGAGCACCTGCTGCTCGCGGCCGACGCCGCGGTGTTCGACTACGGGCCCGCACGGATCGACTGGGCGCTGACCGGCAAGCCGGCGGTCCTGCTGACCCGCGACCGGGACGCGTACTTCGCCGTACGGGCTCCGCTGCTCGACTACGACGCCACGCTGCCGGGTCCGACGGCCGACTCGACGCAGGACGTGGCGGCACTGCTGGGTGACCTGCCTGCGCTGGCCGAGTCCTGCGGCCCGCTGGCGGAGCGGGTCACGGAGCGCTACCTCACCGAGGCCGACGGCAGGGGTGCCGAGCGGGTCGTGACCCGCCTCGCCGGCTGGCTGTGACGCCCAGGGGTCGCGGGGGCGCCTGCCTCAGCGCCGCCGCAGCAGCCGGTCGTCGATCGTGGCCAGCTGGGCCAGGAAGCGCGGGTAGTACTCCATCGCGTAGTGGACGTAGAACGGTCCCCACGGGTGGTCGGGGAAGCTCGGGTAGTCCCGGTCGGTCAGGTCGATGACGGCGTCCACCCGGGTGGCGGCGTGGTCGTCGAGTTCGGCCCAGCGCCGGTTGGCGCGCTTGACCGGGATGCGCCGCTTCGGTCCGAGGTGGTCACGCAGACTGGTCGGCCGGGACGCACCCGGCAGCAGCAGGCCGTCGGTGAACCGGCCGCGATGCAGCACCAGCGTGGTCGCCGGCAGCCGGTCGCGGGCGAAGCGCACGAACGCCTCGAAGGCGGCCTCCCACAGGGGGAGGTAGACCTCCGCGTCCCGCACCAGCTTGACCCTCGTCAGCCGCCCCCGGTCGGCCCAGTCCCGGTAGAGATCGGTACGCCGCAGCTTCCAGCGGTTGTCGGTGACGTACTCGCCGGTGTCGAGCTGGGCGACCCCGAAGAAGGCGTCGGCGAAGAAGTCGAGGATCAGGTAGTCCGGCTGGAGTGCGACGACCTCGGCGAGGAAGGACTTGTCGAGCTCGGTGGCGACGTTCCACCGGTCGTAGTCGTTCATCTCCCTGGTCGGCCGCCATGGCGCCTCGATCGGCGTCGACATCAGCGAGATGAGGGACGTCTGGTTCTGGTGCAGCGGGCAGGTGAACCGGTCGCGGTAGCCCGGGTTGAACCGGCTGTTGAAGTTGTCGCGGGTGATGCAGCTGCCCATCACCGCCACCACCGCCGGCTCAGCCACCGCCCGCCTCCACCGCATCTGTCACGGGTCGCGCCGAGGCGAGGATCGCCTGGGTGACCCGCTCACAACAGCCGCCGTCGCGCAACGGGAAGGTCGCTGCGGTGCGCGCGGCGTACGGGGCGAGCGGCTCGGGGCCAGCGTCGAGCTGCGCCACGGCCGCCGCGACCGCAGCCTCGTGGGAGGCGAGGACGGGCCCGAAGCCGTCGCGCTCGTAGTCGAAGTATCCCCGGCCGCCGACGTGGTCGCCGGCCAGCACCCGATCGGCGTCGAACTGGTAGTAGAGCACCGGCCGGTCGATGTAGGCGGCGTTGAACGCCATCGAGGAGTAGTCGGTCACGAGCAGCGCCGAGCGGGCGACCAGGCGGCGCACGTCGGTCCCCTCGAAGCGCAGCGGCTGCACGTGGTCGGGCAGGTCGAGCAGCGGGAGGGCCTGCTGGAGGTTCGGGTGCGGCAGGAACCCCAGCGTGAGGCCGTGCCGGCGGCAGGCCTCGGCCAGCTCCGGCGAACGCAGGAAGGCGGTCCAGCGCTGCACGAACTCCGAGGCCAGGAAGCCCGGCTCGAGGCCCTCGCGGCGCTGGTGCTCGGTGGCCTGCGGTGGGATCAGCCAGAACCGCCACGTCGGCGCCACCAGCACCAGGTCCCGCGTCCGACCGACCTGTCGTCCGGCCTCCAGCAGCCGGTCGAACCGGGGCAGCCCTGTCATCACCGTCTCGAGGTCGGTGTAGGTGTAGCCGGTGTGGTCGCCGACGATCGAGGCGTGCTCGGCCGGCGTGCTCGTCACGAAGACGTCGAGCGGGCGCCGGTTGAGCCAGCCGGAGAGATCGTCCTTGATCACGCCGTGCTGCAGGAAGGTGGTCCGCCAGGTCGGCGCGGCGAAGCCCAGCGCCGGCGGCCGTGACACGGCGGTGTCGGGGTGGCTGCTGACCAGGTGCTCGGCGTTGAGCATCAGGAGCTTCCACTCCTCGCTGCCGAAGGCGACCAGCCGGTCCTTGTCCGTACGCCGCAGCCGCTCCCAGTCGGGCGTGCCCTGCTCGAGAACGAACCAGGCGTTGACCTCGCGATGGTGGGCGCGCAGGTGGTGGAAGAGGTGCTCGGCGGAGTCGTCGGCGTCGTGGATCCGGTCGATGAGGACCCAGGCGTCGGCGTACTTGCGTGCCCGGCGGCCACGGGCGGTCTCCAGCAGCCGCTCCTCGGCCGGCGTCGCCGTCCTCTCGGGCTGCGGCACCAGCGGCGAGGGGGTCGGGTCGAGGAGGCGCTGCAGCTGCAGCGGGCGCACCGTCGGGTGCGGCCGCCGGCGCGGCTCGGGCAGGATCTGCACGTCGCGGCCCTCGAGCTGGAGCCGCGCCGAGACGGTCGTCGGCACCCACAGCAGTCGCTCGTGGACCCGGACTTGGTCGTGCGAGACGTGGTCGCGGATCTTGGCATACCGGGGCCGCACCTCGGTCCCGCCGACCAGGAGCCGCTCGCTCGGCGCCGTACCGGTGTAGAGGTAGGAGAGCCGCATCAGTCGCCGTGCGCGGTCGACCTTGTCGATGACCGCCTCGGTCGCGTGCCACGGCTGCGCGTCGTAGCCGTGCAGCAGGAGCGCGCGGTTGTGCGGCTTGAGCTGGCGCCAGGCGAAGCTGTCGATCACCTCCTGGGGCAGGAGCGCGACGATCTCGCCGAGCAGGCGGTGGAACTCAGCGGCCACCTCGCCCTTGGCGGCGGTGCGGCCGTCGCGGGCGTCGTGCAGCGACAGGTACCACGACAACTCGTAGACGATCAGGCCGGCGAGCCAACGCGGTACGCCGCCGCTCGCCGCGGCTCGCTGCAGCAGGTCGAGGTGGCCGTAGCGCAGCGCGTCGGTGTAGCGCCGCGGGTCCAGCAGGCTCTTCTGCATCGTCGAGCTGCCGTCGTCACGCTTGCGGTAGTGGTAGTGCGCGGAGCGGACGAAGCCGACCTTCGGGGCCGGCAGGTCGAGCAGGTAGAGGGAGGTGAAGTGCCCGTCCTCGAAGTTCGGTCGGATCCGCGTGTCGAAGCGCAGGCCGAGCTTCTCCAGACGGGAGCGGCGGAAGAAGCCGGCGTGCGCACTGCCGAAGAAGTAGTCGCCGAAGACACTGAGGTCACGCAGGATGTTGCCGTCGTTGAAGCGCGCCCGCAGCGGATGGGTGTTGGACAGCTCGCCGGTCGCGTCGTCGAGCATCCAGAACGCGGCGGCGGCGACGTCGGTGCCGGGGTGGCGCTCGAGGAAGGCCGCCATGGTGGCGAAGTAGCGAGCGTCCAGCCGGTCGTCGGGGTCGGTGAAGGTGATCCAGTCGCCGGTGGCGTGGTCCAGGCCGAGGTTGCGGGCCGAGGCCTGGCCGCCGTTCTCCTTGGTCAGCACGACGATCTCGAAGCTGCCCTCGGCCGCCCAGAGCCGCAGCCGGTCCAGCGAGCCATCGGTCGAGCCGTCGTCGACGGCCACGATCTGGATCCGCTCGTGGGGATAGGTCTGTTCCTCGAGCGACTCGATGAACGCATCGAGGTAGCGCTCCACACCGTAGACGGCGGTGACGAGCGAGAAGGTGGTCACCCGCGGAAGGCTATCGGTGCGGCGTCGTTCAGGGCCGCCCACGGTCGGCGGCGAGCGCGCCGAGGTCGCCGACGACCTGCACGCCCGAGCCGGCGATCGCGGCGGCGATCGCCCGGGCGCGCTCCTCGGCCTGCTCGATCGCGGCGGCCGACATCGAGACGCGAGGCGCGTCCGGGTCCGGGTCGAAGCGGCGCAGGTGCTGGCACAGTTTCCAGGCCAGACGGGCGACCTGTCCTTGGTCGGCTCCGGTCTGCAAGGTGATCGTGTGCCATCCGCGCACCAGGTCGATCTCGGGTCGGGTCAGCGAGCGGTTGCCGCGGTGAGGCGTCATCCGGTCGGCGAGGGTTCCTGGGCGGAGGCAGAGGATCTGCTCGAAGGCTTGTGGCAGGAACAGCGGCGCGCTGCGGTCGACCACGACCACCGTGACGTTCTCGAACCCGACGAGCCGCCCCCAACGGTGCACCTGCTCGTCGTGGCTGTGCCGCTTCCAGAAGACCCGAACGCTGCGGTCCTCGGTGTCGCCGGCGAGCACGACCTGACACCAGTCCTCGAAGGACCGCAGCGTCGTGCCCCGTTGCACGAACTGGCTGTACTGGCTGGGGATCAGCTCGGCCAGGGGACGCACCGTGATCGCGACATGGAGGGGGAAGCGACCACCACCACTCAGCTCCTCCACGACGCGCCGGGCCCTGGCGTCTCCGGCGTTGGCGAAGGTCTCCTTGCTGAAGAACCGCCGCTCGACCGAGGTGTCGGCCATGTCGGACCTGATGGTCTCCCACGCTGCTCGGGCGAACTCGACCGGTCGCGACGGCTTCATACCGAGCCCGTAGCGCGCGCCGTCGCCGTCGCCCGGACCGCGACCTGCAAGCCGGACCCCCTGCTCGAGCAGGTCGGCCCGACCGAGGCGCATCGCATGCTGGAGCGCCGACGTCCCGGTCTTATGCGGGCCGATATGCAGCACCGCGGAGCCGGCAGGAACAGGACGGACGGCAACGCTCACGCCGACGGACGCTAGGAAGCCGCTCTTGCACGGACCTGATTCTTTCCTGGCAACGCTCTTTGAGGGGCTGTGAAGTCGGCCTAGGACGTCACAGACGGCGGAGAGGCGGCGGAGAGTCTGCCCAGCTCGCCCACCACTCGAGCACCCGATGCAATGATCTCGTCGGCGCTCGCCGCAGCCCGCCGGTTGGCCTCCCCGACCGCCCAGGAGGGCAGGGTGAGCGAGCCGTCGGCGGGCTCGGCGTCATGGCGACGCAGGTGGCTGCACAGTTGCCAGCCGAGGCTGAACAGCTCGCTGCGCGATGCCCCGCTGGGGACGGCGAGCTCCTGCCACCGCCTGACGAGCTCAAGCTCGGCGAGCGTGAGCGACCGGTTCTGCCGCACCGACCGGATCGGGTCGACGAGGGTGCCGGCACGCAGGTCGAGAAGCTGCTCGAAGGAACGGGCCAAGAAGAGCCGGTCACGATGGTCGACGACGACGACGGTGATTCGCTCGGCACCCACCAACGAGCCCCACCGACGGACCTGGACGTCGTGGCGGTGCCGTTTCCAGAACAGGCGCACGCTCCGCTCGTCGGCATCCGCGGCATCGTCGGCGAAGAGCAGATCGAGCCAGCTCTCGAAGGGCCTGGTGCAGATCCCGCTCTGGACGAACTGGCTGTACTGGCTGGGGATGAGTTCGGCGAGCGGTCGCGCGCTCAGCACCACCTGGACGGGCCCGAGCTCCTCGATCAGCCGTCCCGCTCGCGCGTCTCCGGCATTGGCGAAGGTCTCCCGGCTGAAGATGCGTCGTGGCACCGACGGGTCGGCGAGATCGGCCTTGACCGAATCCCACGCCTCGCGGCCGAACTCCTCCCCGCGGATCGGCGTCAACCGGATGGCGTAACGGGCCGCATCCCCGTCACCGGGGCCTCGGCCGGCGACCCGGACGCCCTGGGCGAGCATGGCCTCGCGGGCCTGACGCATCGCCTGCTGGAGCGCCGTGGTCCCGGTCTTGTGCGGGCCGATGTGCAACACCGCCGTGTCCGCGGGGAAGGGACGGACGGCAACGCTCACGTGGCGAAACTAGGAGGGGCAGATGAGCTCAGCCTCTCCGCCACCTGTTCACCATCTGTGCGTCAAGCAGGCACCCCCACGGCGGAGAGCGAGCTCAGGTCTCCTACGACATGTGCACCCGATGCCACGATGGCCGCGGCCCCGGCCGCCGAGCGCTCGTTGGCCAGCTCGACCGCCCACGGAGGCAGGGTGAGCCGCGGATCGGTCGGCTCGGGGTTGAAGCTGCGGAGGTGGTAGCAGAGCCGCCAGGCGAGCCGCACGACCTTGCCGTGGTCGGCTCCGGTCTCGGCGGTGATCTCGTGCCACTGACGCACCAGGTCGATCTCGGCCATCGTCAGCGACCGGTTGCTGCGATCGTGCTCCATCAACGCCGCGATCGTGTCCGTTCGCAGGGCCAGGAGTCGCTCGAAGGCATGCGCGAGGAACAGCGGCTCCTTGCGATCCACGACCACCACTGTCACGTTCTCGTGCCCGACGAGGTCACCCCAGCGGCGTACCTGCTCGTCGTGGCTGTGGCGCTTCCAGAACATCCGTGCGGTCCGCTCCTGACTACGGTCGGCGAAGACCTCGCGCACCCATGGTTCGAACGGCATGAGGCAGGTCCCCCGCTGCACGAACTGGCTGTACTGGCTGGGGATCAGCTCGGCGAGCGGGCGGGCGGAGACCACGACGTGCAGCGGCACGGCGCCGTGCCCGAGCGCTTCGACCAGCACCCGGGCACGCTTCGTGGTGGCGTTGGCGAAGGTCTCCCGGCTGAAGACGCGGCGGGGCACGGAGGTGTCGGTGAGATCCGCCCTGATCCGCTCCCACACCTGTCGGCCGACGTCGTCGCCGAGGGTGGTGCGCATGCCGAGGGCGAAGCGGACACCGTCGCCATCGCCGTCGCCGGCGCCCGGGCCGGCGAGGAGGACCCCCTGGTCCAGCATGTCCTCCCGGGCCCGGCGCATCGCCAGCTGCAACGCCGACGTGCCCGTCTTGTGTGGCCCGATGTGCAGAACGGACGTGCCCACGGGCACAGGACTGATGGCGTCGAGCAGGTCCGGCGCGGAGGTCACCGGCCTGACAATACCTGCGGCTCGTCAGGTTGGAGACAGGCCACGGTCAGCCTGACCGTGGCCGGGGCGGAACTCAGGCGGCGCTGGCGTTCTTCTTCGCCGCTGCCTGGGCGGCGGTCAGCTCGGCCCGTACGGCGTCGAGCTCCTGCTCCAGCTCGGCCACGCGCACGATCGCGTCTGCGGCGCGGGTCTCCGCGTCGGCCACGCGCTGGCGCAGGCTGGTCGACTCGACCTGGGCCTCGGCGGCCTTGCGGGACTCCTCCGCGCGCGAGCGGATGGCCTCGGCCGCACGCTGGTGAGCCGCAGCCAGCGCGGCCTCGAGCTCGGCGACGGTCTTGGCCTGGGCGGCGCGGTCCTGTGCGACGGTCGCGGTGATGCCCTCGGTGAAGGATCGGTTCTCGGCGATCCGCTCCTCGGTGAGAGCGACGTAGGCCTTGGCCTGCGCGGCGCGATCGCGGTTGGCCTCGCGCCGGGAGACCAGCAGCTCGGTGTGGGTGATCTTGGTGGCGATCGCACCGAGGACGACAGCGGCGAGGCCGGCGCCGGCCGTCAATGCCGTCGAGCCCGCCGCCACCGCTGCCACGACCAGCGCCGCCGCAGCGACGAGCAGCACCACGGCGACGGTCAGGCGGGTGCTGCGCTGACGGCGTCGTGTGGCGGATGTTGCTGCTGGGGAAGTCATGGCCGTTACGTTACGTCGCCCGAGTCGTCGTCACGGACGCGACACGCACGCTCGAGGAGAACGCCGGCACCGCAGATCGACAGCCCCAGCACCGCGGCGATCGCCGAGCGCAACACCCGCTGGCCCGCGAGCGGATCGCCGGACATCCCGAGCCAGCTGACCGCGTACCCGGCGTACCCGCCGGCGATCAGCG
Source organism: Nocardioides sp. BP30 (assembly GCF_029873215.1). Lineage (NCBI taxonomy): Bacteria > Bacillati > Actinomycetota > Actinomycetes > Propionibacteriales > Nocardioidaceae > Nocardioides > Nocardioides lacus. The sequence continues at coordinate 745,700 of NZ_CP123620.1, read as the reverse complement.
CCCCCACGAGGGCGCAGGCCCGGCCCAGGACCAATCGGTTGACCGCCCGGTGCGGCTCCAGGCGCTCGCTGCGGCCCTGCACGGAGCGCCACGTCGCCCAGGCCGTGCCGCCGACGATGAGCGCGACCAACAGCAGCGCGAGCGGCTGCAGCCAGGTCACCACCGGCGCGGTGCCGCGCCAGGACTCGGCGACGCGGTGCAGGAGCCAGCCGCCGACGAGTCCGACGACCCCCCAGCCGGTGAGGGCCCCGCCCGAGATAGGCCGCAGCCGCTCCCGGGGCTCGCTCACTCGACCTCGAGGACCAGGTCGTCGCGACGTGCGACGCCTTCCTCGCCGGTCTTCTCCAGCAGCGCGAGGATCGGCCCGTGACCCGGGATCTCCGCCCCCGGCTCGATGTCGGCCCACGGCCGCAGCACGAAGGCACGTTCGTGCGCCCGCGGGTGCGGCAGGATCAGGGCCGGGTCCTCGCTGATCCGGTCGCCGACGAGGATCACGTCGACGTCGAGGGTGCGCGGCGCATTCGTGACGTCCGAACGCTCCCGGGCATAGGCGTCCTCGATCGCCAGGGCGCGGTCCAGGACCCGCACCGCCGACAGGGTGGTGTCGGCCAGGACGACCGCGTTCAGGAACTGCTCCGCGTCCTCGGGGCTGTCGACCGGGTCGGTCTCGTAGACGGGAGAGACGGCGGTGACCCACACGTCAGGGGTGTCGACGAGGGCGGCGACGGCACCTTGGAGGTTGGCGAGCCGGTCGCCGAGGTTGGAGCCGATCGAGAGCACGATCCGTCGGATCGGACGCATCTCGCCGGTCAGGGTGTCGGCGTCGACGATGTGGGGATTGGGTACCTCGGTCACGCATCTGCCCTTCTGGTGATCGTCAGCGCGACGTCCGAGAACGTCGCGTCGATGGGAGCGTCCGGCTTGTGGACCGTGACACGCACCCATTCAACACGGGCATCCAAGAGGCAGACGTCCGCGATCCGCTGGGCGAGGGTCTCGATCAGATCGACCGGGTCACGCTCGGTCTGTGCTTTGACCTGCGCCACGAGACTCCCGTAGTCGACGGTGTCGCGCAAGTCGTCGGAGGCCGCCGCCGGGGCGGTGTCCAGGCCCAGCACCAGGTCGATGACGAAGACCTGTCCCTCACGTCTCTCGAACTCGAAGACACCGTGATGGCCGAAGCACTCGATGCCGATGATGGCCAGCTCGTCGCTCACAGCCGGTCCTCCCTCTCCTGATCGTCTCGTCCGTGCGGATCGTCCAGTCTGTGCACCACCGCGAGGGCGTCGCGGGTCGCTCGCACGTCGTGCACCCGGGTGCACCACACGCCCGCCGCGGCCAGGTGCGCGGTGATCACGGCGTGGGCACTCTCCCGCTCGCCCACCGGTCGGGGACGACCGTCGGCATCGGCCAGCAGCGTGCCCAGGAAGGCCTTGCGGCTGGCCCCGACCAGGACGGGCCGGCCGAGATCGGCGATCCGGCCCAGTCCGCGCAGCAGCTCCCAGTTCTGGTCGGCGGTCTTGGAGAAGCCGAGCCCCGGGTCGAGGACGATGCGGTCCTCGGGAATGCCGGCGGCCAGCGCGGCGGCCAGACGGTCCGCCAGCTCTGCTCGGACGGTCTCCACGACGCCGTCGGCGTACTGGGTGAAGTGCTGCATCGTGCTGCTGTGCGCGCGCCAGTGCATGGCCACGAAGACCGCCTCGGAGCCGGCGACGACGGGGAGGATCCGTGGATCCGCCAGGCCTCCCGAGACGTCGTTGACGATCCGGGCTCCCGCAGCCAGCGCCGCCTCGGCCACCTCGGCGCGCATGGTGTCCACCGAGACCACGGCGCCCGCCTGGGCGAGCTCCTCGATGACCGGGATCACCCGCGCCAGCTCCTCACCGACCAGCGGCCGGGTGGCACCGGGCCGGGTGGACTCGCCCCCGATGTCGAGGATGTCGGCACCGTCGTCGAGCAGCTCGTGTCCGTGCGACACCGCGTCGTCGGTCGCCAGGAACCGGCCGCCGTCGCTGAAGGAGTCAGGCGTGACGTTGACGATCCCCATCACCCGGGGACGCCCGATCGGCGCGAACACGCCACGAACCTACCGGAGTCGGGACCACTGCCGCGCACCGCCGGGATCGGCGCCCACACCCCTACCGGGGGCTGAGCGATCGTTAGCGTAAGTTTCGTCACGCGTTCGCCGAAGGAAGCGTCGTGACCGCGCTGTACGAATCCTCCGCCGCTCCCACCGACCTCGTCGTTCCCGCGCCGCGGGGCCCCGAGCGCGAAGCGTCGCTGGTCGAGTCCGAAAGCACTCCCGGTGGCGACCTGCCCGGTGGCGACCTGCCCGGCGCCGACCTGCCCGGCGCCGACCTGCCCGGCGCCGACCTGCCCGGCCGCGGCCGCCGCCGCGCGGGCCGCTCTCCGTTCTACAAGCGGGTGACGATCCGGCAGCGCCTGATCGCGATGGTCGGCGTGGGCGTGGTCGCGCTGCTGATCGTCACCGTGGTCGGCGCGATCAAGGTGGACCGGGTCGTCACGCTGACCCATGCCAACCGAACGACGGCGCAGGTCTCCAGCAAGCTCAACGCGGGCTACGAGGAGTGGTTGCTCCAGCGCACCTTCACCGGCGAGTACGTCGGCGCGGTCATCGGGCACGAGCCCGACCAGGCGTCGAACTCGCTCTACCAGACCGCCGAGAGTCACTACCAGACGGCGCTGCAGAAGTATCAGGCCGCGCTGGCACTGAACCCCGATGCGCAGTCGCGTGCCTTCTTGCAGAAGATGGTCAAGGCGACCACTGCCTACCACTCCTACCTCGCCGACATCCACGCCGCCGCGCTGGAGAACGACGGCGCCACGATGGGCAAGCTCGACAACAAGGCGAACAGCGATGCGAGCGCGGCCGTCGACGTACTGTTCAACACCGCCGACGATGCCACCGACGCCATCGTCGACCAGCAGGTAATCGCGATCCAGGACGCCGCCTCCTCGTTGCGGCTGATCATCACCACCGTCTCCATCGTCGGGCTGCTGCTGTTCATCGTCGGCGCCTTCGTGGTGATCCGCTCCATCGTCCGCCCGCTGCGCCGGGTGGTCGGGTCGCTGCAGGCGATCGCCGCGGGCGACCGCAGCAAGCGGGTCGAGCACTCCATGGAGGACGAGGTCGGCAGCATCTCGGTCGCGGTGGATCAGGTCATCGAGGCCCTCGACGCCGGCGACGCCGCTGCCCGGGAGGCCGAGGCAGAGCGGTTGGCCCGTGCCGAGGCGGACCGTCGCGCCACCGAGGAGCGCGCGCGGCTGGAGCGGGAGAACGCCGAGCGGGAGGCGCGGCTCGAGCGCGAGCGCGCCGAGGCCGAGCAGGCCCAGGCCGCGCGCGAGCAGGAGCGCGAGCGCCAGCTGGCCGAGGAGCGAGCCCGCGCCGAGCGCGAGCAGCTCGAGGCCGAGCACGCCCGGCAGCGGGCCGCCGCCGAGGCCGACGCCTCCCGCGCCCGGGAGGCCGCGGAGGCAGCGGCACAGACGGCCGCGCGCGTGGAGGTCGTCCGGGACTACCTCGCCTCGGTCGCCCGGGGCGACCTCACCCAGGAGCTCGCACTGGCCGGGGAGGACAACGTCGGCCAGATGGCCGACTCCGTCCGCGCGCTGGTCTCCTCGCTGCGGGCCAGCATGACCCGCATCGGCCAGACCGCAGCCTCGGTCGCCAGCGCCTCGGAGGAGCTCAGCGCTGTCAGCGGCGAGATGGGGCGCAGCGTCGACGACGCCGCCGCCCTCGTCGGGAGCGTGTCCTCGGCGGCCGGCCAGGTCTCCGGCAACGTGCACACCGTGGCCAGCGCCGCCGAACAGATGAGCGCCAGCATCTCCGAGATCGCCCGCAACGCGACCCAGGCCTCCTCGGTGGCCTCCGACGCCGTGGAACGGGCCCGGTCCGCCAGCGGCACCATCGAGGCGCTGGGCAGCTCCTCGGTCGAGATCGGCCAGGTCATCAAGGTCATCACCTCGATCGCCCAGCAGACCAACCTGCTCGCCCTCAACGCCACCATCGAGGCCGCGCGCGCCGGCGAGGCCGGGAAGGGCTTCGCGGTGGTGGCCAACGAGGTCAAGGAGCTCGCGGGCGAGACGGCCAAGGCCACCGACGAGATCGGCCGGCTGATCGAGGCGATCCAGCGCGACAGCGCCGGTGCCGCCACCGCCATCAGCGAGGTGGGCGAGGTGATCAACTCGATCTACGAGATCCAGGTGACCATCGCCGCCGCGGTCGAGGAGCAGAGCGCCACCACGAGCGAGATCTCCCGCTCGGTGACCGAGGCGGCCACCGGCACCAACGGCATCGCCGCCGACACCGCCTCCGCAGCAACCTCGGCCGCCGCAGCCCAGTCCGGCGCCGCCGGCACGGCCGAGGCAGCCGCCGCCCTCGCCAGCCTCGCCACCGAGCTGGACTCCCTGGTTCGCCAGTTCGCCGTCTGAGCAGCGCCCGGCGCGCCCGAACCGCGGGCCACGGGCGGCCGACCGGATCGTCGAGACGCAGGCCCGACTCAACCCGCACGCAGGCCCGACTCAACCCGGACGCAGGCCCGACTCAACCCGGACGCAGGCCCGACTCAGTGCGCGGTCGGGCGGTTGATCAGCGCCATCGCCTCGGCGCGGGTGGAGGCGTTGCTTCGCATGCTGCCCCGCACCGCCGAGGTGATCGTCCGCGCGCCGGCCTTGCGCACCCCGCGCATGGTCATGCACAGATGCTCGGCCTCGATCACGACGATCACACCCCGCGCCTCGAGGATCCGCATCAACGCGTCCGCGACCTGGGTGGTCAGCCGCTCCTGGACCTGCGGCCGCTTGGCGTAGACGTCGACCAGCCTGGCCAGCTTCGAGAGGCCGGTGATCTTGCCCGACTCGGCCGGGATGTAGCCGACGTGCGCCACGCCGGTGAACGGCACCAGATGGTGCTCGCACATCGACCACAGCTCGATGTCGCGCACCAGCACCAGCTCGTCGTGCCCCAGGTCGAAGGTCGTCGTCAAGACGTCCTCCGGCTCCTGCCGCAGCCCCGCGGTGAGCTCGGCGTACGCCCTGGCGACCCGGGCCGGGGTGTCGAGCAGGCCCTCCCGGTCGGGGTCCTCGCCGATGGCGTGGAGCAGCTCCCGGACGGCTGCCTCCGCCCGGGCCTGGTCGAACTCGCCGGTGCTCACGAGAGCGGCGGCTGGGTTCCGCCAGCCGGCGGGATCACGCCCGGGTCACCGTGCACGTCGCCGCCGGAGCCCGGAGGGGTCAGCACGGCTCCGCCGTTCTCGCTCGATGCCGCGTTGGCCGCCCGGCCGTTGGCCCGGTCACGGATCTCCTGCGGGATCTCCACGGCGGGCAAGGACGAGGGCTTGCGGGTCGGGGAGCCCGTCCAGGCGGGACGCTGGGGACGACGGCGCAGCGGCTCGAAGACAGCGGCGATCTCCTCCTTGTTCAGCGTCTCCTTGTCCAGCAGCGCGAGCACCAGCGCGTCGAGGACGTCGCGGTTCTCCTCCAGGATGTCGAACGCCTCCTGGTGGGCGTTCGCCAGCAGCTTCTTGGTCTCCTCGTCGACCACGGCGGCGACATCCTCGGAGTAGTTCCGGGAGTGGCCGAGGTCGCGCCCCAGGAACGGCTCGGAGTTGGAGTCGCCGAGCTTGATCGCGCCGAGCCGCTCGGTCATGCCGAACTGGGTGACCATCGCGCGGGCCAGGTTGGTGGCCTTCTCGATGTCGTTGCCCGCACCGGTGGTCGGATCGTGGAAGATCATCTCCTCCGCGGCCCTGCCACCGAGCATGTAGGCCAGCTTGTCCAGCATCTCGCTGCGGGTCTGGCTGTACTTGTCCTCGTCGGGCATCACCATCGTGTAGCCCAGCGCGCGACCGCGCGGCAGGATCGTGATCTTGTGCACCGGATCGTTGTGCGGCAGCGCGGCAGCGACCAGGGCGTGTCCGCCCTCGTGGTAGGCGGTGATGAGCTTCTCGTGGTCGCTCATCACCCGGGTGCGCTTCTGCGGACCGGCGACCACGCGGTCGATCGCCTCGTCGAGGTTCTGGTTGGTGATCAGCTTCTGGTTGCTGCGCGCGGTGAGCAGCGCCGCCTCGTTGAGCACGTTGGCCAGGTCGGCGCCGGAGAAGCCGGGCGTACGCCGGGCGACGGCCATCAGGTCGATGTCGGTGGCGAGCGGCTTGCCGCGCGAGTGCACCTGCAGGATCTGGAAGCGGCCGGTCAGGTCCGGGGCGTCGACCTGGACCTGCCGGTCGAAGCGTCCCGGCCGCAGCAGCGCCGGGTCGAGCACGTCGGGCCGGTTGGTCGCGGCGATCAGGATGACGCCGCCGCGCACGTCGAAGCCGTCCATCTCGACCAGAAGCTGGTTGAGGGTCTGCTCACGCTCGTCGTGGCCTCCGCCCATGCCGGCGCCGCGGTGGCGACCGACGGCGTCGATCTCGTCGATGAAGACGATCGCCGGCGCGTTCTCCTTGGCCTGCTCGAACAGGTCGCGGACGCGGGAGGCACCCACGCCGACGAACATCTCGACGAAGTCCGAGCCGGAGATGGAGTAGAACGGGACGCCGGCCTCGCCTGCCACGGCGCGGGCGAGCAGGGTCTTGCCGGTACCGGGCTGACCGTAGAGCAGCACGCCCTTGGGGATCTTCGCACCGACCGCCTGGAACTTCGCGGGCTCCTGCAGGAACTCCTTGATCTCCTGGAGCTCCTCGACCGCCTCGTCGACGCCGGCGACGTCGGCGAAGGTCGTCTTCGGCATGTCCTTGGTGATCAGCTTCGCCTTGGACTTGGCGAACTGCATCACGCCGCGACCGCCGCCGCCCTGGACCTGGTTCATCAGGAACAGGAAGAGCAGCACGATGAAGATGAAGGGCAGCAGGAAGCTGAAGATCGAGCCGAGCAGGCTCGGCTGGGCGACCTGGGAGTTGTACTCCTGGATCTTGCCGTCGTCGACCTGCTGCTGGACCTTGCTGATCAGCGACTCCTGCGCGCCGTCGACCCAGTGCGTGGACACCTTGTCGCCGGAGCTGCGCACGCCGTCGTTGAGGGTGGCACGGATCTGCTGGTCACCGTCGACGAAGGTGATGTCCTTGACGTCACCGTTGTCGATGTACTTGACCATCTGGGAGGTGGAGATCTCGTCCCCGCCGCCATGGGGCGCGAGGTACTGCAGGGCGAGCAGCACACCCACCACGGCGACGATGATCCAGAGCCACGGACTCTTGGCTATGCGCTTCACAAGGCTTCTCTCGGACGCTGACTACGGAGTTGACGAGGACTACAACGAGCCGAACGGGCGATTCGTGCCGCCTCGTCGATCTCATTGTCCCCTACCAAGGAAATCTCCAGGCAGGGGATGCTCAGGAGTAGACGTGGGGCGCCAGCGTGCCGATGTCGCGCAGGTTGCGGTAGCGCTCGCGGAAGTCGAGCCCGTAGCCGACGACGAACTCGTTGGGGATGTCCCATCCGACGTACTTGACCTCGACGGGCATCTGCTGCGCCTCCGGCTTGCGCAGCAGGGTCGCGATCTCGACGGAGGCGGGGTTGCGCGAGGCCAGGTTGGAGGTCAACCACGACAGGGTGAGGCCGGTGTCGATGATCTCGTCCACGATCAGCACGTGTCGTCCCGAGATGTCGGTGTCGAGGTCCTTGAGGATCCGTACGACGCCGCTGGACTGCGTGCCCGAACCGTAGGAGGAGACCGCCATCCAGTCCATCTCGACGTGGCGGCCGAAGGACCGCGCCAGGTCGGCCATCACCATCACCGCACCCTTGAGGATGCCGACGATGAGGAGGTCCTTGCCCTCGTAGTCCTGGTCGATCTGGGCCGCCATCTCCTTGAGCCTGGCGTGGATCTGCTCCTCGGTGAAGAGCACCTTGACGAGGTCGTCGCCGACGTGCGCGGAGTCCATGGCCGCAACACTAACCGGCGGCGGCCGAGGGGCCTGAGCCAGTACGCCGAAAGGCGAGGACGCCGGCGTCCTGGTAGGCGGTGACGTGCCCCGGCAGCTGGATCCGGCGACCGCCCGCGCCATGGACCAGCAGGTCCGCCACCGCGTTGATGTGGAGGGCGAAGAGCTCGTCGCCCGGGCAGCCGGCCTCCAGCGCCGCCAGCCGCGCGACCCGGGTCCGCATCGCCCGGCCCATCGGCTCGACGGGCTCGATCCGCACCCGTACGCCGAGCCCTGCCGTGGGCACGCCGTCGATCTCCTCGCGGGCGTCGCCGAACAGCCTCTCGGCGAAATCGTCGAGGAACTCCATGTCGGGTCGCAGCTGCTCGGCCGTGCGTGCGAGCGTGGCCGCGACGCCGGGCCCGAGCTCCCGCTCCAGCACGGGCAGCACGTCGTGCCTGACGCGCGCCCGCAGGAAGCGCGGGTCGGCGTTGTGCGGGTCGACCCAGAAGTCGAGGCCCTCGTGCCGGCACGCCGCCTCGGTCTGCTCCCGGGTCACGTCCAGCAACGGACGCCGGAAGGCGACGCCGCCCCTGGTGAAGCTGTGCCGCATGCCGGCGATCGAGCGGCCGCCGCTGCCCCGCGCGAGCCCGAGCAGCACGGTCTCGGCCTGGTCGTCGCGGGTATGCCCGAGCAGCACCGTGCGGGCACCAAAGTGGATGGCGAGCTGGGCGAGGGCGGCGTACCGGGCCTCGCGGGCGCCCGCCTCGACGCCGATAGCCGTCGAGTCGACGCTGACGCGGATCGACGCGGTCTCGTCCGCGCCCATCGCCGCCATCTGAGCGACCACCCGGGAGGTGTGCTCGGCGGAACCGTCCTGGAGGCCGTGGTCGACGACGACGCCGATCACCTGGTTGTCGCTGCGCCGCAGCTCGAAGATGGTCGCGGAGAGCAGGGCGAGTGAGTCGGCGCCGCCCGAGCAGGCGACCAGCACCGGCGCGCCGGCCGAGTCCGGCAGCCACACCCGACCCGCACCGGCCGGCACGAGGGTCAGCGTCTCACGCACACCGCGACGTACGGCGGCGACCGGGGCCGGCAGGCTCACCGCGCCGTCCACGTGACCGGCACGGTCACAGCACCCTGGCGATCCACCGCTCGGGGTGGTGGATCTCGTCCTTGGAGGGCAGGGTCTTGGGACCGGTGAAGACAGCGTTGAACTGCTCCATGCCGACCTTGTCCACGACGGTGCGCACGAAGACGGCACCATCGCGGTACTGGGCCATCTTCTGCTCCAGGCCGAGCAGCCGGCGCAGCACCCGGTCGAGGGTGCCGATGCCCTTGCGGCGCTTGTCGAAGGCCGTGCGGATGGTCGCCACCGAGGGGATGACGGTCGGCCCCACGTCGTCCATCACCACGTCGGCGTGCCCTTCGAGTAGCGACATCACGCCGGTGACGCGGTCCATGATCTCGCGCTGCTCGGGCGAGGAGACGGCCTCCAGCAGGTTGCCGTTGCCCTTGATCGCCTCGACCGCCCGGGACAGCCCGTCGCCGAGCATGCTCTGCACGTCCATCGTGTCCGCGAGCGCCTTGATCTCACCGAGGAGGTGGTCACGCAGCCACGGATTCGCGGTGAACTGCACCCGGTGGGTCTCCTCGTGCAGGCACACCCAGAGCCGGAAGTCGGTCGGGTCGACGCCGAGCTCGCGCTCCACGTGGACGATGTTGGGCGCCACCAGCAGCAGCCGCCCGTGCGGGCCGGCAGCCGTCTCGGCGAACGGGTCGAACTGGCCCAGCACCTTGCTGGACAAGAAGCCCAGCAGGCCGCCCACCTCGGCGCCGGTGACCTTGGCGCCGACGCTGCGGGCGATGCCGCTCATCGGACGCTTGTCGACCAGCTTGTCGACCACGGGCGCGATGACGTGCGCGAACGCGTCGGCGTTGGCCTGCACCCAGCCGGCACGGTCGACCACCAGCACCGGAGCGGTGTCGGCGGGCGCGTCGAGGCCGGTGAACTCCTTGACCAGACCCGTCGCCCGGCCGGCGTCGGCACGCAGCTCGGCCACCACCGCAGCGCCCTCGGCCCGGCTGACCTGCGGGCCCTCGCCGGCGATGCCCGAGCCGATGCGGACGGCGAAGTCCCAGTCGACCATCCCCTGGGCGCTGCCACCGTCCTCGCGAGCGCCGTACCCCGCTGCCGTCATGTCCTCGAACCTATCCGCAGCGGCAAGTCGTCAGCGCGCTGGCCAACGCGTCGAGGGCGTCGCGCGCCTTGAGCGTGTCCGGTACGTCGACGCGGTCGGCCACGACCGCGAACACCACGGGGCTGCCGTCCGCGTCGCGGGTGTACCCGGCGAGCGCGTCCACACCGGTCAGCGTGCCGGTCTTGGCCCGGACCACGCCGCGCCCCGCGTCGGCGTGGTCGTCGTACCGCTCCAGCAGGGAGCCGCTGAACGCGGCGACCGGCAGGGCGCTCACGATCGGCGCCAACCGCGCCTGGGTGGCCGCCTTCTGCAGCACCTGGACCAGCGTCGTGGCGGAGAGCCGGTCCGCGCGCGAGAGGCCGCTGCCGTCGTGCAGCGTCAGCCCCGTGGTGTCCACACCGAGCTTGGTCAGCGTCGTCGTGACCGCCTCCACGCCGCCGGCGAAGCTGCCGCCGGTACCGGCCGCGAGACCGGCCTGGTGGGCGAGCACCTCGGCGCCCTCGTTGTCGCTGGTCTCCAGCACGTGGTCGACGATCTCGCGCAGCGGCGGACTCTGCACCTGCGCCAGCAGCGTCGCGCCGGCCGGAGCCGTCGCAGCGCTCGGTGAGCCGGCGACACCGATCCCGGCGGCGGTCAGGGCGTTCGCGAAGGTCCGGGCCGCGTCGGCGGCCGGGTCGGCGACGCGGCCGTCGCCCCCGTGGGTCCGGCCCTCGTCGGCCCACAGCGCGGTGATCGGCGCGACCACCCCCTCGCTGATGTAGCTCGGCGGCCAGGAAGGGTTGACAGCGGGCCCGGTGAACAGGCCGGCGTCGTACTGCAGCCGCACCCGGTGGGTGCCGCGCTGCCGCAGCGCCGCTGCCGTCTCGCGGGCGAGCGTCGTGAGGTCCGCGGCCTGCGGATAGCCCTTGTCGGGGCGCGCCGCGAGCAGCGGATCGCCGCCCCCGACCAGCACGATCCGGTGCCCGGTGCCCGCGACGACGCGGGTGGCGAACCGCTTCTCCGGGCCGTCGAGAGTCAGCACCGTCGCGGCGGTGAGCAGCTTGTTCGTCGAGGCCGGCGTGGCCACGCCGGACCCGCGGGACGCGACGGCGGCACCCGTGGTGCCCGCCACGGCCGCGAGGACGTGGTCGCCGAGAGCCGCGGTGAGACCGCGGCGCAGGACCCGGCGTACGGCCTCGGGCTTCAGGGTGCCGTCGCTGGGGGCGGCGATCGCCGGGGCCGGGCTCGGCGAGGGTGGGTGCACGCTCAACGGCAGCGGCGGGGGCGTGGCGGCGACGCGGTCGTGACCGCGCCAGTGGTCGACCCAGCCCAGGCTCCAGGTCGCCCCACCGACGACGAGGAGGAGGACGACGAGCCCGACCAGAGCGAACCGGCCGAGCCGACGGCGCTGACCCGAGCGTGACACCGATGACCTCCTGGGAGCCTGCTCCTCGACGCGTGAGGAATCAGGGCTGATGAGAGTGCGACCGCCATTGTGGTGGAGAATGGCACGTCACAACACTTGCGGAGGCACACACATGACGCTGACGTTCGACGTCCTGATCGAGATCCCGAAGGGCTCGCGCAACAAGTACGAGGTCGACCACGAGAGCGGCAAGATCCGCCTCGACCGCGTGCTGTTCACCTCGATGGTCTACCCGACCGACTACGGCTACATCGAGGGCACCCTCGGCGGCGATGGCGACCCGTTGGACGCGCTCGTGCTGCTGCCGTTCCCCGTCTACCCCGGCGTGGTGGTCGAGTGCCGCCCCGTCGCGATGTACGTGATGGAGGACGAGAAGGGCCAGGACGAGAAGGTCCTGTGCGTCCCGAACGACCCGCGCTTCGACGACATCCAGGACATCGACGACGTCGCCAACTGGGACCTCGACGAGATCAAGCACTTCTTCGAGCGCTACAAGGACCTCGAGCCGGGCAAGTCCGTCAAGGGCTCTGACTGGGTGGGCCGCGACGCCGCGATCACGGAGATCGAGGCGTCGTACGAGCGGGCGAAGGCCGCCGGGTACTGAGCCTTCTGCGGTTGCGGTTGCGGTTGCGGTTGCGGTTGCGGTTGCGGTTGTGACCCCTGGGGGTCAATTCCGCATGTTGGTGGGCGAAGCATTGCCCGACAACGTGCGGTTGCGACCCCTGGGGGTCATTCCCTTTCCGCCAGCCAGCGCCCGAAGACGCGGATGAACTCAGCATGCGCGCTGGCGGTCGCGTTCCTGCCCCTGGCGTTCAGCGAGTGATCCGCACCGGGCAGCTCCAGCACCTCGACCCCCCGACCCGCGAGCCGCTGCGCCGTCGCGGAGTCCCACGCCTCGTCCGCCGTACCGCCGACGAGCAGCTGCGTGGCCCGGTTGGCAGCGATGCCCTCGACGACGTCGTCACGGCCGAGCAGCGGCGTCAGCCAGCAGGACCCGTACGCCGCCCGCGCCGCCTCGTGCGCGGCGAGGCTGGCCAGCGACTTGGCCAGCAGCCGCACCGGCCCGTCGTAGCCGCTGACGGCGTCAGCGAGCTGCGCGCCGGCCCAGGCGGTATCCACCTGCTCGGGTGCCTTCCACCAGACCTGCCGCACCCGCCAGCCCAGATCCACGGCTGCCTGGGTCGCCACCGCGAGCAACGGCTTGTCCGGGTGGTAGCCACGGCCCGGCAGCACGACCAGCAGCCCGACCTCGTCACGGGCCGGGCCGAGGTCGACGTGCTCGGCGGCCATCAGCCGATCAGGTCCTCGGCGCGGAGCAGCTCGCGCGGGACGCTGAACGCCTCGACCAGCGTGCTCGCCGAGGGGCGCAGCTCGCGGCACAGCGCGCCGACCTCGCGGGAGATCGCCTTGGACCGTGCCACGCTGAGCCGGCCGTGCTCGAGGAACCAGGCGCGGTCGCGCTCGATCTCGCCGAGTGCGTGCAGGCTGCACACCCGCGCCAGGAGATCCTTGGTCGGCCCGTCGGGCAGCTTGTCGACCTTGGCGGTGAACGCCTCGAGGACAAGCCGCTCCACGTGGGCGTGCGCCGAGGCGATCACGTGGTCCTGCACGCCGGAGAAGACAGCGGCCGGGTCGCCGCCGGCGTCGACGCCGCGCTTGAGCCGGCGCGCCACGCCGCCCAGCATGTGCTCCTCGCGGAAGCGGAGCATCGCGAGGTGGTACTCCGGGTCGCGCAGCTCGGCCTCCTGGTCCCAGGAGTCGCCGCCAGGCAGCAGGTCCCGGACACGCTCCAGCAGCTTGTGCGCCGCTGTCCGCTCCAGCACCGTCTCCACGGCGACCCCTGTCACGAAGCGGACCATGCCGAACTGGTCGAGGTCCTCGAAGTCGCTGGCGTAATCGGTCAGCAGGCCCTTGGCGACCAGCTGGAGGAGCACCGTGTTGTCACCCTCGAAGGTGGTGAAGACATCGGTGTCGGCCTTGAGCGCGGCGAACCGGTTGGCCGCCAGGTAGCCGGCGCCACCACAGGCCTCCCGACACTCCTGGATGGCGCGGGTGGCGTGCCAGGTGGCCAGAGCCTTGGTACCGGCGGCACGTGACTCCAGCTCGCGGCGGGTCTGGGTCTCGACGGTCTCCGGCGGCGCGCTGAAGACCTCGTGCAACTGCTCGCGCAGCACCTCCTGGGCGAAGGTGAGAGCGTAGGTGCGGGCGATCAGCGGGAGCAGCCGACGCTGGTGCTGGCCGTAGTCGAGCAGGAGCATCTCCTGCCCATCGCCGGAGCCGAACTGGCGGCGGCGGTCGGCGTACAGGGTGGCGATCGTCAGGGCCGACCTGGCTGCGCCCAGCGCCGCTCCGCCGACGCTCACGCGACCCTGGACGAGCGTGCCGAGCATGGTGAAGAAGCGCCGGTTCGGGTTCTCGATCGAGCTCTCGTAGCGGCCGTCGTCGGTGATGTCGGCGAACCGGTTGAGCAGGTTGGCCCGCGGCACCCGGACGTCGTCGAACCACAGCCGGCCGTTGTCCACGCCGTTGAGGCCCATCTTCGGGCCATCGTCCTCGATCCGTACGCCGGGGGCGGGCCGGCCGTCGACACGGATCGGCACGAGCACCGCGTGCACCCCGTGCTTCTCCCCCGCGACCACCAGGTTCGCGAACACGACCGCGAGCTCACCGTCCTTGGCGGCGTTGCCGATGTAGTCCTTGTAGGCGTTGGCGTCGGTGGTCGTGACGATGAGCTCGTCGGTGTCCGGGTCGTAGGTGAGGGTGGTGCCGAGCTCGGCGACGTTCGAGCCGTGCCCGTGCTCGGTCATCGCGAAGCATCCCAGCAGTCGTCCGGAGACCACGTCGGAGAGGTAGGCCTCGTGGTGCCGCTCGGTGCCGAGGTGCAGGATCGCGCCGCCGAACAGGCCGAACTGCACACCCGACTTCACCAGGATCGACAGGTCTCCCAGCGCCAGCGTCTCGAAGGCGGCGATGGAGGCGCCGACGTCCCCCGCCCCGCCGTACTCCTTGGGGAAGCCGAGGCCGGTCAGACCCGACTTCGTCATCTCCAGGAGCAGGTCGCGCACGCGTTCGCGATAGGCATCGCGCGGCAGCTCGTCTGCCTCGTGCAACAGGCCGGCGTGCGGGATCAGCTGGTCACGGACCTGGCGGCGTACGTCCGCGTCACGGCCGTCGAGGGCGGCGGCCAGGCCCTGGGTCAGGTCGTCGGTGCTCATGCCCCCGAAGGTATCCCCGACCCGCCTCCTCCGAACCCGGTCGGCGCCTCAGGGACGGGCGAAGAAGTTCGGTGCCGTCCAGGAGTACATCGAGACCTCGTCGACGTCGGCCCCGGTGTGCGGGGCCTGGATGATCATGCCGTTGCCGGCGTAGAGCGCGACGTGGTGGATCGAGCCGGGGTTCTCGGTGGTGCCCCAGAAGACCAGGTCACCGGGGCGGAGGTCGCCGAAGCTGATCGGCGTCGACTCCTCGTACTGCGCGACCGAGTAGTGCGGCAGGTCGATGCCGCCCTGTTCCCAGGCCCGCATGACCAGGCCGGAGCAGTCCCAGCTGCTCGGCCCGGCGGCGCCCCACACGTAGGGCTCGCCGATCTGGGCTCGGGCGAAGGAGAGGGCTGCTGACACGCCTGAGGCGCTGGTGGCCGGGGCCTGGTCGGCGTGACTCGAGGCGCTCGGCGCCGCCTGTGCGCTCGGCATGGTGCCGGTGCGGGCGCCCTTCTGCGACTCGCGCTGCTGGGCGGCCTTCGCCTGCGCCTCGGCGGCGGCCTGCTTCGCCGCTGCCTCGGCGGCCTCCTTCGCCGCGGCGGCAGCGGCCGCGCGCTCCTCGGCCCGCTCCTCGAGCGCGGCCTGCCGCTTCGCTGCGATCTTCACGCTGACGTGCTTGAGGTGGGCCAGCTGCCGGATCAGCTTCGTCTTCTGTACGGCGATGCCTGCCGCCTCGTCCTGCGCCTTCTGCGCGGCCGTCGCCGCGGCGTCGCGCTTCTGCTTGGCCTCCGCCTCGGCAGCGGCTGCCTTGCGCTCGGTGTCTGCGGCCTGGCTGGAGGTGACCTTGGCCAGGGAGGCCGCGGCCTGGAGCCGGCCGTACTGCGCGTTGAGCGCCGTCTGCGAGGTGTTCATCGCCTGGGTCTGCTGCTGGATCTGGTCGATCCCGTCTGCCTTGGCCATACCCGCCAGTGAGGTCAGCTCGGGTGCGGCCTGGTAGTCGCCGACCACGCTCTGGGCGTACGCCTTGCGCTGCGCCTGCTGAGCGGCCTGGGCCTGCTTCGCCGCTTCGCGGGCCTGGTCCGCTGCCGTCCGGGCCTGGTCGGCCTTCCACTGCGCGCCGTTGTAGGCCTCGGCGGCGATCTCAGCGGTGTCGCTGGCCTGCTGCAGCCGGGTGTTGGCGCTCGCCAGCTGCGCCCGGATCCGGCCGACCTCACTCTGCTTGCTCGTCACCGCCTGCTGGGCCTGCGCCACGTCCTGCTTGCTGGGGATCGGCTGGTGCGGCTGCGCGATCGCCGAGGACGTCATCAGGCAGGCCGAGGCGAGGCCGAGCGAGAGCACGGCCGCGGTTCCAAGGGTCCGCTTCGAGGTAGGCACGCCGGTGAACTTAACGTCTCAACAGTCACATGAGCAACAAAAACCCCAACTTTCACAGCTTTAACCGGCGTGTCGCATTGACAATGACAACCATGTAATTCCCGAACTACAGCAGTGTCATTCGTCGAATCGGGCCTCCGTCCCCGTCGAATCGGGCCTCCGTCCCCGTCGAATCGGGCCTCCGTCCCCGACGCACTGCGGCAGCACCGCGGGCACGGCCGGATGGTGCGAGGACGAGAGCCGGGCGGTGACCGACGTGCGCCGCCGAGGCGCTACCGGACGACGCGCCGCGACGAAGGAGCGCCGCGCGGCGGTAGGTCTGCCTCGGCGGTGGGCGGCGGGCGCCGCACGGCACCCACCCCGACCCAGCAACCCGGTCAGACCCCCGACTCAACCCGAACGCAGACCCGACTCAACCCGGACGCAGACCCGACTCAACCCGGACGCAGACCCGACTCAACCCGGACGGACGCCCGAATCAACCGCGCGCGAGCGCTTCCTTCGCATGGATCTGCGCACCTTCGGCCTCAAGATCGCGTGTGCCCTTGCGCTCGAACCTGTGCCCCGCGGCCAGCCCACCGACGTAGAAGGAGACCAGCGCGATCATCACGCCGGCGACGTCGTCGGAGAGGCTGTGCCAGCCGAAGTAGAGCGTGGCCAGCGCGGTGACGCAGAAGTTGCACCAGAAGAAGATCCGCAGGAAGCGGTTGTTGACGGTGTGCTGGACCATCAGCGCCGTGAGCATCGTGATCGCGCAGTGCAGCGAGGCGAAGCCGGCCACGGACTGGACCGCGTTCACCACCCCCTCGCTCCATCTGATGTTCTGCCGGCCATGGACGAGGGCATCCATCAGCTGGCCGGCTGGCGTGTCCGGCTCGCCGTGGTAGATGTACGGGTAGGCGATCCCCGGTCCCAGCGTGGGCAGTGCGTAGTAGGAGATCGTGCCCAGCGTCCAGGCGATGCACTGTGAGCCGACGAACCAGTAGCCGTAGGCGAGGTTTCTCGACCACACGATCCAGATGGTCACCGCGATCGGCACCAGCGGCAGGAACCACAGGTAGACGTAGGAGAACAGGTAGGCCAGCGCCCCGTCGCCGAAGACGTTCTGCATCACCGCGCCCGGATGGTGGCCGAACAGGATGGCGGTGTCGATCAGCTCGAGGTCGTGGTCGTACTTGGTGTGGATGACGAACGGAAGCGCCGACTTCATGTTCCGGTAGCCGACGTAGACGATGTAGAAGCAGACCACGCCGAGCCCGACCAGCGTGAGCCGGTCGCGGGTCCAGTGCGTCCGCAGCCGCTCCCGGAAGATCGCCGGCATCAGCTTCGGCTTGCCCCGCGAGACCCATACCGTGCGCGGGATCAGGTCCACGCCGATGGCCGCGCCGAGGAGGATCGGGAGGCGTGCCCAGGACGGGCCGAGGAAGCTGCCGTCGGGGTCCACCAGGTGATGGCCGCTGGTCGCCGCCAGCACGATCGCTCCGATGCCGACCAGGAGTGCTGTCCCGATGAGGAGGAACTGGGCGCGGCGGTACATGCGGGGCAGTTTACGAAAGAATGCTGAGACGGGCCTGTTCGGCACGGAGCCGCACCCGCTCGCCAGGCCCTGGGTGCGCACCCGATGTCGCGACGGCGTCGATCGTGCCCACACCGTCGACCTCGACCACCAGCCGGAGCTGATCGGGAGTGGCACGGGCGGAGACCACCACGCCGGAGAGCGGCCCGTCGTCGGCGAGCACCAGCGCACTGCGCCGTACGGCGACGGGCCCGTCCGCCCGCACACCCGCGGCCGCGCACACCGTCGCGGCCGGCGCGCCGGTGAGCACCCGGGCATACCCGAGGAAGAGCGCCGTCTCGGCGTCCGCCGGCTGGCGCCAGACCTCGTCGACGGGGCCCTCCTGGACCAGGTCGCCCTCGCGGACGACGGCGAGGCGATCGGCGACGGCGTACGCCTCCTCCTGGTCGTGGGTGACCAGGAGTGCCGTCGTGCCGGCGGCGACCAGGATCTCGCGCAGGTCGGTCGCGAGTCGTTCGCGCAGGCCGGCATCCAGAGCGGACAGCGGCTCGTCGAGCAACAGCAGCCGCGGCTCGACGGCGAGCGCGCGGGCGAGGGCCACCCGCTGGCGCTCGCCCCCCGAGAGCGTGCCCGGGAGCCTGCGGTCATAGCCCTCCAGCCCGACCAGGGCGAGCAGCTCGGCGACGCGCCGTGCTCGCTGCGTGCGCGGCACCCGGCGCAGCCGCAGCGGGTAGCCGACGTTGGCGGCCACGGGGAGGTGCGCGAAGAGCTGACCGTCCTGGAACATCAGCGCGAAGCCGCGCTTGTGCGTCGGCACCCCCGCCAGGGACCGCCCGTCCCAGGCGATGGTGCCCGTGGCGGGCTCCAGGCCCGCGATCGCGCGCAACAGTGTCGACTTGCCCGACCCGGACGGTCCCAGCACGGCCAGCACCTGACCGTCGGGCAGGTCGAGGGAGACGTCGCGGACCGCCTCGACGCCCTCGTAGGCGACGGTGACACAGCGCAGCGACAGCATCACAGCACCCCCAGGCTGGGCACCCGGAGCCGCTCGACGACCAGCATCACCACGGCGGTGGTTCCCGCCAGGACGCACGAGGCGGCGAGGGCCATCCCGTAGTTCATCGCGCCGGGGTGGCCGATGAGGCGGTAGATGACCACCGGGACGGTCGCGCTCTCGTCGCGGGCCAGGAAGCTGGTGGCGCCGAACTCCCCGAGCGAGACGGCGAACGCGAAGCCGGCCGAGGCGAGCAGCGGCCGCCACAACACCGGTACGTCGACCACGAGCATCCGGCGCAGCGGCCCCGCCCCGAGCGATGCCGCGGCCTGGCGCTGCCGGTCGTCGATCCCGCCCAGCGCCGGGACGAGCGTGCGCACCACCAGCGGCAGCGCCACCAGCGCCTGCGCGATCGGCACCAACCAGGGTGAGTCGCGCAGATCCACCGGCGGCCGGTCGAGGGTGACCAGGAAGCCGAAGCCGAGCGTCACCGCGGAGACGCCCAACGGCAGCATGAAGAACGCGTCCAGCGTGCCGCGCAGCCGTCGCTCCGCCCGGCCGTGACCTCGCCGGGTGACCGAGAGCGCGACCAGCAGCCCGAGCACCAGCGCGAGCAGGGTGGCGTCCACGGCGATGCGCAAGGACAGGTTCAGCGCGGAGGTCACCGGCTCGAGCAGCGCCTGGTGCGAGCCGGTCGAGCTCAGCGCGCGGTAGTTGGCCATACTCCACCGCTTGCCGTCGGGCGTGGAGACCCGCAGGCTGCCGACGAGCAGCGCCGCGAGCGGTGCCGCGACGAAGACGAGGAGCAGCGCCGTCACCGCCAGCTGCGGCAGGTCGGCGAGCCGGGGGCGGCGCGGCCGGCTGGGGGCACGCTGGGCGCTGCCCGGTAGCCGGCGCACCCGGGCGCCGATCCCCAGCAGCGCCACGACGACGGCGAGCTGGAGCAGGGACAGCGCCGCGGCACCCTGCAGGTCGAGCAGGTTCGTGGTGAGCAGGTAGATCTCGGTCTCGACGCTGGCGTAGCGCAGGCCGCCGAGGGTGAGCACCACGCCGAAGGAGGTCGCGCAGAAGAGGAAGACGACCGAGGCGGCACCCACGATCGCCGGCCGCAGCGCGGGCAGCGTGACGGTACGGAACACCGTCCACGGGGCTGCGCCCAGCGCGGCCGCAGCCTCGGCCGGACGCGGATCCAGGCCCTCCCAGGCCGCGCCGACGGCCCTGATCACGACGGCGACGTTGAAGAAGACCAGTCCGGCGATGATGGCGATCGGCGTACCGTCGATCGGCAGCCAGCTCAGCGGCCCGGTGAGCAGCTCGCGGAACGCGACCCCCACCACGACCGTCGGCAGCACGAACGGCACCAGCAAGGCGGCCCGCACCACCCGGCGCAGCGGCACCGCGAGCCGATGCAGCACGTACGCCGCCGGCAGCCCCAGCAGGAGCGTGACGGCGGTCGCGACCGTGGAGCTCCACACCGTGAACCAGAGCACCCGGTGCACCCGGGGCCGCCGCAGCACGTCCAGCACACCGCCGGCGTCCCAGTGCCCTGCGGGCCTGAAGCCGCGGCCGACCATGCCGATCACCGGCAGCACGAAGAACACCGCCAGCACCGCGACCGGCACGGCCGCCAGCGCCAGCAGGGTCACGTAGCGGCCCGCTGCCGCAGGTCCACCGGGCCGCTCGGGCCGCTCGGGCCGCTTCACCGGGACGTCACGTCGCTCCACTGCTGGAGCCACTCCTCACGATGGGCGTCGATCTGCGCCGGGCTGACGGTCAGCGGCTGGGAGGACGGCACGGCGAACTTCGCCCACGCGGGTGGCAGGGGCGTGCCGGTGACGACCGGGAAGACGTACATCGAGTCGGGCAGCTTGGCCTGCACCTGTGGCGAGAGCAGCCAGTTCACGAAGGCCTCGGCGCCGGGGACGTTCGTGGCTCCGGTGAGGACCCCGGCGTACTCGATCTCGCTGAAGCAGGTGTCGAGCAGCGCCTTGGTGGAGGTCTGCCCGTTCTTGACGGTGAAGGCCGGGTCGGAGTCGTAGGAGAGCACGATCGGCCGCTTGCCGTTGCCACCTCCCTGGGTGAACTCCACCTCGTAGGCCTGGTCCCAGCCGTCGGTGATCTCCGCGCCGTTGGCCATCAGCTTGGACCAGTAGCCCTCCCACCCGTCGCCCGAGCCCGTCGAGGCGCCGTACTGCGCGATCGTCGCCAGCAGGAACGCCATCCCCGGCGAGGACGTGGTCGCCCCGGGGGTGACGAAGAGGTTCTTGTACGCCGGCTTCACCAGGTCGTCGAGGGACTGCGGCGCCGGGAGGTGGTGGGCGGCGAACCAAGTGGTGTCGACGTTCACGCACACCCCTGAGTGATCGACCGGTGTCAGGTGGGCCCCGCCGTCCCCGGCGACGTCGTAGCCGCTGACCCCGGCAGGCAGGTCGGCGGGGGTGTACGGCGCGAACACGCCCGCCTTCAGGGCCCGGGTCGCGAAGGTGTTGTCGACGCCGAAGGAGACGTCCCCGTCGGGATTGCCCTGGGTGAGGACGAGCTTGTTGGTGAGCTTGCCGGCATCACCGCTGGCACGGACGACCAGGTGGTAGCCGGTCTGCTGCTCCCACTGGGCGACCAGCTTCTTGGGCAGGTTCCACGAGTCGTGGGTGACCAGGACGACGTCGCGGATCCGGGGTGCGGCCGAGGCGCCGGTGGTCACCCCCTGGTGGGACGGAGTTCCGGCGGGACCGGTGTCGTCCTTGGACGAGACCGAGCAGGCGGTCGTGGCCAGAAGGACGGCGATACCCACCGTCGCGAGCGCATGCGTGCGCATATGTTGACTCCCTTCGCCGGTGCTAACCGGTGCAGGTTCGGAGGGTCTGCGACGCTGCTGTCGCACTCTCAGCCCTTGACGGGCTCCCCTGTCTGTGTGCCTTTCAGCCTAGGGCACCTGCTCGAGGCGTCCGATGCCGGTCCGCAGGTCGATCCTCAGGTGGCACTCACGCGCGCAGCGCCTTCAGGCGCGGACGGAGGCCCGAGTCGATGCGGACGGAGGCCCGAGTCGAGCGATCACCAGGGCACTTCGCGATCCTCGGGCATCCGCCCCCGCCGCTGGAACACCGCGAGCGCCTCCTCGCCGGCCACCCGCAGCTGCTTCCACAGTCCCAGCTCCTGGACCTCGCTCAGCAGCGGGAAGTCGTGCGGCAACTGCTCGGCGGCCCGCTCCCAGACCGGTTCGAAGATCTGGAGCGCCTCGCCCTCCGCCTCGTCGAGCACCGGCAGCGCGGCCAGGCGGACGAACAGATCGGCGCCGACCCGCTCCTCCCACAGGTTGATCACCTCGTACGGCACGTAGGCGATCGGAACGTCCTGCTCGAACGCCAGCTGCTGCTCGAAGGAGGCCACCAGCTCGAGGTAGTCGATGATGCGATTGCGGACGCGCTGCTGCTCCAGCCGGCCGCCCGGCACCTCGCCGGGGGACGCCTCGCGCGCAGTCATGGACACATAGTGGCCGAGCGACCGGCGGGTGGATAGCCAGGCAGGACTTACTGAGTGAATCCTTAGCGATCTCCCAGGCGCGGCCGACGCACCCGGATGTGACACGCTGAGCGGCGTGCACGTCCTCGCCGTACCGTTCCTCGAGCTCGAGCCCCGCCACGCGTACGCCGCCTGGCGGCTGCGCCAGCAGGTGTTCGTGCTGGAGCAGGCCTGCCTCTACCCCGACCTCGACGGTCGCGACGCCGAGCCGGGCACCACCCACGTGCTGCTGCTCACCGATGAGGGCGCCCTCGCCGGCTACGCCCGCGTGCTGGACGACGGCGCCCGGTGGCGGATCGGTCGGGTGGTGCTCGACGCGGCGTATCGCGGCCAGGGCCTGGCCGATCGCCTGATGCGGGGCGCGCTGGAGGGCGCAGCGGACCGCGACGTGGTGCTCGACGCCCAGTCGCCACTCGCGGGCTGGTACGCCACCTTCGGCTTCACCCCGGACGGGCCGGAGTTCGTCGAGGACGGCATCGCGCACACCCCGATGCGGCTCACCCGGCGCTGAACAGGTCGCCGTCCGGTGCGGGGACCCGGGTCGCCACCCCTCGTGCCACCAGGACGTCGAGGTGCGCCAGCGTCTCCATCACTGCCAGCGAGCCGTTGAACAGGTCGAGCGTGTCGAACCGGTGCTCGTGACGCGTCCAGGGCAGCTCGGCGGCTACCTGGTAGGCGGTCGACGGATTCGCCCGGATCACCGCCAACGACAGCGCGAGCCGATGCTCGTGGTGCTCGAGCAGCTCGTCGACACGGGCGTGCACCGACGGTGCCACCGGCCCGTGCGCCGGCAGCAGCCGCAGGTCGGGCAGCGCGCGCATCCGGGTCAGCGAGGCCATGAAGTCGCGCAGCGGAGTGCCACCGTTGACCGGCTCGAAGCCGATCGAGGGCGTGATCGTGGGCAGCACGTGGTCGCCGGCGAAGAGCAGCCCCGCCTCGTGGTCGGCGTACACGTAGTGGCCCTGGGTGTGGCCCGGGGTGGGAATGGCGGCGAAGGACCGTTCGCCGACAGCGACGGTGGTATCGCCCTCGAGCCAGACCTCGGGATCGCGCCAGTGGGCGGGGTCGTGGGTCGGCTGCTCGATGCGGCTCCAGCGCTCGACGAGGGGGAGAGCCCCGGAGGTGCGCAGGCGCTGCGCGATGGCCCCGTTGCCACCTCTGCGCACGGCCGCCAGTGCTCCCCGCTCCCCCGAGCCGAGCACGACCCGCGCGCGGACCTCGGTGCCGAGTGCCGCCGCCAGCGAGTAGTGGTCGCGGTGGGCGTGCGTGACCAGGAACTCGGTGATGTCACCGACCCCGGCGCCCAGCACGGCCAGGCCCTTCTCCAGAGCCTCGCGAGCCTCCGGGATCGCCCAGCCGCCGTCCACCAGCGTCAGGCCCGACGGCGTCTCGACGGCGTACACGTTGACCGCCCGCAGCCCGTCCATCGGGAGCGGAAGCGGGATCCGGTGGATGCCCTCGGCGACCCGGAAAGCGCCCGGCTCGGTCCAGTGCTCGCCGGAGTCCGGCGAGATCGCCTTCGACGTCGACACGCTCACGCGGTGGTCCCCCGATCCTGGTCAGGCGATGCCTGCTCGTGGGTGCGATGCAACCACAGCAGGGCGACGATCGGGAGGGCGGCCGGCACCCAGCCGTAGCCGCCACCGTAGTCCGACCACACCGAGGAGTCCGGGAACCAGTCCTTCTTCACCAGCGACAGCGTCCCGATCACGATCACCCCGGCGAGCTCGACCCACAGCATCACCTCGGCGAGCCGCGGCCTGCCGTGGGCCGCCCGCCGGATCGCGAACCAGCCCACCACGTAGGTCACCGCGGCGACCGCCGAGAGCAGGTAGGCGAGCGGCGCCACCTCGAACTGGGTGGCGATCTGCACGACCGCCCGGCTGCCCGAGGCGAGGATGAACAGGGCGTAGAGCGCCATCAGGACCAGGTGCGGACCGCGCTTGGGTCGCAACGTCGGGCCGGTGGTCGTCATCGTGCTGCTCACCGGGTCATCATCAACCGTACGGCGACCACTGCCGTCGCCAGGGCCGCCACCACCACCACGCCCGAGGACCATGACTCCCGCTCCTCGCGCATCGACCCCATCGCCACCGGCATGATGCAGACCAGCGCCGCGAGGTAGCCGACGTGGGTCGACAGCGACTCCGGGCGGTTCCCCTGCAGCAGCGAGCCCAGCGCACCCAGCCCGAGGACGACGCACAGCACCTCCAGGATCCAGGCCATCTGGTCCAGCCAGCGCGGTCGCGGCGCGCGCAGCACCAGTCCCAACCCGGCGGCGAGTGCCACGACGACGGCGTACCCGACGACGATCCAGGCGACCGGTGCGAGCGTGCCGTGCATGGGAGCATCCTTCCCGATGACTCCTCCGTTCCCCGAACCCGGCGTCCCCTCGGCCCTCCTGGCCCGACTGCGGGCGGCCGGCTGCGTCTTCGCCGAGGACGAGGCCGCCGCACTGGAGGAGGCTGCCGGCACCCCCGAGGAGCTCGAGGCGATGGTCGTACGCCGGATCGCCGGGGAGCCGCTGGAGCAGATCGTCGGTTGGGCAGCCTTCGCCGGGATCCGCGTGCGCCTCCTGCCCGGGGTGTTCGTGCCGCGGCTGCGCACGACGCTGATGGTGAGGCTGGCGGCGGATCGCCTCCGACCGGGGGACGTCGTGGTCGACCTCGGCTGCGGCAGCGGCGGGATCGGCGCCGCCGTGGCGGTGCGCGCACCCGGAGCGGAGGTGTGGGGGATCGACGTCGACCCGGCCGCTGTGGCCTGTGCCCGGCTCAACCTGCCCCCCGAGCGGGTGCTCCTCGGGGATCTCTACGACCCCCTGCCCGCCGGGCTGCGGGCACGGGTGATCTGCGCCAACGCGCCGTACGTGCCGACCGAGGCGATCGCGCTCATGCCGCCGGAGGCGCGCGAGCACGAGCACCGGGTCGCTCTCGACGGTGGCCCGGACGGGCTGGCGGTGCAGCGCCGGGTGATCACCGGAGCCGCCGCCCACCTCGCGGAGGACGGAACGCTGCTCGTGGAGACGAGCCGAGACCAGGCGCCGCTGACGGCCGCCCTGGCCCGGGCCGCGGGGCTGAGCGCCGTCATCCACACCGACGATGAGGTGGACGGCACCGTGATCGAGGTGCGCGACCGCCGATCGCCGCTCTGAGAAGGACGGAGAGGTCGTCCACCCCCCACCGGTGGACGACCTCTCGTCAGGGAAGGAACGAGCCAGCGCCCGGGTCATGACGCGATTTCGCGCGCCTCCGTGCACCATCTTCTCCAGCGGTCTAGACAGGCGTCAGGACGCCGGTGCTCTGGTAGCGCTCCAGCGCCGCCAGGTACGGCGCCAGGTCGATCCCGCGGCCGGCGATCCACTCGTCGTCGTAGTAGCTGGACAGGTACCGCTCGCCGCTGTCGCACAGCAACGTCACGACACTGCCCGGCTCGGTGCGGCGGTGCAGGTCGCTGACGAGGCCCAGCGACGCCCAGACGTTGGTGCCGGTGGAGGGACCGACGCGGCGGCCGAGCCGCTCGGAGACCCAGCGCATCGCGGCGATCGATGCGGCGTCGGGCACCTGCACCATCTGGTCGACCACGCCGCCGACGAACGACGGCTCCACCCGCGGCCGGCCGATGCCCTCGATCCGTGACCCCGGCGCCGTCGGCGAGCAGGAGTCCTCGAGCCAGCCCCTGTAGAACGCCGAGCCCTCCGGGTCGGCCACCAGCAGCCGGGTGGGGAGCCGCTTGTAGCGCAGGTAGCGCCCGATGGTCGCCGAGGTGCCGCCCGTGCCGGCGCTGACCACGATCCACGCCGGCACCGGGTGCGGCTCGCGCGCCATCTGCTCGAAGATCGACTCCGCGATGTTGTTGTTGCCGCGCCAGTCGGTGGCGCGCTCGGCGAAGGTGAACTGGTCCATGTAGTGCCCGCCGATCTCCGCGGCGAGCGAGCGGGCGGCGTCGTAGACCTGGCCCGGCTCCTCGACGAAGTGGCAGCGACCGCCGTGCCACTCGATCAGCTCGATCTTCTCCGGCGAGGTCGAGGCGGTCATCACCGCCACGAAGGGCAGCCCGATCAGCCGGGCGAAGTAGGCCTCGGAGACCGCCGTCGAACCCGAGGACGCCTCCACGACCGTCGAGCCGGCGTGGAGCCAGCCGTTGCAGAGGGCGTAGAGGAACAGGGAGCGGGCCAGCCGGTGCTTGAGCGAGCCGGTCGGGTGCACCGACTCGTCCTTCAGGTAGAGGTCGACGCCGCCGGTCAGCGCCGGGCCGCCCGGCAGCGGGACGTGGTGCAGGTGGGTGTCGGCAGAGCGCTGGGCATCCGCCTCGACCCGGCGTACGGCCTCGTCGATCCAGGCCCGGTGCTCGTGCGTCTGCTGCGGCATGGCAGCAGCCTAGGCGGCCCGTGGGTTAGCGACAGCCGCTGCGGGGAACCGCGCAGGGTACGCCGCGACCACGGCGTACCCGGGTCCAGATCGGAGTCCACGATGTCGTTCAACACTCCGCAGCAGATGGCCGACCTGGCCGTCGTCTCCGGCGAGACCAAGGCCAGCGCCACCCCGCCCAAGGCGCTCGTCGCCGGCTTCCTGGCCGGCGCCTACATCGCCTTCGGGGCCCTGCTCGCCACCGACGTGTCGGCCGGCCTGGACCCGAAGACCTGGGGCGGTCTGATCACGCTGGTGACCGGGGTGACCTTCAGCCTCGGGCTGATCCTGGTCATCATCGGTGGCGCCGACCTGCTCACCGGCAACATGATGCTGGTGCCGATGGCGGTCCTCGCCGGGCGGGTGACGGCTGCGCGGCTGGCGCTCAACTGGCTGTGGGTGGCCATCGGCAACCTCGCCGGCTCCCTGTTCGTGGCCTGGTTCCTCGCCGACCAGACCGGCCTGTTCGCCAAGGGCACGGCCAACTGGACGCGGCTGGGTGTGATCGCCGGCGGCAAGGGCATCACCGAGACCCACTGGGAGCAGTTCGTCCGTGCGGTCGGCTGCAACTGGCTGGTCTGCCTGGCCGTGTGGTGCGCCCTCGCGGCGGTCACCGTGGGCGGCAAGATCCTGGCGATCGTCCCGCCGATCACCGCCTTCGTGGCGCTCGGGTTCGACCACGTCGTGGCGAACATGTTCTTCCTTCCGGCCGCGATGATGGTCGGCGCCGGGAACCTGAGCCTGGGTGACACGGTGCTCAACCTGATCTTCGCGTTCCTCGGCAACGCCGTGGGGGCAGGCGTGTTCGTCGCCGGCGCCTACTTCTACCTCTACGGCTCGCGCGACCGCACCGGCTCGGCGGCTGGTGCTCCCGCCGCGCCGATCCGCGAGACCATCGCCGACTGACGCCGGTCAGGCGAGGCCGAGGAGCTCGGCCGAACGCTCGCGCATCTCCACCTTGCGGACCTTCCCGGTCACCGTCATCGGGAACTCCTCGACGATCAGGACGTAGCGCGGGATCTTGTACGCCGCCAGCCGGCCGGTCGCGAACGCCCGCACCGCCTCGGCGTCGATCAGGGGAGCACCGGCTCGCAGCCTGATCCAGGCGCAGAGCTCCTCGCCGTACCTCTCGTCCGGGACGCCGACGACCTGCACGTCCTCGATGTCGGGGTGGGTGTAGAGGAACTCCTCGATCTCGCGCGGGTAGATGTTCTCGCCCCCGCGGATCACCATGTCCTTGATCCGGCCGACGATGTTGCAGTAGCCGTCCTCGCGCATCACCGCCAGGTCGCCGGTGTGCATCCAGCCTTCGGCGTCGATCGCCTCGGCCGTCAGCTCCTGCTGGTCCCAGTAGCCCAGCATCACCGAATAGCCGCGGGTGCACAGCTCCCCGGGCTCGCCGCGCTCGACCGTGCGTCCGGTGACCGGGTCGATCACCTTCACCTCGACGTGCGGATGCACCCGCCCGATCGTCGCCGTACGCCGCTCCAGGTCGTCCTCGACCCTGGTCTGGCACGAGACCGGCGAGGTCTCGGTCATGCCGTAGGCGATCGACACCTCGCTCATGTGCATGTCGTTGACGCAGCGCTTCATCACCTCGACCGGGCAGATCGAGCCGGCCATGATCCCGCTGCGCAGGCTGCTGACGTCGTACGCCGGACCGGCGCCCTCGGCGTGCAGCAGCGCCTGCATCGCGATGAACATCGTCGGCACGCCGTAGAGCACGGTGCAGCGCTCGTCCTGCACGGCCTGCAGCGTCGCGGCCGGGTCGAAGGAGGGGGCGGGGATGACCATGGTGGCGCCGTGGCTGGTGCAGCCGAGATTGGCCATCACCATCCCGAAGCAGTGGTAGAAGGGCACCGGGATGCAGAGCCGGTCAGCGGCGGTGAGCCGGATCGTCTCGGTGGTCATGAAGCCGTTGTTGAGGATGTTGCGGTGCGAGAGCGTGGCGCCCTTGGGGAAGCCGGTCGTGCCGGAGGTGTACTGGAGGTTGATCGCGTCCTCGGGCCGCAGCGTGGCCGCCCGCTCGGCGAGCGCGTCCGGAGCGAGGGCACGGCCGGCGTCGACCAGCGCGTCCCAGTCGGGGCCGTCGAGATAGAGCGTCCGCTCGAGCATCGGCACCTCGCTCCCGCCCGAGACCAGCTCCTCGACCATGCCGCGGTAGTCGGAGGTCTTGAACGAGGTGGCGGCGAGCAACATCCGCATCCCGCTCTGGTTGACCACGTAGGCCAGCTCGTGGGTGCGGTAGGCCGGGTTGACGTTGACCAGCACGACCCCGGCCTTGGCGGTGGCGTACTGCACGATGGTCCACTCCGCGCAGTTGGGTGCCCAGATGCCGACCCGGTCGCCCTTGGCCAGCCCGAGCGCGATCAGGCCGCGGGCGACCTCGTCGACGGCATCGTCGAGCTGGCGCCAGGTCCAGCGCCGGCCGGTCGCCACCTCGACCAGCGCCTCGCCGTCGGGGTTGCGGGCCACGGTGGCCTCCAGGTCGGCACCGATCGTCCGCTCCAGCAGGGCCGGCGTCGCCTCACCGCGCGCGTAGGACTCCGCGGCGCTCACCGTCCTCAGCCCCGCAGGCCGAAGTCGTCGTCGCGGTACTCCCCCTCGGGGCGGCCGTCGGCCACCTCCTGCTCGCGCTGGCGCAGCTCCACCCGGCGGATCTTGCCGCTGATCGTCTTCGGCAGCTCGAAGAACTCCAGCCGGCGCACCCGCAGGTACGGCGGCAGCTTCTCCCGGGCGAAGGTCAGGATGTCGCGTGCCACCTCGGGTCCGGCGACGTGACCGGGCACCAGGGCGACGTACGCCTTGGGGACGGCGAGCCGGACCGGGTCCGGGGCGGGCACGACGGCCGCCTCGGCGACCGCCGGGTGCTCGATCAGCACCGACTCCAGCTCGAACGGGCTGACCTTGTAGTCGGAGGCCTTGAAGACGTCGTCGGTGCGCCCGATGTAGGTGATGTAGCCGTGCTCGTCCCTGCTGGCCACGTCGCCGGTGTGGTAGTTGCCGCCGGCCATCGCCAGCTCGTCGCGCTCCGGGTCGCCCTGGTATCCGGTCATCAGCGTCAGGGGACGACCTCCGGGGCCGTCCAGGGCCAGGCAGATCTCTCCTTCGCCGGGACCCTCGACGACCCGGTCGGTCAGCGGGTCGACCAGCACCACCGGCACTCCCGGCAGCGGCCTGCCCATCGATCCCGGCAGCACCCGCTGGCCCGGGGTGTTGCCCACCGAGGCGGTGCACTCGGTCTGGCCGAACCCGTCGCGGATCGTCAGCCCCCAGTGCCGCTCGACCTGGCTGATCACCTCCGGGTTCAGCGGCTCACCGGCACCGATCGCCTCGCGCAGCGCCGGCGGACGGCCGCCCGAGAGGTCGGCGTTGATCAGCATCCGCCACACCGTCGGCGGTGCGCAGAAGGTGGTGACCTGCTCGGCCGCCATCACCTCCAGCAGCCTCACCGCGTCGAGCCGGGCGTAGTTGTAGACGAAGACGGTCGCCTCGGCCAGCCACGGCGCGAAGAAGTTCGACCAGGCGTGCTTCGCCCAGCCGGGCGAGGAGATGTTGAGGTGGACGTCGCCCGGTTGCAGCCCGAGCCAGTACATCGTGGAGAGGTGACCCACCGGGTAGGAGAGGTGGGTGTGCTCGACCAGCTTGGGTC
This sequence comes from Nocardioides sp. BP30, assembly GCF_029873215.1. Lineage (NCBI taxonomy): Bacteria > Bacillati > Actinomycetota > Actinomycetes > Propionibacteriales > Nocardioidaceae > Nocardioides > Nocardioides lacus. The sequence continues at coordinate 715,553 of NZ_CP123620.1, read as the reverse complement.
GGGACGTGGTGCCGCTGGTGAAGTAGAGCAGCATCCGGTCGGTCGAGCCGTTGAGCGGGTGCTCCACGGGCACGTCGGGCAGGCGGTAGGCCACGCTGTAGTCCTGCCAGCCCGGCGGCGTGGCCTCGGGTACGCCGACGCAGACCCTGAGGTAGTGGCCCGGGACCTGGTCGAACTTCGCGGTGTCGGCGGCGTTGCAGATGACGGCGTCCGCCCGCCCGCGCTCGATCCGGTCGACCAGCTCGGCGGGACCGACGGCAGTGCTGGTCGGCATCACCACTGCTCCGAGCTTGATGATCGCGAGCATGGACTCCCACAGCTCGACCTGGTTGCCCAACATGAGCACGACGCTCATCCCCGGCTCCACGCCGGAGCCGCGCAGGTGGGCCGCGACCTGGTCCGAGCGACGGGCGAGCTCGTCGAAGGAGTACGCCGCCCGGGAGCCGTCCTCCTCCACGATCACCAGGCCGGGCCGATCGTTCCCCCGCGCGAACGGGTCGAACCAGTCGTGCCCGAAGTTGAACGTCGGCCCCACGTCGGGCCAGCTGAAGGAGGCGACCGCCTCGTCGTAGGACGTGCGCAGGCGGACGAGCTCGTCACGCGCCTCGCGCAACCGGTCTGTGGGCGTGCTGGCCATGTCCCATCAGTACACCATCGGTGATGCTGGTCACAGCACCGCTTCTGGATCGTTCACAACGGGTCCCGCAAATGGCCTTGAGGGCCGGCAGCCACATAATGAAGAGGTGGACATCCAAGCGGAGACCCGTGACATCGTCCTGATCGGTGGCGGCATCATGTCGGCGACCCTCGGCGTACTGCTGCAGGAGCTGGAGCCGACCTGGCGGATCCGCGTGCTCGAACGCCTCGACGGTCTGGCCGAGGAGTCCTCCGGTCCGTGGAACAACGCCGGCACCGGTCACTCCGCGCTGTGCGAGCTCAACTACACGCCGCAGAAGGCCGACGGCACGGTCGAGATCGCCAAGGCGGTCCAGGTCAACGAGCAGTTCCAGGTCTCGCGCCAGCTGTGGGCCTTCCTGGTCGAGAACGGGCGCATCCCGGATGCGTCGGCCTTCATCCGCACCACCCCGCACATGAGCTTCGTCTGGGGCGAGGCCAACGTCGCCTACCTCCGGGCCCGCTACGAGGCGCTCAAGGACCACCCGCTGTTCACCGGCCTCCAGTACAGCGACGACCCGGCGCAGATCGGGCAGTGGGCGCCGCTGCTGCTCGAGGGCCGCACCGGCACCGAGCCGATCGCTGCGACGTACCACCCGGCCGGCACGGACGTCGACTACGGCGCCCTGACCCAGGCGCTCACCGACAACCTCGTGGCCAAGGGCGCCGTCGTCGAGTACGGCGCCGACGTCAGTGACGTGCACCGGACCAACGACGGCACCTGGCACGTCCAGGGCCGCAACCGGCAGGGCCGCTTCCACTACACCGCCGACTTCGTCTTCGTGGGCGCCGGCGGCCGCGCACTGCCCCTGTTGCAGAAGTCGCGCATCCGCGAGATCCAGGGCTTCGGCGGCTTCCCCGTCTCCGGGGAGTTCCTGCGCACGGACAAGCCGGAGCTGGTGGAGCGGCACATGGCGAAGGTCTACGGCAAGGCCGCCGTGGGCGCCCCGCCGATGTCGGTGCCCCACCTCGACACCCGCGTCGTCGGCGGCCGCTCCTACCTGATGTTCGGCCCCTACGCGGGCTGGAGCCCGAAGTTCCTCAAGAAGGGCTCCTGGCTCGACCTGTTCCGCTCCATCCGGCCGCACAACCTGGTGCCGATGCTCAAGACGGCCATCCACAACGTCCCGCTCACGATGTACCTGATCCAGCAGGTGCTGGCCAGCGCCGGCAAGAAGTTCAAGGACCTGCTGGACTTCTACCCCGACGCCAAGCAGGGCGACTGGGAGAAGATCACAGCGGGTCAGCGCGTGCAGGTCATCCGGCCCGACGGCACGCTCCAGTTCGGCACCGAGGTGATCACCTCACCCGACGGCATCGCCGGTCTGCTGGGCGCTTCCCCGGGCGCCTCGACGGCGACGCCGATCATGCTGGAGGTGCTGGAGCGCTGCTTCGCGGACCGCTGGCAGGGCTGGCAGCCCACCCTGGCCGCGATGATCCCGAGCTTCGGTACGTCGCTGGCCGCCGACCCCTCCCAGGCGCTCGCCACGATGACCCGGACCGCTGACGCGCTGGGCATCGTGGCGCCGCCCCGCAGCGTGACCGCCTGACGCCTCAGGCCGTCTTGAGGCTGCGCGGCCCGCGCAGGTGGGCGGCGACCTCGGCCGCCTGCACCCGGATCTCGGGGATCGCGGTGGTCTCGTACAGCGTGCCCTTGCGCGGCGGCCCAACGGTCAGCAGGCCCGGGACCACCTGACCCATGGGGTCGAGCAGCTCGCCGTACGGCGTGCAGGACAGGCCGAGCCGCAGCTCGTCGGGTGCCGCCAGGCCCTGCTGCAGCAGTGCGTCGAGCAGCGGGTTGCCGCTGCGGGTGACGTCCGTCTGCGGGCCGGTGCAGTTGACGACAGCGTGGGCGCGCACAGCGGTCTCGCCGATCCGCACCAGGGGGTGCGGCGCCTCGTCGACGATGCCGTCGATCCCACCGCCGCTGACGCGCAGCCGGCCCTCGGCCTGGAACGCGTCGAGTCGGGCCGCGATCTGCGGCGCCATCCGGTGCCGGCGGACCTCCCAGGCACGGGCGTAGACGGCCAGGAAGCGCTCCCGCTCCGCCAGCGGAAGCCGCGCCCAGATCGACTGGGTGGGACCACGGAAGCCATCCACCACGTGGTGCCAGTTGACGCCGTGCTCGGCGGCCGCGGCGACCTGCTCCCGGTAGAGCTCGGCCAGCTGGTCGGCGGTCAGCGGGCCGGCGGGCAGCGGGCTGACCCAGGCCACGCACTGACAGTCGATGTGCGCCTGCGGCAGCAGGCCGTGCCGGCTCACCATCACCACGCTGCGCCCCGGCGCGCCGTCCAGCACGCTGATGGCGGTGTCGATGGCGGTCAGACCGGTGCCGACGACCACGACGGTCGCGTCGGGAGCCAGCGCCTCGATCCAGGAGAGCTGCCAGGGGTTGTCGACGTGCCAGGATGCTCGCGGCAGCGGCTGACCGTCGACGGCGAGCCGGCGCGGCGCCTCGTTGCCGTGGGCCAGCACGACCGACGGCGCCACCACGGCGGTGCCGTCGTGCCCCCGCACCTCGTAGCCGTCCGGCACGACGCTGATGTCCTCGACCCGCTCGGCGATCACCCGGAGCCGGTGACCGGCGGCCTCGGCGAGCCGGTCGCGCAGGTACTCGCCGTACTCCTTGCGGGGCAGGAAGTCCGTCGCGCTCAGCTCGCGCCCGGTCTGCTCGGCCCAGGCCAGCAGGTCGCCCGGCTCCTGCGGGAAGGCGCTCATGTTGCCCGCGCGGACGTTGAGCAGGTGGCGCGGGTCGGTGGTGCCGTAGGCGACCCCGGAGCCGAGGCGACCGGTGGGCTCGAAGACGGTGACGTGGACACGCGCGTCGGTGCGCAGGAGGTTGAGCGCGGTGAGGGTCCCGCTGGCTCCACCGCCGATGATCACCACCCGGTCGGCGACGGCGGCGGACGCGGGACGGAGCTCGGCTGCGACAGTCACAGGCCTAAGTCTAGTGACTTTATCCGCTTAAACCCAAGCATGAAGAAACCCGGGCGGTTCGCCCGGGTTTCTTCGGAGCCGGAGATCAGCGCGAGATGAGGCGGTCGATCAGGCGGTGGCTCAGGCGGAGGCCGCGAGCTCCTGGTCGACGCCCATCTGCTCGCGCAGCTTCGCCATCACCTTCTTGAGCAGGCGCGAGACCTGCATCTGGGTGACACCGATCCGCTCGCCGATCTCCTCCTGGGTGAGGTCCTCGACGAAGCGGAGACGGACGATGAGCCGCTCGCGGTCGGTGAGCGCGTGCAGCGCCGGCGCCAACATGAGGCGAGCCTCGGAGGCCGAACGCTCCGGGTCCTCGCCCGCCAGCAGCTCGCCGAGCGAGGCGGCGTCGGACTCGGTGTTGACCGGGGCGTCGAGGGAGAGCGGCGAGAAGCAGCCCTTGAGCATCTGAGCCTCCTGCACCTCCGCCTCACTCACGCCCAGCGTCCGGGCCAGCTCGGCGGCGTCGGTGGTCTCCTCGCTCATCCGCATCACGTCGGCCTGCAGCTCCTGGACGCGACGCGGGGGCCGTACGGTCCAGCCGTGGTCACGGAAGTAGCGCTTGACCTCGCCACGGATGGTCGGCACCGCGTAGACGAGGAAGTCCTCGGCGAGACGGCCGTCGAACTTGTGGGCCGCACGGACGAGGGCGACGTAGGCGACCTGCTCGAGGTCCTCCAGGGCGATGCCTCGATTGGCGTAGCGGGAGGCGATGGCGCGGGCGACCGAGGTGTTGATGATGATCACCTCGTCGAGGATGGCCGCGCGCTCAGCCCCGGTGGTCGCGGCCGCCTCGGTGAGGAGTCGCGTGGTCTCACGCCGCCGAGTCTCGCGCGGCAGATCCTGCAGAAGCGTGGCGTTCGTGGTCATGTTCCCACCGTCCCCGCGGCCTCTCCGGGCGTAACAGGTGGACCGACAATTTCGCCCGCTGGGGTGAGGGACTAGCCCCGAGTACACCCCTAGGGGTGAGATTGAGGCTCCCTTCCGGAACCCACCAGCGCTCGGACGTCGACCTCCGGTACCACCGCGCCCCCATCGGCATTCGCGGTGCTCGTTCTCCCGTCGCGCGGGTCAGCGGTCGGGCGGGGCGAACCCGTGCTGCAGCGCCCACGCCACCGCTTGGGCGCGCGAGGTCGCACCGATCTTGCGATAGGCCTGGCGGATGTGGCTCTTGAGCGTGTTGGTGCTCAGGTGCAACCGCTCGGCGACCTCCTGGTTGGAGAGACCCTGGGCGATCAGCGCGATGGTCTCGACCTCTCGCGGAGAGAGTCCCGCCGCTGTCCCCAGCCGCTCCTCCTGGGCCGGCAACGGCTCACCGGCCGCTGCCAGCTCGATGGCCTCGACGAGCTCCTTGGCGCGGATCGACATCGACACCCAGGCCCGTGCGCCCTTGGCGAGGGCCCGCGCGCGCAGGTCCGGGCGCATGTCGCGACTGAAGACGACCACTTCGGCGTTGGTGTGGTGGATCAGGTGGTCCAGGTCGGCACCGTCGGTCTCGTGCAACCCGTAGGTGTCGTAGAGCACCACCTCGACCCCGGCCGCGGCGGTCCGCACGCTCGGCAGAGCCGTGACGATGACACGATCGGGATAGTCCGCGAGCATGGCCGTCAGGCCACGGGCGACCACCTCCTGGCGACTCACGATCGCCAGTCGCACCGGCTGATCATGCATCGGCGGCACCCATGCGCCGATCGTGCCAGATCGGCGCCCGCCGGGACGCGGCCGGGGGCCGATTGGCAAAGGCCCGCACCGGCCACCATCCTTCTGCCTATGAAGCGCTATGTGATGACCCTGCGCTGCCCCGACCAGCCGGGCATCATCCGGGCGTTCGCCGAGGGCGTCGTCAACGCCTCGGGCAACATCGTCGACAACCAGCAGTTCTCCGATCCCGACTCCGGCACCTTCTGCATGCGTACGGAGTTCGACTCACCCCTCGAGTCGGTCGCGGAGATCGAGGCACACCTCCTGGCGACGCTCGCTCCGTTCGAGCCGACGCTGACGGTGCGCCCCGAGTCGCTGCACCGCCGGATGCTGGTGATGGTCTCCCGGTTCGACCACTGCCTCGTCGACCTGCTGTACCGCCACGAGACCGGCGAGCTGCCGGTGGACATCCCGCTGGTGGTCAGCAACCATCCCGACCTGCAGCCGCTCGTCGAGCACCACGGCATCCGGTTCGTGCACCTGCCGGTGACCCGGGAGACCAAGGCGGACGCTGAGGCGGCACTGCTCGCCCTGGTCGCGGAGTACGACGTGGACTTCGTCGTCCTCGCCCGCTACATGCAGGTGCTCTCCGACGACCTGTGCCGCGCGCTCGAGGGCCGGGTGATCAACATCCACCACTCGTTCCTGCCCGGGTTCAAGGGCGCGAAGCCCTACCACCAGGCCTACGAGCGCGGCGTGAAGCTGATCGGCGCCACCGCGCACTACGTCACCGCGGCGCTCGACGAGGGCCCGATCATCGAGCAGGAGGTCACCCGGGTGACCCACGCCGCCTCGCCGGACGCCCTGGTCGCGCTGGGCCGTGACACCGAGCGACTGGTCCTCTCCCGCGCGGTGCGCCAGCACGCCGAGGACCGGGTGCTGCTGATCGGCCCGAGGACGGTCGTCTTCTCCTGACCGGCCCCCCGCACGCCGGTACGCCCTTGTACCACCCGCGAATTAACTGATACAACGTGTATCACTAACTTCTACGGGGGGAGCGCCGTGCTCGCTTACGAACGCTTCGGCAGCGGTGAGCCGATGGTCCTCATCCACGGCATCGGACACCGGCGACAGACCTGGTACCCGGTCGTGCGGCGACTGGCGGCGGAGTACGACGTCATCATCGCCGACCTGCCCGGGCACGGCGGCTCGTCAGCGCTCGATCGAACGATGCCAGCGGGCGAGGCCCTGCGCGCCGCCTTCGCTGAGCTGTTCACCGGGCTCGGGATCGAGCGACCCCACGTCGTCGGCAACTCGCTCGGCGGCCTGATCGCGCTCGAGCTCGGCGAGAACGACCTGGCACGCTCGGTCACCGCACTCTCCCCGGCCGGCTTCTGGGTCGGCGCCCGCGACTTCCTCTACGTGCGGGCGCTCTTCGGATCGATCCTGACCGGCGCCCGGCTCATGCGACCCTTCGCCGGGCCGCTCACGCGCTCGAACCTCGGCCGCAAGGCGATGCTGGGGTGGCTCTACGCCCATCCCCAGAACGTCCCGGCGCCGATGGCGCTGGGCGACCTGGAGAACATGCTGCGCGCCCGCGCGACCATCCGGCACCTGCTGGCACAGGCCTACACGTTCGCCCCCGGTGAGCCGCGCGGCGTCCCGGTGACCATCGCGTGGGCGCAGCGGGACAGGGTGCTGCTGCCCTACCAGGCGCGGCGCGCTCGGCGGATCATGCCGCATGCCACCCACCTGTGGCTGGATGGCTGCGGCCACGTCCCGATGCCGGACGAGCCGGAGCTCGTCGCCGAGACCATCATCGCCGGGGCGCGCCGCGCCGTACCGATCGATCCACGGGTCATCGTCGACAGCACCGGAAGCCTCGCCTGAGCGCCAGGGCGTCGTGGGCGGCCTGCCTCAGGCGCGCAGCCCTGCCACCAGCAGCCCGACGAGGCGCCGGGCATCGAAGCCGTGGCTGCTGGTCGCTCCGGCACACAGATTCCCGACCCCGCGCATGAGCTCGAGCGGCTCGATCGCGGAGGTGATCTGGCCGCTCGCACGGGCGGCCGCGACCAGCTCGCCACACACCGGCACGAGCCGCTCGAGGAAGTAGGCGTGCAACGGGTCGAAGCAGCTGTCGTCGGACTGCATCACCGCCGCCAGTCCGTGCTTGGTGACCAGGAAGTCGACGAACCCGTCGATCCACCGCGCCAGCGCGTCGAACGGACTCTCGCTGCTCGCGAGCATCGCCGGGCCGGCCTCGGCCAACCCCTCCACCTGATGCTCGTAGACAGCGATGATCAGGTCCGCTCGGGTCGGGAAGTGGCGGTAGATCGTCGCCGTGCCGACGCCCGCCTCGGCAGCGATGCGGCGGATCGGCGCCTCGACCCCGGCGGCCACGAACACCCGGGCGGCCGCATCGAGCAAGGTCGCCTGGTTGCGCCGGGCGTCGGCGCGCATCGGGCGTCCGGCAGCGTCGCCGGCCGAGGCGACAGGTGGCATGGGCGCACCCTCCTTCGGGCGTCGTCGTTGTTAAACGGGACAATGTCCCGTATCGTCAATCGGGACACCGTTCCGCTTGTGTCGATGATGCCACAGAGACCGTTCCGCCGCCTCCGGGGCCTCGTCGGCGACCCATCGCAAGGAGCACCACCATGTCCCGAGCCGTCGTGTTCGACCAGACCGGCACCCCCGACGTCCTCCACCTGGTCGAGGAGCCCGAGACCGATCCCGGCCCGGGACAGCCTCGCGTGCGCCTCGAGGCGGCCGGCATCAACCGGCTCGACCTGATGATGCGCGCGGGCGCCTTCCCGCGACCTTTCCGGCTGCCGCACGCCCGGATCGGCTGCGAGGGGGCCGGGGTCGTCGAGGCCGTCGGCTCGGATGTCACCGACGTCGCCGTCGGCGATCCGGTGATCATCGCCGCCGTACCTGCCATGGACCTCGACGGCACGTACGCCGAGCACACGGTCGTGCCCGCCACCTCGCTGGTCCCGCGGCCTGCGGGGCTCGACGCCGTCCGCGCCGCAGCGCTGTGGGTGTCCTACTCCACGGCATACGGTGCGCTGGTCGAGAAGGCCGGGATGCGCCCCGGCGACCACGTGCTGATCACGGCCGCCTCGAGCACCGTCGGTCTGGCCGCGATCCAGGTGGCCAACCAGCTCGGCGCCATCCCGCTCGCCGCGACCCGCACGGCCGCGAAGAGGGACCGCCTGCTCGCCGCCGGCGCGGCAGCGGTCCTGGTAGCCGAGGAGGAGGACGTCGCGAGCGCCGCGCGGGCGGCGACCGACGGTCGTGGCGCCGACATCATCCTCGACTGCGTGATGGGTCCCGGCCTGGCCGAGCTGGCGACCGCCGCCCGCTTCGGTGGCACGCTGGTGACGGCCGGTTGGCTCGACCCTCGGCCCGCGACCATGCCGACCAACGCCCCGCTCACGATCCACCGCTACATGAGCTTCGAGCACACCCTGGACCCGATCGTCGTACGCCGGATGGCGGCCTCCCTCGGCGCCGGCCTGCGCACCGGCGCCATCGCTCCGGCCGTCGACCGGACCTTCGCACTCGATGACGTGGTCGAGGCGCATCGGTACGTGGAGGAAGGCGCGGCGTTCGGGAAGGTGGTGCTCACGATGTGAGTCACCCACCGGACGATCAACGGAAGGTCGCGAAGTCCGTCGGTGTAGTCGCGAGATTGCTGGCCAGGCTGCCGAGCTCGAAGATCGTGGACTGTCCGTTGGGTCGCACGATCATGACCACGGACGGGACCGGCTCCGCACCGTCATCGAGGTCGAAGTCCGTGCCGTCCGACCTCGTCAGCACGCACACACCGACGCGCTCGTTCGGCGGTGCCTCAGCCAGGCTGGAGGAGAAGGTTCGCCAGTCGATGGCGGCCGAGGTCCTGAGCACCCACGTCTTGACCTCGGCCAGCGGCGCGGCCGACGCGCGTTCCACCCTGAGCGCCGTGGCGGGCTCCCGGTAGGTTCCGTGGAGACACAACTCGGCCGGAGACTGCTGCGGAGTCGGCGCTGATCGAGGAGACAGCGACGTCGTCGTACCACCGCACGCCGAGACCAGCAGCGCGATGAGAACGAGCGTCAGGGCCCGAGGACCGTACGCCGCTCGCACCGGGCGCCGGGCGCTCTGGTATGCCACCGCTGGATCCTCCCACGCGGGCGTCACGCTCGGTGCCGGAACCCTGGTGGTCCCGAATGGCGCTGCGGAGCCCCGCGCGATCGACGCCGTACGCGGGACGGAGGCATCTCCGTCGCGGGAAGGCACCTCGCCTCGGCGACGAGTCGGAGATCGCCTTCCTATCGAAGCGGGTTCTCCGGCGGCCGGCACCGACGTCCTCTAGTGTGGCCGCTACTCCACCGCCGAAGGATCGGTTCCCATGTTGCGCTCTGCGCTGTCCACGTCCACAGCGGTCGCCGCGACCGCTGCTGTCATGGTGGCCACGGCCACCGCCGTGCCCTCGTCGGCGCGAGCCGCGACGCACCCCCACGGCGGCGGCTCGGGTTCTGTCCATCCGACGTCGAGTGCACCCCTCGCTCGGATGACCGACCCTCGGGGGGACGTGGTCACCAAGAGCGGATCGTTCGACGACATCGACGGCAGCATCGACGGGTTCAAGCCGGGCAAGGGCACCGTCGTGCCCACGACCACCGCAGACGACGCGATCGATCTGCACCAGGTCACCTACCGCATCCTTCGCATCGATGGCCGGCCGACCCTGAAGATCACCTACCGCGCGAACGGTCCCTTCCACAACACCCGGGAACGCACTCACATCGGCAACACGACGACGGTCACCTACGACGTCGACGACTTGGATATCCTCGTGGCTGGTGGCCGCTACGACCTGGAGGCGATGCCTCACGGCGGCGTACCGCGAGTGGTGGGTCTGTTCCGCAACAACGACCGCCACAAGCAGATCGCCTGCAAGGGACTCCACACCACGATGAACAGCGGCGCGAGCATCGCCACCCAGACGGTGCCGCTGTCCTGTCTGACGGGCCTCGGCATCAAGCGCTCGCGACTGCGTGCGGTCGCCAACCACATCGCGTTCAGTGACTCGACGACCACCACGAGCACGGCCACCGGTACCTCGACCACGACGGACACCAGCGGTCCCGTCACTGTCGCGACTGACACCGTTGTCGGTTCGTGGCGGCTGCCCTTCACCCACTGACACCAGCCGAGAGTTCCGAGCGTACTTGCCAAATGCGCTCAATGCCGAAGGGCCCCTCCCCCAGGAGTGTTTCCCAGGTGAGAGGCCCTTGGTGGAGCCGTCTGTCGGAATCGAACCGACGACCTGCTCATTACGAGTGAGCTGCTCTACCGACTGAGCTAAGACGGCCTGTCGCCCGACGCATCAGGCAACGCGGGAAGTGTAGCGATGAGCGGGCGCGCGAGCGAAACCGGCGACATCTCGACCGGGACGGAGGCCCGACTCGACCGGGACGGAGGCCCGACTCGACCGGGACGGAGGCCCGACTCGACCGGGACGGAGGCCCGAGTCGGCGTCAGCAGGAGAGGTTGTCCTGCGGGACGTTGCCCTCGTCCAGGTAGTTCTCGACCGCGCTGTCCACGCAGGAGTTGCCGGTGTTGTAGCCGGTGTGGCCGTCACCGTCGCGGGTGACCAGGACGCCCGAGGAGAGCAGGCTGGCCAGGTGCTTGGCCCAGGGCAGCGGCGTGGCGGGGTCGCGGGTGGTGCCGATGACCACGATCGGGTCGGCGCCGGGGGCGCCGACCGGCGGAGCCGGGTCGTCGGACCTCTCCTTGAAGTCGGCGCAGCTCGTCATGCCCCAGGCGAAGACGTCGCCGAACGTCGGCGAGGCCTTCTCGAACTCCGGCAGGATCGAGGCTATCTTGCCGGCTGGAACCGAGGACGGGTCGTCGAGGCAGTCGACGGCATACAGCGCCTCCATCGAGTTGTCGCTGTAGGACCCGTCACCGGACCGGCTGGCGTAGGCGTCCGAGAGCTGGAGCAAGGCGGAGCCGTTACCGGTGAAGGCCTGCTGGAGCGCCTGGGTGAGCAGCACCCAGTAGTCCCGGTTGTAGAGGGTGACGGCCACGCCGTAGAAGGCGTTGCCGCCCTTCAGCTCGCGACCACCGCTCGCGGGCAGCGGCTTCTGCTCGACCTGGGTGAGCAACGCCTTGATCTTCGCAAGCCCCGCATCGACGGTGGCGCCGAGGAAGCAGGGGTTCGAGGCGGAGACGCAGCTGTTCACATAGGAGCGCAGCGCCGTCTCGAAGCCGGCGGCCTGCTCCACGCTCAGCTGCTCGGTGTCGAGGGTCGGGTCGATCGCGCCGTCGAGCACGAAGCGGCCGACTCGGGTCGGGAAGAGGTCGGCGTACGTCGTGCCGAGCTTGGTGCCGTAGGAGGCCCCGAAGTAGGCGAGCTTGTTCTCCCCCAGCGCAGCGCGCAGCACGTCGATGTCACGGGCCGCGTCGACGGTGGAGATGTGAGCGACGAGGGGGCTCTTGGCGCAGCCGTCCGCCATGACCTGGTTGAGCTGGGCGTAGGAGCGCACCTCGGCCGGCGTCGAGGGTGCCGGATCCTCGGCGACGATGGCGTCGAGCTGGGCATCGGAGACGCAATCGATCGGGTCGCTGCGTCCGACGCCGCGGGGGTCGAAGCCGACGATGTCGTAATGGTCGCGGATCGGCGCACGGAACGACTGGCCGGCGTCGGCCGCGTAGTCGACACCCGACCCGCCGGGGCCACCCGGGTTGACCACCAGGGAGCCGATCCTCTCGCCGGCATCGGCAGCCGGCACCTTGAGCACCGCGAGCTTGATGGTGGCACCGGCCGGGTGCCGGTAATCCAGCGGAACGGTCAGCGAGCTGCACTGGTCCTTCGAGCGGCAGCTGGACCAGGCCAGCCTCTGGTCGTAGAACCTGGCAAGAGCCGGGTCCGGGGCCGTGGTGACGCTCGAGCCGCTGCTTGCCGCCGCGGACGAGCTTCCCGACGCCGTGCTCGAGGTCGTGCTCGACGCTGACGGCGACGCCGTCGCCGAGGGCGAGGAGCCGCCGCAGCCGGCCAGGAGCCCCGCGATCAGCACGCCGATCCCCGCCAGGCCGAGCCAGCTGCCGGGCCGGCTGTGGCGGCGGCTGTGGGGCCGGCTCATGACGTGCTCCTCAGCGCGACCATCATCGACTCCAGGGCCAGGGCGGGCGGGACGTTGAACTCCATCAGCTGCTCCCGGGCCTCGAAGATCCAGCCGATCCGCCGCAGGTTGAGCTCGGGCGTGGAGGACTGGACCAGCCGCACGATGTCCGTGCGGATCTCCTCGTTGACGAGCTCGCCCGGAGCGCCGGTGGCCAGCGCTATCGCGTCCCGGTAGACGCTCACCAGATCCATCAGGCCGCGGTCGATCACGTCGCGGTGACGACGGGTGGCCCGGCGCTTCTGGTCCCGCTCCATCGCGGCGAGCGCGGGCGCGTACTCGCGCGGCCGGCGACCGCGCTCCACCACCCCGTAGGCGGTATCGAGGTCGGCCTTCTCGCGGGCGTCCAGCTCGGAGGTGACGGCGTCGGCCTCCTCCTTGGTGACCTCGGTGAGGTGCTGCGCCGCGCGCATGCACGAGCCGAGCGAGGTCAGCCGGCCCGGCAGCGCCACCACCTCGCTGCGACGGTTGCGGGTGGCGGCGTCGCGGGCGAGGGCCTTGGCCCGGCCGATGTGCCCCTGGCTGGCGCGGGCGGCGTACGACGCCAGCGCCGGCTCCGCGCCCTGGCTGGCGACCAGGAACCGCGCCACGTCCTCGGTGGTGGGCGTGGCCAGCGTGACCAGCCGGCAGCGACTGCGGATGGTGGGCAGCACGTCCTCGACGGTCGGCGCGCACAGCATCCAGACCGTGCGCGCGCCCGGCTCCTCGATCGCCTTGAGCAGGGCGTTGTTGGCCTGCTCGGTGAGCCGGTCGGCGTCCTCGACGATCAGGATCTGCCAGCGCGCGCCGACGGGGGTGAGCGCGGAGGTGCGGACCAGCTCGCGCACATCGTCCACGCCGAGGGTGAGCTTCTCGGTCCGGACGACCTTGACGTCGGCGTGGCTCCCGGCCAGCACGGTGTGGCACTCGTGGCAGACACCGCAGCCGCCGCGGGGGCACTGGAGCGCGGCGGCGAAGGCGATCGCCGCGTTGGAGCGCCCCGACCCGGGCGGACCCACGAAGAGCCAGGACTGGGTCATGCCCTGGCCGCGGACCGCACCGCTGAGCGAGTCGATCACGTGGCGCTGGCCGACCAGCGAGTCCCAGACCGTGGCGCTCGGGGTCTGCGCGAGCGGCCCGTCCTGCACCTGTCGAAGGGTCATCGCCGCGCCTGCCTCAGCAGCGGCGCGAGCCGCGCGCGGATCAGCGTGTGGATCTCCTGGATCGGCGCGCGCGCATCGAGGACCAGGTAGTGGTCGGGGTCGTCCTTGGCCATCGCGACGAACGCGTCGCGCACCCGCTGGTGGAACGCCAACGACTCTCCCTCGATCCGGTCGCGCCCCTGGAACCGGCGCAGTCCAGCGGCCGGCTCCAGATCGAGCACCACCGTCAGGTGCGGTCGCAGATCGCCGGTGGCCCAGCGCGCCACCTGCTCGACCTCGCGGACATCGAGGGCGCGGCCGGCGCCCTGGTAGGCCAGGGTGGAGTCGACGTAGCGATCGGTGATCACCACCTCGCCGCGGTCGAGCGCCGGCAGCACCAGCGTCTCGACGTGCTCGGCCTTGTCGGCGGCGTAGAGCAGGGCCTCGGTCTTGTCGGCCAGGACACCGGTCTCGGGGCTCAGCACGATCCGGCGCAGCTCCTGGCCGACGGGGGTGTCACCCGGCTCGAAGGTGAGGCGGACGGTGTAGCCCTCGGCGCTCAGCGCCTCCCGGAGCAGCCTGGACTGGGTGGACTTGCCCGAACCCTCGCCGCCCTCGAGGCATACGAACACCCCGCGCTCGGCGTACACCCCGGGCAGGCTCATCGACGTGCTCGCTTCGCTCCGTGCGCGCCCGCGGCACGAAGAGCGCCGCGTCGCATGACTCGCTGGCTGCGCTCGCTCATGGCACGACCCTACGGTGTCGCACCGACAGCGCTGAGCCAGCCCGCGATCAGGGGAACGACGGGCTCACCCTGCCGGGCCCAGCGGAAGTGGTCGATGCCGTCCTGGTCGACATGCACCCGGCTGACGGTGGCCGCCGGCAGCTTGGCGACGAGCGCGTCGACAGCCGGGACCGGGCCGAGCCAGTCGTTCTCGATGGAGACCGCCAGCACCGGCAGCCTGACCTGGCCCAGCCCGCTCTCACCACTGACGAACCGGCCCGTGCGCGCCAGCCGGCCCCAGTCGCGCATCACACCGCGGGCCTCGCGACCGGCGAACCCGAGCCGGTCGCCGGGGAAGTGACCGACCACCCGCGCGGTCAGCGGGAAGAGGTACGCCGCGGCCAGCAGCCGGGCACCCCAGTGGCGCCAGTGCGGCGTGCTCGCGGCGACCAGGATGATGCCGGCGAGCTCCTCGGGGTGCGCGGCGGCGTACATGACGGCGATCTGCCCGCCGAGGCTGTGCCCCAGCAGGTACACCGGCGCTGCGGGGAACCGTGCTCGCACGGTCGTCATGGCCGTCGCGAGATCCTCGAGGAGCTCGGCGTACCCGAAGTCGTAGTCGCGCCCCGCGAGCCGGCCACCCGCGGCCTCGTGGCCGCGCTGCTCGACGACCGCCGCGTGCACGCCCGTGGCAGCGAGCGCGCCCGCGAAGGCGTCGTAGTAGCGCGCCCTCATCCCCATGGCCGGGCAGATCAGCACGACCGGCGCGGCCTCGCCGCCGGTCGTCGACCGCGCGATCGTGAGCGTGAAGCCCGTGCCCTCGGGCCGGGTCAGCTCCACCCGGCTCACCTGCGGCCCGGCAGAGGCGGAGCTCACTTCTTCGCAGCCGTCCTCTTGGCGGTCGTCTTCTTCGCCGGCGTCTTCTTGGCGGTCGTCTTCTTGGCCGCCGACTTCTTGGCGGTCGTCTTCTTGGCCGGTCCCTTGGCACGCTTCTCCGCGAGCAGCTCGGCCGCCCGCTCGGTCGTGATCGACTCGATCGCGTCGTCCTTGCGCAGGGTCGCGTTGTACTCGCCGTCGGTGACGTAGGCCCCGAACCGGCCGTCCTTGATCACCATCGGCTTGCCGGAGACCGGGTCGGGCCCCAGCTCCTTGAGCGGCGCGCTGGCGGCCGCCCGACCGCGCGTCTTCGGCTGGGCGTAGATCGCCAGCGCCTCGTCGAGACCGATCGTGAGCAGCTGGTCCTCGCTGGTCAGCGAGCGCGAGTCGGTGCCCTTCTTGAGGTAGGGACCGTAGCGGCCGTTCTGGGCGGTGATCTCCTCGCCGTCCTCGGCGACGCCGACCACGCGCGGCAGGCTGAGCAGCTTGACCGCGTCGTCGAGCGTGATGGTGTCCAGCGTCATCGACTTGAACAGCGAGCCGGTCCGCGCCTTCGCCTTCTTCGGTGCATCCTCCGGAAGCACCTCGGTGACGTAGGGACCGTAGCGGCCCGACTTGGCGACGACCTCCAGCCCGCTCTCGGGGTGCTTGCCGAGGTGGATCTCCTCGCCCGCCGGGTTGGCGAACAGCTCCTTGGCCTTCTCCAGGGTGAGCTCGTCGGGCGGCAGGTCGTCGGGCACGTTCGCCCGCTTGCCGGCCGGCGTGCCGTCGTCCCCGGGGCCCTCGATGTAGGGGCCGTAGCGGCCGACCCGCAGGTGGATCCCGCTGTCCGGGCCCCCGATCGGGAAGGTCGCCAGCTCGCGGGCGTCGATGTCGCCGAGCTCGTCGACCAGAGTCTTGAGGCCCTCGACCTTGTCCGAGCCGTAGTAGAACTCCTGCAGCTCGCTGACCCGGCCCTTCTCGCCGCGCGCGATCTCGTCGAGGGTGTCCTCGAGCAGCGCGGTGAAGTCGTAGTCGATGAGGCGGTTGAAGTGCTCCTGCAGCAGCCGGACCACGCTGAACGCGATCCAGGCCGGCACCAGCGCCGTGCCCTTCTTGTAGACGTAGCCGCGGTTGAGGATCGTGCCGATGATGCTCGCGTACGTCGAGGGTCGCCCGATCTCGCGCTCCTCCAGCTCCCGGATGAGCGTGGCCTCGGTGTAGCGCGCCGGCGGGCGGGTTTCGTGTCCCTCGGCGGTGAGGCTGGCCGCGTTCACGGCATCGCCCTGCTCGAGGTTCGGCAGACGGGTCTCGGCGTCGTCGCTGGCCTGGTCGGCAGCGTCGGTGCCCTCGACGTACGCCTTCAGGAAGCCGTGGAAGGTGATCACGCGCCCGCTGGCGGAGAAGACGACGTCCTCGCCGCTGGTGGCGCGACCGCCGAGACGGATCGTCACCGACTGGCCGACCGCGTCGCGCATCTGGGAGGCGATGGTGCGCATCCAGATCAACTCGTAGAGCCGGAACTGCTCGCCGGTCAGGCCGGTCTGCGCGGGCGTGCGGAAGCTGTCACCCGCGGGACGGATCGCCTCGTGCGCCTCCTGCGCGTTCTTGACCTTGCTGGCGTAGGTGCGCGGGGCGTCGGGCAGGTACTCGGCGCCGTACAGCTCGCGGACCTGGCTGCGCGCCGCGGTGATCGCCGAGTCCGACAGCGTGGTGCTGTCGGTACGCATGTAGGTGATGAAGCCGTTCTCGTAGAGCCGCTGGGCCACCGACATCGTCACGCCGGCGGACATGCCGAGCTTGCGGGACGCCTCCTGCTGCAGCGTGGTGGTGCGGAAGGGCGCGTACGGCGAGCGCCGGTAGGGCTTGGCCTCGACGGAGCGGACGTCGTAGGTGGTCTCGCTGAGTGCGGCGACCAGCGACTCGGCACGCTGCCGGTCGAGGTGGACGACGCCGTTCGCCGAGCCCGTCGAGGAGCTCTTGAGCGCACCGGTGGTGTCGAAGTCGGACCCCCGGGCGATGCGAGCACCGTCGATGCTGTGCAGCCGGGCCGGGAACATCCGCTGCTCGTGCTTGCTGCCGGCGTCGAAGGTGCCCTCGAGGTCCCAGTAGCTGGCGGCGCGGAAGGCGATCCGCTCGCGCTCGCGGTCGACGACCAGCCGGGTCGCGACGGACTGCACCCGACCCGCGGAGAGGCCGGACATGACCTTCTTCCACAGCACCGGTGAGACCTCGTAGCCGTAGAGCCGGTCCAGGATGCGGCGTGCCTCCTGTGCCTCCACCAGGTCCATGTCGAGCTCGCGAGGGTTCGCCGCCGCGGCCAGGATCGCCGGCTCGGTGATCTCGTGGAAGACCATCCGGCGCACCGGGATGCCCTTCTTCGGCTTGAGCTCGTCGAGGAGGTGCCAGGCGATGGCCTCGCCCTCGCGGTCCTCGTCGGTGGCGAGGAAGAGCTCGTCGGCGTCCTTGAGCAGCGACTTGAGCTTGGTCATGTGGCTCTTCTTGTCGCGTGGCACCACGTAGTACGGCTCGAAGCCGTTGTCCACGTCGACGCCGAGGCGACCCCACGGCTTGTCCTTGATCTTCGCCGGCGTGTCCGCGGCGCTCTGGGGCAGGTCGCGGATGTGACCGATGGAGGCCTCGACGACATAGCCCTGGCCGAGGTACCCGCCGATCTTGCGGGCCTTCGCCGGGGACTCGACGATCACCAACTTGTGTGCCACTGGGCCTTGCTCCGTCTCACGCCGATGTGCTGCTTCGCTGTCCGTGGGCGGTCGTGACCTGCCCACGGCGAGACACGGTAGCGCGTGCTGTCCAGACCATCGTCGCCTCCGGCACCGCTGTGACCCCGCGCACGTCCGCTCTCCGGACTGTCGGTGCCCTCTGGCACAGTGCGTCACGGACGGCGAGACCCACCCGATCGAGCACCACCGGAGGTCTTGCCATGCACTACTACGACTGCCCCTGCGAGGACTGCCGCAGGCCCACGAGTGACGCGCTCTACCAGCGCGTCCTGACCGTCATCGAGCGGCTCGAGCAGGAGCTCGAGCGCCCCAGGGTGAAGGAGTACGAGACCGCGCTGCAGTGGCTCCAGGCCGTCTGCGGCGGCCCGGCGGCGGTGCGCGCGCTCGACACGGTGCCGCTCCGAGGTCCGGTGCCGTTGCCCGAGGACCGGCGGGTGGGCGAGGTGAGCGGGCTGCTGCGGACCGTCGCGGCCGAGCTCTTCGACACCGAGACCGAGGTGGCCTTCCTGCGCGCACTGGACCGACTGTGGTCGCTGGACCCGGGCCTGGTGGCAGGCCCGGTCGCCCCGGCGTACGTCGCGGCGGGCGTCGCCTGGGCCGTCGGGGAGGCGAACGGCTCGGTCGGGACCGACCGGCGGGTCACCTCCTCACGCCTGAAGTTCGCGCTGGAGACGCCGGGAGCCCCCTCGACCTACGCCCGGCCGATCAGGACCGCCCTCCAGGGGCTGTGGCGGTGGCAGGTCGAGCACACCTGGCCCGCGCCGGCGCTGCCGGCCCTGAGCCCCCTCGGTCACCTCGACCTGCTCACCTCCCGCACGCGGGTGCAGCTGGTCCGGGTGCGGGAGCACGCACTCGCGGCCCGCGCCGAGGACCGGGCGGCGGCGTGACACGGGTCAGGCCTGGGTCAGGAACCCCTCGCGCACCAACTCCTGGGCGACCGGCAGGTAGGTCGCGCGGGTCTCCTCGATCCCGCGGTCGAGGAGCTGGGCGAGCGCGTCCAGGATCTGGCCGAGGGTGAGGTCTCCGTCGCTGGCGCCGACGAGGGCCGCCTCGACGGTGTCGGCCTGGCGGGCCCGGCGCAGGCCGCGTTGCTGCCGCAGGATCACCGCACCGGGATCCTCGGCGCCGGGTGCCCCCAGCGTCTCCTGCTGGATGTCCTCAGGACGGGTCAGGCGGTCCTCCAGCCGCACCTCGAGGTGGGCGGCTCGCCCCCAGGCGGCGATCGCCGGCGCGATCGGCTGCTCGACCTCGTAGGGCCACTCGAGGAACTCGTGCCGAGGCGCCCGACCGCTCCGGTGCAGGTTGATCCAGCCGAAGCCGACCGCCTCGATGCCCTGCTCCTCGAACCAATGGAGCCAGGTGTCGTAGCGGTGCCGGTAGTCGTCGATGTGGGCACCGCCGGTCGAGGGGTGGTGACCGGCGTCCTTGAGCCACAGCTCGACGTAGGCCGCCGGATCGAGTACCTCGCGCTGCACCACGAACGCGTCGACCTGCTCCTCGGCGAGACCCCGACCGGCGCGCGCGAGCCAGCCGGCGAGGCGCTCGTCCCACGACGTCCCGCCCTCGATCACCCAGTTGGCCAGGATCTGGCACCAGCCGTCCTCGGCCAGCAGGCCGGGAGCCGCGCGCACGATGTCCTCCACGACCCGGTCGCCGGGCAGGCCGGAGTCGCGGTAGACCAGCCGCTCCCCGGTCGCCGGCGAGATGACGAACGGCGGGTTGGTCGCGATCAGGTCGAAGCGTTCCCCCGCGACCGGCTCGAAGAACGAGCCGTCACGCACGTCGACGCGGTCGGCCACGCCGTTGAGCGCTGCGTTGAAGCGCGTGACCCACAGCGCACGGCGGTTGACGTCGGTGGCCACGACCTGCGCGCTGTGCGCGGCCAGGTGGAGCGCCTGGACGCCGCAGCCGGTGCCCAGGTCCAGCGAGCGGCCGACCTCGTGCCGCATGGTGAGCTGGGCCAGCGAGGTGGAGGCCGGGCTGATCCCGAGCACGTGGTCCGACCCGACCCGCTGCGGCAGCCCGTCCAGACCCGGCGTGAGGTCGGAGACCACCCACAGGTTGGTCACCGCGTCCTCCCCGATGTCGGCCGCATAGGGCCGTACGTCGAGGCGCGCGGCGACCTCGCCCACCGACTGCGCCAGGATGCCCTCGACCGCGAGCTGGTCGACCAGGCCCGGGAGCGCCGCCTCCGCCTGCTCGTGACTCACCGGCGCCTGGAGCAGGAAGAGCCGCACCAGCGTCTCCAGCGGCGACCCCCCGCGGGTCCGGCGCAGTCCCGGCATGGTCTCGTTGCGGCCCAGCGCGGCATGCGCCAGCGGACCGAGCAGCTCGGCCACGCCGTCGTAGGTGAACCCGGCGCGCTCAAGGGTCTCGCGCAGGCGGAGGGGAAGGTCGCTCAGGTCGCTCACCCGCCCGAGCCTAGTGGCGCCCGAGGGGGCGCAGATCGCCGTGTCAGCCGGCGGTGACGGCGGCGTCCGCTGTCTCGTGGATGTCGAAGACCTTGGCCAGCCCGGTGATCCGGAAGATCTTGAGCAGCCGGTCCTGGGTGCACACCAGTCGCAGCGAGCCGTCGTGTGCCCGCACCTTCTTCAGTCCACCCACCAGCACGCCCAAGCCGGTGGAGTCGAGGAACTCGACCGCCTCGAGGTCGACCACCAGCTGGTAGACGCCCGCGCCGACGAGCTCGGTGATCTTGTCCCGCAGCTTGGGCGCGGTGTAGACGTCGATCTCGCCCCCCACGGCGACGACAGTCGTCGCGCCAACTTCGCGGGTGGCAAGCGTCAGGTCCACGTGAGTTCCTCCGATACGGGTGGCGTGGCTCCGGGCCGGCCATCCGATGCGCCGGCGCCCGCAGCCGAAGGCTATGTAATCACGCAACGGCGGCGCGCCGCTAAAGGTACGGAATACTGCGCGGTAGCCAACAGGATCCGCCGTTGTCGGTCCTCTTTGCCACAATCGGTGGGTGACCTCCTCCCCCGCTCTGCGCGCTCGTGAGCTGGGCGAGCTCGTGCACCGGCTCGCGGACGTGCCGGGTCGCGACGGGCGGCTGACCCACGTCGAGGTGCTGCCCCCGCGCGAGGCGGTGACGGCGGCGTGGCCGTCGTGGGCGGCGAGCGAGGTGGTCGAGGCGTTCGGCCGCCAGGGGGTGCAGGAGCCCTGGCGCCACCAGGTCGCTGCCGCCGAGGCGGCCCATGAGGGCCGACACGTGGTGCTGGCCACCGGCACCGCCTCGGGGAAGTCGCTGGCCTACCAGCTGCCGGCGCTCACGGCGATCCGAGCCGGCCGCGGGGCGCGCGGCGAGCGCGGCGCGACGGTCCTCTACGTCGCGCCCACCAAGGCGCTCGCCCAGGACCAGTTCAGCCGGATCCGCGGGCTGGGGCTCGACGTTCGTGTCACCACCCACGACGGTGACAGCAGCCGCGAGCAGCGTGACTGGACCCGCGACCACGGTGAGTTCGTGCTCACCAATCCGGACATGCTGCACCGCTCGCTGCTGCCCGCGCACGAGCGGTGGGCCGGTTTCTTCGCCACGCTGCGCTACGTCGTCATCGACGAGTGCCATCACTACCGCGGCGTCTTCGGCGCTCACGTCGCGCACGTCCTGCGCCGGCTCCGCCGGATCTGTGCCTCGTACGGCGCCGAGCCGACGTTCGTGCTGGCCTCGGCGACGGTGGCCGAGCCGGAGATCGCCGGTCGACGCCTCACCGGGTTGCCGGTGCTGCCGATCACGGCCGACGACTCGCCTCGCGGCACGGTGAGCCTGGCGCTGTGGCAGCCGCCGCTGACCAGCCATGCCGGCGAGAACGGCGCCCCCGTGCGCCGGGCCGCCTCCTCCGAGGCGGCAGACCTGTTGGCCGACCTGGTGGCCAGCGACATCCGCACGCTCGTCTTCGTGCGCTCCCGCGTCGGTGCCGAGCAGGTGGCGATGAGCGCCGCATCCCTGCTCGCCGAGGTGGACCCGTCGCTTCCTGGACGGATCGCCTCCTACCGTGGCGGCTACCTGCCCGAGGAGCGACGCGACATCGAGGCGCGCCTGCGGCGCGGCGACCTGCTGGGGCTGGCGGCGACGAACGCGCTCGAGCTCGGCGTGGACGTCAGCGGCCTCGACGCCGTGGTGATGGCGGGCTACCCCGGTCGCCGGGCGGCGCTGTGGCAGCAGGTCGGCCGCGCCGGCCGGGGTGCGGGGGATGCACTCGGCGTGATGGTGGCTCGCGACGACCCGCTCGACACCTACCTGGTGACCCACCCCGACTCGCTGCTCGGCACGCCGGTCGAGGCGACGGTGTTCGACCCCGACAACCCCTATGTGCTCGCACCGCAGCTGTGCGCGGCAGCGCAGGAGATCCCGCTGACCGAGGCCGACCTGCCGGCCTTCGGCCCCGCGGCCGCCGGTGTGGTCGCCTCGCTCACCGAGAGCGGGCTGCTGCGCAAGCGACCCCGCGGGTGGTACTGGACCGATCGCCGTCGCGCCGCCGATCTGGCCGACATCCGCTCGGCCGGAGGCTCCCCCGTGCAGCTGATCGAGGCGGAGACGGGACGCGTGGTCGGCACGGTCGATGCCGCCAGCGCCCACGG
Source organism: Nocardioides sp. BP30 (assembly GCF_029873215.1). Taxonomy (NCBI): domain Bacteria; kingdom Bacillati; phylum Actinomycetota; class Actinomycetes; order Propionibacteriales; family Nocardioidaceae; genus Nocardioides; species Nocardioides lacus. Next base: position 693,070 of record NZ_CP123620.1, on the reverse strand, counting down.
CACCGCGCACCGCGGCGCCGTCTACGTGCATCGTGGGGAGACCTATCTGGTCCACGACCTCGATCTGGAGGAACACGTCGCGGTGATCGGCCGAGCCGAGCCCGGCTACACGACCTCGGCCCGCGAGGTCACCGACATCAGCATCGTCACCGAGCACCGGCAGCAGCGCTGGGGCGATTGCCGGCTCTCCTTCGGCGAGGTCGACGTCAGCCATCAGGTGGTCGCGTTCCTACGCCGCCGCCAACCGGGCGGGGAGGTCATCGGCGAGGAGCCGCTGGACCTGCCCGAGCGCACGCTGCGGACCCGCGCGGTCTGGTGGACGGTTCCCGACGCGGCCTTGGAGGACGCCGGCCTGAGCGCGGCCGACCTGCCCGGCGCCGCCCATGCCGCCGAGCACTGCTCGATCGGGTTGCTCCCCCTGATCGCTACCTGCGACAGGTGGGACATCGGCGGCGTCAGCACCGCCCGCCACCCCGATACAGGTGTGCTCACCGTCTTCGTCTACGACGGTCATCCCGGCGGAGCCGGCTTCGCCGAGCGCGGCTACGAGGCCGCCCGCGAGTGGCTCAGCGCGACGCTGGAGACCATCGAGGCGTGCGAGTGCGTCGAGGGCTGCCCCTCCTGCATCCAGTCACCGAAGTGCGGCAACCAGAACAATCCGCTCGACAAGCACGGCGCCGCGCGCCTGCTCCGCCTCCTGCTCAGCGCGACGTAGCCGCGAGCTCGCTCGCCGGGCCAGCTCGCGCCCGCGCCGGGAGGTCGCCGTGAGCTCCGAGCCAGCGCGGGCCCGCGACGAGGACAGTGACGCCCACGTCGCGACCATCGATCGCGCACGCTGCCATCCTCGCGCCGTTCGCCACCGCGACCGACGTCGCCGCGGCACACGCCTGTCCGCCGTGCTCGATCGCCTGGGCCCCGGCCAGCGCCGCCAGGTCAGCGGCCGCCTGAGCGCGCCGGTGCGCAGCGACCATCGCCTCGACCACCCCGAAGGCCGCTGTGAGCAGGACCAGCACGCCGATCAGTGCGACAGCGAGGACGGTGACGGCACCTCGCTCGTCGCGATGCCGTCCGGGACCGACCCGCCTCACGGCGCGGCGCCCGCATCCTCGGACGCGGCCACCGCCGTCGCGTGCAACCGCACTCCGGGCAGGAAGCCCAGCACCCCACCAGGCCCGTGCACCCGGACGCTGGCCCGGGCCCTGACCTGCCCGGCCGGCTCGTCGATGAGGAGTGAGGTGCCAGCGACGCCTACCTGGCGCCCGTGGTCGATGGCCGTCGCCGGCGGGTCACCGCGGGCGAGCGCCCGCGCCGTCTCCCGAGCGGCGTCGACGGTGCGGACCTGGGCGACGCCCAGGCTCAGCAGCCAGACCATGCCGAGCACGACGGCCACGAGCACCGGCAACACCGCCACCAGCTCGGCCGTCGCCGCCCCTCGGTCGCGACTCATCAGATCCCCAGCAGGGACATCACGTGGTCGAAGAGCCTGTGCAGGAGCTCGTCGCCGAGGCCGCCGGTGAGCAGCTTGTAGAGCAGACCGGCCAGACCGGCGCCGGCAGCGGTGCCGACGGCGTACTCGGCGGTGGTGATCCCTCGATCGCATGCAGGGCCGCCGGCGGTGCGGCCCGCCGGCGCCGGGGCCTGAGGGTGGGTCATCTCGTCCTCCTGGATCGGGCCGCGACGCGGCGTGTGGTCTCCAGGCTCGATGAGTCGCGAGGCCGTCGCGACCACTCCGTCACGGGCTGTGGACAGCGTTGTTCGCGACGACTCCTGTGGACGGGATCGGCGCGCGAGCGCCCCCTGAGACAGCGGTGGCCGCCCCGGACCAGGTCCGGGGCGGCCACCGTTCAGCGGAGCGACAGGTCAGGCGTCAGGAGCGCTTGACCTTCCCGGTCGGCCGCGAGCTCGCCGACGCCGACGCATAGCCGGAGCGCGAGACCGTGACCTTGACGGTGATCCGCTTGCCCGCCTGGGCGTTGTGCAGGGTCAGCTTCGATCCGGTGGCGCCCGCGATCCGCCTGCCCGAGGCGTACCACTGGTAGTGCACGGTCACGCCGGACACCGACCACGACCCGGGCTTGGCGGTCAGCCGCTTGCCGACCTTCGCCTTGCCCTTGATCGAGGGTGCGTGCACCAGCCCGATCACGCCGGGTGCCACCGGCGCGCTCGGAGCGCTGGTCGCCCGGCCGTCGGCGTACCCGGCCTTGTGCGCGGTGACCGTCACCGAGAGCCGCTCGCCCACATCGCCCACCGTCGGGGTGTACGTCGCTCGCGTGGCTCCGACGATCGGTCGCCCGGACGCCAGCCACTGGTAGCTGAGCGTGACGCCGGCCGCGTTCCACGAGCCCGGCGTCGCACGCAGCGCGACGCCCACCTGCGGTGTGCCCCCGATGCGCGGGGCAGCCGTGCTGGTCAGCGCCGGCGTCGCCGCGGCGACCACCGGCAGGGTGGCCAGCGAGGTGGCGGGGTCGCTGTCGGCGTACCCGGCCTTGCTGACCGTCACCGTGACGGTGATCGCCTTGCCGAGGACGTCGGCGGTCGGCACGTACGTCGCACCGGTCGCACCCTCGATGCTCGACCCGTCGGCCTTCCACTGGTAGGACGGCGTGACGCCCTGGACCGACCACGCACCCGGGTTCGCGGTCAGCGTCTGGCCGACCTGGGCGGTGCCCGCGATGGAGGGCAGCGTCGTGTTGGTCGGTGCCGGGGCCTCGGTGGTGGTGACGTCGACCCCCGCGACGGACGCGAGCAGCTTGACCGCGTCGTAGGCGTCACCCGACTCGAGGTCGTGCTCGGCGTTCGCCGTGGCGGAGACGTCGGCCGCCGCCGGGTCGGCCCCCTGGGCCACGATCGCGCTCTGGGCGAGGTCGCGGGCCAGCGAGACGACGGTGTCGGACTGCTGCAACCGCACCGGGTCGAGCGGGTGTTGCTGCGCGGTCTCCACCGAGACGGCGTCGACCACCGACTGGTCGACCTGGCTGAGCGCCTGGGCGGCGTTCGCTACCAGCCGCAGCCCGACCTCGTGGTCGGCCAGCGAGCCGTCAGCGCCCCACACGTCGGCGTCCAGCAGCGCCTGCACCGCCGTCCTGGCCGAGCCGTCGAGACCGCCCACCAGGGCGGTCAGCCGCTGCCGGGCCGTGTCGGTGCGCAGGCCCCATCCGTAGGGGAACTCGGGGTCGTAGTTCGCGTCCCCGACGTTGACCGGGATCTGGTTCATGCTCGCCGGCCAGCTCAGCGAGAGCCGCCCGGTGAAGGGCTCGTCGCCGAGCAGGACCGAGGCCACGCCCTCACCCTCGGAGCCGGGCAGGAACCCGGCCACGACCGCGTCCGCGTTCGGCACCACCGAGCTGATGAGCTGCGGACGACCCGAGACCACGAGCACGACGCACTTCATCGCCCCACAGACGGTGTTGATCGCCTGGGTGTCGGCAGCGGAGAGGTTGAGCGTGTGGCCGTTGTTGCCCACGTCGCCCTGACCCTCGGCGTACGGCGTCTCACCGACCACGACCAGACCCTCGTCGTACCCGCTGGTCGCCGCCGTGGCGGTCTTGGAGTAGGTGACGTCGAGATGGGGCGCATCCGCCTTGATCCCGTCCAGGATCGTGGTGCCGGCGGTCATGCCCTTGCCCGAGCCGCCCTGCCACGACAGCGTCCAGCCGCCCATCTGGTTGCCCAGGTCGTCGGCGTTCGAGCCGGCGACGTAGAGCTTGCCGGTCTTGGCCAGCGGCAGCGCGTCGTGAGTGTTCTTCAACAGCACCTGCGACTCGGCGGCCGCCTGCGCAGCCGTCGCCCGGTGGGCTGCGCCACCGAACTGGTCGCGCTGACTGGTGTTCGTGAACGGCTTCTCGAACAGACCGAGCTCGAACTTCTGGGTCAGGATGCGCGAGACCGCGTCGTCGATCCGGGTCTGGGCGATCTTGCCGCTGGTCACCCCGTCCGTGATCGCGCTGATGAAGCTGGCGTAGTTCGTCGGCTCCATCGCCATGTCCAAGCCCGCGTTGACGGCCGTGACGGCCTTGTCGGCGTAGGTGGCGTCGGGCAGTTGCCCGATCGCCTGCCAGTCGGAGATGAGGAAGCCGCTGAAGCCCATCTTCTGCTTGAGCAGGTCGGTGTCGAGGGACTTGTTGGCGGTCATCTTGATCGGCGTGGAGCCGTTGATCGACAGCGAGGAGTACGACGGCATGATCGTGCCGATCCCCGCATTGATCGCCGGCACGTACGGCGTGGCGAACAGCGACTCGAACTGCTGCTGCGAGGTCACGTTCGTGATGCCCTGGTCGATCGGGTAGGCACCCGTGCCGGCCTTGGAGGCGTCGTACGACGTGCCGCCGTCGCCCGCCCAGTGCTTCGCGCTGGCCAGCACCTCGTCGGGGGCCGACTTGTCGGTGGCGTCCGAGCCCTGGAGGCCCTTGACGACGTCGCCGGCGAAGGAGGAGACCAGCGCCGGGTCCTCGCCGTAGGACTCGTAGGTGCGGCCCCAGCGCTCGTCGCGGCTGACGCACAGGCACGGCGCGAACGCCCAGGTGACACCCGTGGTGCGGGTCTCCGAGGCGGTCTCCTCGCCGATCTGCTGCACCAGCGCCGGGTCGCGGGTGGCGCCCAGGCCGATGTTGTGCGGGTAGATCGTCGCGTCCTTGACGTTGGAGTGGCCGTGCACCGCGTCGGCGCCGTACACCAGCGGGATCTGCAGCGGCGCGGCCAACGCCTCGCGCTGGAACCCGTCGATCATGCTGGCCCAGCCGTCCGGCGTGTTGCTCGACGGCAGCGAGCCGCCACCGGAGAGCAGCGAGCCCAGTCCGAGCTGGCTGATCTGGCGCGGGTTGGTCATCGAGCCGCGCTCGGCCTGGGTCATCTGACCGACCTTGTCCGCCAGGCTCATCCGGCCCAACAGGTCCTGCACCCGCGTCGCCACGGGCAGCGAGCTGTCCAGGTAGGGGAAGCCGTGCGCGTTGATCACCACGAGCGGAGCGGTCAGCGGGAGCGTGATCGCGGCGTTGGTGATGGTCAGCGGGATCTGCAGGGCCTCGGCCTGCGCCGCCCCGGCCAGGGTCGGGACGTCGCACGTCATCGTCGTACCCGAGGCGGTGCCGGCCGGGAACGTCACGGTGGTGTTGACGCTGGTGTAGTCCGTTCCGTTGACGGCCGCCGTCGTACCGGTCGCGCACTTGACTGCGGTCGCGGCCGTGGTGGCCTTGCCGGAGGCGGTGGTGAGCGTCAGCGCCACGTGGGCGGTGTCACCGGCGTTGACCAGGGTCACGTCCGGGACGCTGACGCTGATGTCGGTGAACTGCTGAGGGGTGCCGTAGAGGCCGACGTCGTCGATCGAGTACGGCGTGGCGGCGGTGCCGGTCGGCAGGTCCACCGAGAGGCCCCACGTCGAGGTCAGGTTCAGCACCCCGTCTCGGGTCGTGTCGCTGCCGTGCTGGAGGCTGTCGTCGGCGAGGGTGAATGCCGAGAACGGCAGCTGGACGAGCTTCCAGCGGCTGCCGTTGCTCCAGTTGTCGCGGAAGGTGGCGGTCCAGACCTCGGCGTGCGCGGCGTCGGGGCCGCCGTCCTTGATCTCGACCGGGATGACCGCACCGGTCTCGGCGGTGGCCGGCTCGGTGGACTGCGAGGCGTACCACCAGAACTGGATGCCGCGGAAGCTGCTCCAATCCTGCGAATAGGCGAGGTTGTCGTTCAGGCCGCCGGTGGCGTCCGCGGCGCGCTGGTAGGTCCCTGTGAGGACGTGGTTGTCGCTGACCTGACCGCGGTCCTGCGCCCCCACACCGACACTGATGCCGTCATCGGTACTGAACCAGCCGCTCTGGGCCTGGGCGTCGCCCGGGGTGAACGGCGGCTCGAAGTCGTCGAGCAGCACCCCGCGCGAGTAGAGGGTGAAGTCGTCGAAGCTGTAGTCCCCGGTCGCCGCGAAGTTCGTCAGGGTGACGGCGAAGCCGGTCGAGATGGACGGGTTGAACCGGGTCAGGGTGTTGCCGCTCTTGGCCTTGAGGTCCTTGAACAGCACCGTGATCTTGCGCCAGCCGGCGACGTTGTCCACGACATTGGAGGTGAACCCCTGCTCGGCGTTGCTGGCGTTGCGGTTGTGCAGCTCGAAGCTGAAGGTCTTGCCCGTGTTCTTGCCGAGGAACCAGAAGCTGAAGCCGTCGTAGGCCGACCAGTCCATCAAGATGTTGGTGCCGTCGGCGTTCTTCGGCTCGTAGGTGAAGCCGAAGTAGCTGCTGGTCTTGGCGACCGTGGCGACCAGGGCGTGGTTGTCGGCTGCGTCGCCGGGGACGCTCGCCGCCTGGGCGGACAGCACCGGGTTGTTCGCCGAGCCGTTGGCCCACACCGCGTACGTCGAGGGCACGCCGCTCTCGAAGTCGTCGAGCACCTTGGTCTGGCCGGTGTTGGCTAGCGTGCCGCTCGGCGTGATGCTCACGGTCGCGCTCGACAGCGCGGGCGCCACCGCGAGGCCGGTGGACGGTGCCGAGAGGGCGAGCTGGAGGGTGCGGGTGGGCGCGAGCGGACCTTCGGCCGTGGTCGGGACGGTCACCTGGACCGACGTCGCGCCGGTCGGGATGGTGACGTCCTCGTCCACAGCGGTGTAGTCCACCCCGGCCGTCGCCGTACCGTCGGTCGAGGTCACGTGCACGGTGGCGTCGTGGTCCAGCGGCGCCGAGAGCACCAGCGGCACGGTCGCCGCGGAGCCGGCCGCGGTGGTGTTGGACAGCGAGCCGAACTCGACCTGCGGGGTGTCGAAGCTGCCCCAGACCGAGAACGTGTAGATGGAGTAGCCGTAGTAGTGGCCGCCGACCGATGCCCTGGCGTCGAGGTCGAGTCGCACGTAGCGGGCCTCGACCGGGGCGAAGCTCGCCTGGTCGTTGTTCCCGCCGGTGCCGGTCGTGGTGGTGTAGACCGTGGTCCAGCTCGCCGGGTCGTCGGGGGCCGCCGTGGCCACCTCGATGTGATAGCCCGAGGCGTAGGCCGCCTCCCACGCGATCGTGGTGCCGGTGATCGTGGCGGGCGCCCCGAGGTCCTCGGTGATGGCGGCGGTCCACGGCGAGCTCACGCTGTCCGTACCGTTGCCGCTGGCCCACCGGGTGGTGCTGTCGCCGTCGATCATGTTCGACGCGGGGAAGTAGCCGCCATTGGTGGTGCCGGGGTCGTTCTGGACCTTGTCGGCCGAGATGGTGCCGAACCTCGCGAGGTCGGGGGCCGGAGTATCGGCCGAGGCGGACGGCAGCGTCGCCACGACTCCGCTGACCGCCAGGGTGGCACTCGCCACCAGGGCGGTCACCCCCCGGCGCCAGCGCGTCGCGTGCGCTCGCGTCCTGTGCGTCACAGATCGCACGTGTGTCTCCTTCGTCAACCGCTGTGGGCGCACGCCGGCCGAACGGCAGGCATGCTCCGGCGCAGTCGACACCAGGTATTTGTCCGGCGCCAGGACAGAGTCGCGGCGGTGGTCGTCTCAGCGCGCCAGCACGTACGGCGACGGGGTGGCCAGGGCATGCCACGCCTGACCGAGCGCCCGGTCAAGGGCGCCTCGCAGCTCCGACCGGCGACCGAGGACGGCAGCGCGCAGCGGCGCGTGGTGGATCCGGGAGGCGAGCGCGTTGTAGCCGGTGGCGATCCACTCGGCGAAGGGACCGGGGTCGCTTCCGACGGTGCCGCCGACGACGACCACGTCCGGGTCGACGAAGCTCGCGAGCTGCGCGAGCACCCCACCGAGCGCGGTGCCGGCCGCCTCGATCTCCGACGCCGAGGCGTCCGGCTCGACCGCCCGGGTGACCACGGCGTCGAGGCAGCCCGCACCGCCGCAGCGGCAGGGCAGGCGGGACCCGGGCACGAGCACGTGACCGATCTCCCCGGCCATGTGGTGGGCGCCGCCGAAGACCTGGCCGCCCACGGCGAGAGCGGAGCCGAGCCCTTCGCCGACCTTGACGAACAGCAGCGAGCGCGCGTCGTCGTCGTGCATCAGCTCACCCCAGGCGCCGGCATCGGCATCGTTGTCGACGATCAGCAGCGTCCCGGGCTCGAGCCGGAGCAGTTCGTGCGGACGGGCACCGGCCCAGCCGGGCACGTGACCGACGGGCGCGACGACGCGCTCGACCCCGACGACGGGGAAGGGCAGCGAGACGCCCACGGCGACCAGGCGCCGGCCGCGGACGCCCACGCGAGCGATCGCGGCGTCCAGAAGCCGGCGGGCCGCCCGGAACGTGGCGGCCGCATCGGCATCGACGTCGAAGACGATCTCCTGTTCGTGGATCGCGCGGCCGTCCAGCTCGCTGAGGATCACCGCGATGTGCCGGTGGCTGACGTCGATGCCCGCGGCGAGGCCCTGCTGCGGCGCGAGCTGGACCCGCGACGTCGGTCGCCCGCGCCGTACCGGCCCCGCAACGCGGCGCTCGATCAGCAGGCCCTCGGCGACCAGCTCGGAGACGACCTGGGCGACGACGCTGCGCGAGAGGCCTGTGACCTGGCCGAGGTCGCCCCGGGTCGAGGCCAGTCCACGGCGTACCGACTCCAGCAGGGTGAGCCGCGTCGGCGGTTGCGGAATGGACATGCAGGCGGACGGCTCCTCACGAGGGTGGAGGCCACAGTGAACCGGTCACGGCCTGTGACGTCAATCACCTCCCGTGTGCTCACCACGACAAGGACGTGAGCAGCCCACCGACGAGCGGCACGATCCCGATCAGCAGGAACGCGGGAAGCAGGCACAGACCCAGCGGCGCGGCCGCCCGCACGCCGACGGCGCGGGCCCGCCGCTCCGCCGTGGCGTGCGCCTGCCGGGCGAGGTCGTCGGCCAACCTCGCCACCGCTTCCGCGACCGACAGTCCGCCCTCCTGAGCTCGACCCAGGGTGCGGCCCAGCGGAGCGAGAGCGGCGTCCTGGCCGAGAGCCGCCCAGCCGGCGGCCGGATCGGCACCGAGTCGCAACCGCACGGCGACCGGCCGGAGCCGGTCGCTCGCCGGTCCGGGCAGCGCGTCGGCGACGATCTCCAGGGCCTGGGCGGGAGGGGCGCCGGCGTCGAGCGCCAGGCCCAGCAGCCGGACGACGTGAGGCAGCTCGCGAACGCTCCGCTCCCGCGCACGTCTGGTGGCGGCCGGCTCGGCCCGACCGGCGGTCGTCCAGGTCAGGGTGGCCGCCACCGGCACGGCCACGAGTCCGAGCGGACCGCCCAGGAACGCCCAGGCGCCCACACCGGCCGAGGCGGCGAGCAGCCATCGCCACCGGTGGTTCCAGTCGACGTCCGGCCCTGACTCGCGGACCTCCGGTATCCATCGGTCGGACCGGAGCCGACGGGGCGGTCGCTGGGCCAGCGCGGCGGCGAGTGCCGCACATCCCGCCGCGCCCCACAGCTGCCACCACGTGCTGGGGTTCACGACTCGACCCCCGCCGCGATCCGCTCGATCCAGGCCAACCCCGCCCAGCCGAACAGCAGACCCAGCGTCAACGAGGCCAGCCCGAGTGGTGTGCCGAGCAGGAACACCCAGGGTCGTCCACCGACGCCGGCGCCCATCAACAACGCCGCGACCGGAAGCAGCGCGACCAGCCGGGCGGTGGCGCGCGCCGAGGCGAGCTCGCCCACCACCACCTGCCGGGTGACCGCCGCGGCGCGCAGGTCCCTCGCCACCCGGTCCACCGCCTCCGCCAGGCCCTGGCCGGTGCGGTGGGAGACGGCCCAGGCTGCGGCCACGATCCGCAGGTCGCCGCCGCCCGGCAGCTCGGCCGCCACCTGCCGCCACGCCGCCGGGACGTCCGCCCCCATCCGGAACGCCTCGGCGACCGGGCCGAGCGGCGGCCACGCGCTCGCGCACCGATCCAGCGCACCGCCCGACGGCTGGCCCGAGGCCAACTCAGCCGCCAGCTGCTCGCAGGTCTCCACGACGCGCCCGGCGACGGTAGCGGCCGTCGATCGCCGAGCTCGGGCGCGCCACAGGAGCCAGGCCCCCAGCGCCACCCCCGCCGCGATGCCGGCCAACGGCCACCATCGGGCCGGGACGGTGAACGGCAGCAGGATCGCCGCCGCCCACCACCAGCGCCGGTGCGCTCGCGTGCTGCGCTCGGGCGATGGTGGGGCCCCGAGGAGCAGCATCACCGCTGCGGCGGCCGCCAGGCCGGCCGTCACCCCCGTACTCATGCCAGCAATCCGCTCAGCGCCTCGGCCGCCGGTCCTTCGCACACGCCGCGCGGCCCCCATCCGATGGCCGGCTCCATCACGACGAGTCCGGACGGCTCTCGCCGTGGCACAGCGATCTCCAGCAGCACCCGCCTGCCCTCGACCCGACCCAGGTGCAGCACCACATCGAAGGCGGAGGCCAGCTGACTGTGCGCCGCCTCTCGTCCCAGCCCGGCGGCGAGCGCCAACGCCTCGACCCGGGCAGGAACGTCGCTCGCGGAGTTGGCGTGCAAGGTGCCGCAACCGCCCTCGTGGCCGGTGTTGAGCGCGGCCAGGAGGTCGACGACCTCGGCCCCCCGCACCTCCCCCACGATGAGCCGGTCCGGGCGCATCCGCAACGCCTGCCGGACCAAGGCGCTCACCTCCACTCGCCCCGCGCCCTCGATGTTGGCCGGCCGGCCCTCGAGCCCGATGACGTGCGGGTGCCGGGGCCGCAACTCGGAGGAGTCCTCCACGATGACGAGCCGCTCGCCGGGATCGGCGAGGGAGAGCAGTGCCGCCAGCAACGTCGTCTTGCCGCTGCCGGTCCCGCCCGTGACGAGGAACGCACGCCTCGCGGCGACGAGACGGCGCAGCAGATCGGCTCCGCCCGCGGTGAGCATGCGGTGCTCGACCAGCTCCGCCAAGTCGAACGCACGCCGCTGCGGCACCCGCAGCGAGATCGCCGTGCCGGGGCGGGCCAGGGGTGCGAGGACGGCGTGGAAGCGGGTGCCATCGGCGAGCCGGACGTCCGCGTACGGCGCCGCGTCATCCAGCCGCCGACCCGCCGTGGCCGCCAGCCGCTGCGCCAGCCGACGCACCGCCGCCTCGTCGGGGAAGGAGACGGCCGCCTGCTCCAGCCCGGCGCCGCGGTCCACGAAGACCTGGTCGGGCCCGTTGACCAGCACGTCGGTCACGCCCGGCAGCCGCAGCAGCGGCTCCAGAGGTCCTGCGCCGACCACGTCCCGGCGCAGGGTCTCGTAGACGGCGAGCACCGTCGCATCACCGACCGGCCGGCCCGCGGCGCGCAACGCCTCGGCCACCCGGTGCGGCGTGAGCGGCCCGGCGGACCTGGCCAGCCACTCCCGCACCCGGTCCACCACCTCCGGGGCCAGGTCGATCCCCGCGCTCGAGACGCTCATGCCGCGACCGCCCGTACCTTGAGCCTGCCCAGCACCTCGGCGGCGGCCCGGGCCAGCGGTCCGCGGCGGGCGCGCAGCGGCCCGAGACCGAGGTCGATCGCCTCGGCGAGCCCCCGTTGATCGGCCATCGCGGCGCGCACCGGCAGGCCGACGGCGCGTGCCACCGCCTCGGGACCGACCCGGCCCCCGCGTACGACGAGGCCGAGGTGACCGGGGTCGGCCCCCGGACCACCACCGCGATCGACCAGGCTGTCGACGAGCCGGGCGGCCGAGGCGATGCCGGTGATCGTCGGGGTGACCACCACCAGCACCTCGTCGCAGCGCCCCACCAGCTCCACGCTGCCGGGGCCGCGGGGCAGGTCGAGCACGACCGTCTGGTGGCCGCGGGCCGCCGCCGAGAGCACCTCCCGCACCGCCACCGCGTCCGGCAGCGCCGGGGCTCCCGGCGCGCCGCGCGCCCAGGAGAGCGCACCGAGGGCGCCGCGCCTGGGCAGCGCCTCGCGCAGCGACCGCGAGCCGAGCCGACCGGCGGTATGGGCCAGATCGGGCCAGCGCACCCCTGCCTTCTCCTCCAGACCCAGCACGCGGTCGATGCCGGGACCGAGCGGGTCGGCGTCGATCACCACCGCCGGACCGCTCTCGGCGGCCGCCTGGCCGAGGGCACACGCGAAGGTGGTGCCTCCGGCGCCGCCCGAGCCGCTGACCACGCCGAGCAGGAGCCCGCGGCCGCCCGGATCGTCGCCCAGGTCGGTGAGCAGGGCGGTCAGCCAGGAGGCACCGTCGGGCAGCTCCACGACGTGCTCGGCGCCGACCGCCAGAGCCGACCGGAAGACGTCCTCGCCGGCCGCACCCCACCCGGCGACGTGTACGGCCGGTCGCCGCGGAGGCCCCATCCGGGCCAGCCCCGCGAGCAGGTCGGCTCCCACCACGACGGCCGGGGCCCGCGACCAGGCGCGCAGCGCGGTGGACAGGTCGCGAGCCACCTCGGGCGTGACGCCGGCCGCGGCAGCCAGCCGCAGCAACTCGTCGAGAAGCAGGTCGTCGGCCGTGATCAGGAGCAGTGCTGTCATGTCTCGGAGCGTGCCCGCGACCCCCGACGTACCGAACCTGGGCCGAAGGTCCCTGTGGATCGGGACGCCTGAAGCGGGGATTGTGGACGAAAACGGGCGGGGTCGGCACCTACGATGGGCCCATGGACCTGGGAAGGGCGGCGCCGGCCCGCGAGGCCGCGTTCTTCGACCTCGACAAGACGATCATCGCCAAGTCGAGCACGCTGGCCTTCAGCAAGCCCTTCCAGGCCGGCGGGCTGATCTCCCGCAAGGCGATGCTGCGCAGCGTCTACACCCAGTTCGTCTACGTGCTCGGCGGCGCCGACCACGACCAGATGGAGAAGATGCGCCACATGATGTCCGAGCTGGTCACCGGCTGGGACGTCAGCACCGTGCGTGAGATCGTCGCCGACACGCTGCACAACGTCGTGGATCCGCTGGTGTACGACGAGGCCGTCCAGCTCATCGAGCAACACCATGCCGAGGGACGCGACGTGGTGATCGTCAGCGCGAGCGGCTCGGAGGTGGTCGAGCCGATCGGCCAGCTTCTCGGCGCCGACCACGTGGTCGCCACCCGGATGGAGGAGCGCGAGGGTCACTACACCGGCACGATCGCCTTCTACGCCTATGCCGAGCACAAGGCCGAGGCGATCCGTGACCTGGCCCGCACCCACGGCTACGACCTGAGCCGCAGCTTCGCCTACTCCGACTCCATGACCGACCTGCCGATGCTGGAGGAGGTCGGCCATCCCTTCGCGGTCAATCCGGACAAGGAGCTGCGCCGGATCGCGAAGGAGCGCGACTGGCCGGTGCTGATCTTCACCAAGCCGGTGGCACTGCGCACCTCCCTGCCGCCGGCGGGGCCCACGCTGGCGGCGCTGGCGGTCGGTGGCGTGGTCGCCATCGGTGGCGTGCTCTGGGCGGGCGCCCGGGCGCGGCGCCGCGTCGGTGCCTGATCGGCGCAGCGGGCTGATCTCCCGGATCGGGTCGATGTCAACCCCTTGAAGCGCGGCGCGATGCGGCGTACAACGGGAGTCGAGGAACAACTCGATACCTACACGTGACCGGAGTACCCACGCGGCGATCTACCCTTCCGACAGGGCGCGATGCCGAGCGGGAACCAGTCCCGCGGCAGCAGTTGATGATGCACGCTTGGTAGCCCCGGTTCGCGTGTTCGCGGTGGCACTCGATCTGCCGATCGAGTGCCACCAGCATGTCCGGCTCAGGTCGCGTCGCGGCGTAGCGGCGATGCCTCCGCGCCCGCGGTGAACGCCTCGGCGGCGTACAGCAGCCACGAGTGGAGGCCCGAGCGCTGACCCGACGCGTACCCGCGCAGGTTCGACTCGTAGGCGTCGCGCAGCGCGAGGTGGCCGGCCTCGGGCACGACCAGCGAGGTCGGGTCGACGCCCCGAGCGACGAGCACGAGCCGCTCGGCTGCGCGGGCGACGATCCCGTTGTGCGAGGCGAACGGGGCCACCGTGGCGAGGTCGGCGTGCACGATCGCGGCGAGCACGAGCGCCGGCGTCGCGGAATCGGCGGCGAGCAGGTCGGCCAGGCCGCGCAGTCGCTCGACCTCCTGCGGTCCGCGCGGCCGGCCCAGCTCGTGCTCGGGCAGGGTCCCGGCGGCCGCCACGGCGTGCAACCGGGCGAAGGCCTGCAGCGGCGTACGGCGCAGCACCGGCACCAGCGCGAGCAGCTCGGTCGAGAGCCGTACGGCGTCGCGCGCGATCGCGTCCCCACCGGACTCGCGGACCTCGGCCAGGGTCGAGCCCGACCCCTCCAGCACCGCGGATGCGTGGGCCCCGCGGAGCAACGACTCCCCCGTGATGTCCGGCGCCGTACGACGAAGGCCGCGGTCGCGCAGCATCACGTCGATGCCGTCGCGGGCCCCGGCGAAGGCGGAGGCGACGCCCTCCAGCGACACGAGCCAGGCCAGCGGTTCACTCACGTATCCGCAGCCTAGGCCACCGGGTGACGACACGGACCGCCGGCTGCGCGGTATCACCGGACATGCCCGCCCACGGCGCTACCCTGAGCAGGATGACCGATCCAGCGCTCTCGTTCGGAACCGCAGCCGCCGCCTATGACCGCGGCCGGCCGGTCTATCCGCGCGAGGCGGTCGCCTGGGCGCTGGGTGAGCGGCCGCTGCGGGTGCTCGAGCTCGGTGCCGGGACCGGCAAGCTCACCGAGGTCCTCCTCGACCTGGGCCACGACGTGTTCGCCACCGAACCCGACGAGAAGATGCTCGACGTCCTCTCGACGAAGCTGCCCGATGTGCGCGCCACGGTGGGCACCGCCGAGCAGATCCCGGCCGGCGACCAGCAGTACGACGCGGTGATCGCGGGGCAGGCGTTCCACTGGTTCGACCAGGTGGCGGCGCTGCAGGAGATCAGCCGCGTGCTCGCCCCTGGGGGCAGGCTCGTGCTGCTGTGGAACCAGCGCGACGAGCGCATCCCGTGGGTGCGCCGCCTCGGCCGGCTCATCGGGCGCCAGGAGCAGGACGTCGACCCGAGTGCCGTCATCGACGACTCGGCGCTGTTCAGCGCCGTCGAGGAGCAGCAGTTCCGGTTCTGGCAGGTGGTCAACCGCGAGACGATCCAGGACCTGGTCCTCTCCCGCTCCAACGTCACCGTGCTCGCCGAGGAGGACCGCGAGGCCAAGCGCGCGGAGGTGCTCGCCTTCTACGACGACTACGGCCGCGGCATGGACGGCATGCAGCTGCCCTACACCTGCCGCGTCTTCCGCGCCGCCGTGCTCGAGCACGCCCGGCCCGCCCCCGCACCGGCGACCTCGCCGATCCTGATCAGCGATCCGGTCCCTCCGACGCCGCTGGTGAACCCGCCGGGCCCGCCGTACCCGCCGCGCTCGATGAGCGATACCGCCCACCGGCTGCCGCGCGTCGTCACCGACGGCGTCGGCCCCGGCGAGCGCGACGACGGTGACGACCTCATCCTGATCGACTTCCGCTGATCAGACCGAGCGCCACTCGGTGCTCTGCAGGTCGTGGCCGTGGGCGGCCATCAGCAGGAGGCCGCCGTCGACGGCGTAGGAGGAACCGGTGACGTACGCCGCCCGCGGGCTCGCCAGGAACCCGATGACCGACGCGACCTCGTGCACGTGGCCGGGGCGCCCGGTGGGGTTGCCCGGCCGCTCGGTCGCGTAGGCGTCCCGCTCCTCGGTGCCGGTCATCTCGGTGGCGATCTCGCCCGGCGCGACGGCGTTGACGGTGATGCCGTACTCGGCCAGCTCCAGCGCCATCACCTTGGTCAGGCCGCCCAGCCCGGCCTTGGCGGCGCAGTAGGCGGCGGCACCGTAGCGCGGAACGTGCTCGTGGACGCTGGTGACGTTGACGATCCGGCCGCCGTGGCCGGCGTCGACCAGCCGCTGGGCGGCGCGCTGGGCCACCAGGAACGGACCGTCGAGGTCGGTGGCGAGGACCTGCCGCCAGCGCTCGTAGGACACGTCCAGGACGCGGTCGGAGTGCCCGGTGCCGGCGACGTTGACCACCACCCCGAGGCCGCCCAGACGCTCGGCCAGCCGGTCGACGATGTCGCCGGCCCGCGGGCTGGCGGCGTCGTACGGCTCGACGAACGCACGCTGACCGCGCGCCTCGACCGCGCGAACGGTCTCGAGCACCCCCTGGTCGTCGTGGTGGAAGGTGAGGCCGACGTCGTATCCCTCGGCTGCCAGCAGCGCGGCTGTCGCGGCGCCGATGCCGGAGTCGCTGCCGGTGACGATGGCGAGTTGCGGATGGCTCATACCGTCCCGGTAACCGTCACCACGGCGCCGTAACGAGCGAGGGTCGGGGCGATGCCGCCCCGACCCGCAAGCGCGGCTTCACGACCTCGCGGCGCCGCCGGCCGCGCTCACGAAGCGCCACTCGATGAGCTCCACCACCCGATCGTGGACGGCGATCACCTCCGCCACCACCGTCGCGCCGGAAGCGCGGGCGAGGTCGCGGCAACGGGAGGCGAAGAACCCCGGTGAGAGCAGGTACGGCGAGACCGCGTCGCCCGGCCGCACCACGTCCACCAGCCGCGGTCCCAGCCCGCCCAGGGTGGCGAGCCGCACCGGACCACCCCACGCCTCGCCCAGGAGCGCCGTGGCCTCCTCCAGCCGCGGCAGCGCCTCGGGGTCGGTCGAGCCTGCCGCGGCGAGCACGGCCGGCTGGCCTCGGCGGGCACCGGCGGCGAGGAGCCGGTCCACCTGGGCCGCGGCGAGGAGCGGGTCCGGCCCCAGCGGCGCTGTCACGACGGCGGGCCCAGGAGCGGCGGCGACGGCGGCCGGGATGTCGCTGGTCACGTGGTAGCCCGTGGTGAGCAGCAGCGGCACGACCACCGCCGGCTCCGCCGAGGCGGCGAGCACGACGGCCAGCACGGGGTCGCACAGCTCGACGTAGGAGACCGCGGCGGGCACGCCGAGGCGCTCGCCGGCAGCGACGGTGAGCCGGGCGGCGACCTCGTTGCCGGTGGCGTGACGGGTGCCGTGGGCGACGGTCACCAACCGCATGCTCGGCCCCCTCATCTCGTCGTCAGGTGGCCACCCGGTACCCGCGCTCGACCGCCGTCTGCATCGCGCGGGTGCGCCGGCCGGGGACATCGCGTGCCGGGCGTGATGACACCCGCGGACAAGGCGATTCGGTGACGTCTCGGCGAACGGTCGCCGAACCCCGGGGTGGGTTCGGCGACCAACCTTGCCGAAGACAGCGACGCCTCCCTAGCGTCTGGTTCACGGGATCGGGCCCGGGGAGCACCCATGCCTCTGTCCGGACCGGTCCGAATCGACCTGGGGGTGGAAGTGGCTGGAGTAGATCGTCGGACGTTCCTCGCCGGTACGTCGGCTGCGGGGTTGGCGGCGCTCGCCGCGCAGGTGGGCGCCCTCCCGGGCGGCCGGCTCGAGACCGCCGACGCCGCCACGAGCGGCACCATCGCGGACGTCAAGCACGTGGTGGTGATGATGCAGGAGAACCGTAGCTTCGATCACTACTACGGCACCCTGCGTGGCGTGCGTGGCTTCGCGGACAAGAGCACCATCACGCTCCCCGGCGGGTACTCCGTCTTCGACCAACCGAACGGCGCCGGTCGGCAGTATCCGTTCTGGCTCGAGTCCTCGAACGGCGAGGTCTACGCCCAGTGCCAGGGCGACATCGCGCATAGCTGGAGCGACCAGCACGCGGCCTGGAACGGCGGCAGGATGGACTCCTGGATGTCGGCCAAGACCAAGATCGGTTGCCTGGGCTACCTGACCCGCTCGGACATCCCGGTGCACTACGCGCTCGCCGACGCCTACACGATCTGCGATGCCTACCACGCTTCCGGACTCACCGCGACCGGCCCGAACCGCACCTACCTGTTCAGCGGGAAGATCGACGCGTCGAGTACGTCGGGCGGCGACGAGTCAGGGGTGACCTGGCAGACCTACGCTGAGGGCCTGGAGGCTGCGGGCGTCAGCTGGAAGGTCTACCAGAACGCGGCGGACAACTTCGGCGACAACGCGTTGGCCTACTTCACCCAGTTCAGCGACGCGTCGAGCACCTCCCCGCTCCACACCAAGGGCATGGCGAGCGTGCCCGCAACCACCGGAGTGACCGGGACCGACATCCTGGCGGCGATCAGGGCCGACGTCGTGGCAGGCACGTTGCCGCAGGTCTCCTGGGTTGTGACCGACCAGCTCAACTCCGAGCATCCGATCGGGCCACCGGTCAACGGCGAAAGATTCGTCAGCGGTCTGTTGGCCGCCCTCAACGCTGACAGCCAGGTGTTCGACAGCACGGTGGTGTTCTTGAACTACGACGAGAACGACGGCTTCTTCGACCACGTGCCGCCGCCTGTACCCGCGTCGGGCACGACCGGGGAGTTCTACGACGGTCTGCCGGTCGGCCTCGGCTTCCGCGTGCCGATGATCGTCATCTCGCCCTGGAGCAGGGGTGGCTGGGTGAACTCCCAGGTCTTCGACCACACCTCGGTGATCCAGTTCCTCGAGAAGTGGACGGCGGCGATCGGCAAGCCCGCCCCGTGCCCGAACATCAGTGCTTGGCGACGCTCGGTGTGCGGTGACCTGACCTCGACGTTCGACTTCACCTCGAAGGTCGCCGGCATGCCGACGCTCCCCACCCCCGGTGCCGCGATCGCTCTGGCGACCTGCACGCCGCTGGCCAACCCCACGCCGCAGACCAATGCCCTGCCTGCCCAGGAGACGGGCACCCGGCCGGCACGAGCCCTCCCGTACCAGCTCAACGCCGACGTCTCCTCGTGGAGCTACAGCGGCACCACCGTCAAGGTGAACATCACCATGTCGAACGCCGGCGCCACCGGCACCAACGCCGCGCACTACGCGGTCTACGCCAACGCCCACCGCACCGGAGGTCCGTGGCAATACACCGTGAAGCCGGGTAGCCCGGTGACCGACTTCTTCAATGTCGGCAGCGGGTACGGCGAGGGTCTCTACGACCTCACCGTGGTGGGCCCGAACCGCTTCCTACGCCGCCTCACCGGAGATGCGAACGGCGCGAGCAAGGGCGTCGAGGTGCACCCCACGATCGCCGCGACCACCAGGGGCCTCACCCTCACCCTCGTGAACGGCTCGTCATCGTCGGTGACGTTCAAGGTGGCTGCCAACCAGTACCTCACCGGTGGACCGTGGACCTACGTCGTCGCTGCGGGCGCGCAGGCGACCGCGACCTTCGACGTGCTGTCGACGTCACACGGGTGGTACGACCTCACCGTGACCGGCACCGGCGACAGCACCTGGAGCAGGCGCTTCGTGGGACACGTCGAGAACGGCAGCGCCAGCATCACCGGCTAGTCGTCCCGGCGGCGCAGACCTCGGCGTCGCCCAGGGCACCGCGAGGTCGCGGTCAGGAGAGGATCACCGTCTTCACGGACTCGCGCGGACCAGAGCTCGTGCCTTTCGTCGGAAGCGGTAGCGGCCGTCGGGGAGTCGGGTGGTTTGGTAGGTGGGGTCGTGGGCTCGGCGGTGGTGGTGGCCGCAGAGGAGGGAGCCGTGGGCGAGGTCGGTGTGGCCGCCGTGACTCCAGGGTTGGTCGTGGTGGGCGTCGCACCACGTAGTGGGGACGGCGCAGCCTTCGGCTCGGCAGTGCTTGTCTCGTAGAGCGAGTGCCTTGCGCTGGGATGGGGTGAAGAGTCTTCGGGTGCGGCCCAGATCGAGGGGTTCGGAGTTGCCGCCGAGGACGGCGGGGATGATCCCGGCGGTGCACGCCAGGCGTCGGGTCTCCCCGGTGCTGATGGGGGTGCCGTCCTCGAGCCAAGCAACACCGAGACCGGCCCGGAGCTGGTCCAGCGTCATGGTCACCACCACCGTGGTCGCGTCGCCGCCGTGGGCGGGGAGTCGGGTGGGGTCGGTGTTCTCCAGGAGCTGGGCGAACGCGTGCGCGAGGAGCCGGCTCCTGGGCGGGACCCTGCCGTCGGCCTCCAGGGCCGCTACTCGGGGTTGGGTGTAGGCCTGCAGGTAGGTCCGCAACCGGTGACCGACCGTTTCGGGGACGATGCCGTGGATGCGGGTCGTCCCGTCGCCTTGGTCGGTGATCGAGAGGCACGCTTTCGCGTTCGCGGTCTCCTCGAGCCGACGGATGGCTGCGGCCTCGGCGGCTTCGGCGACCTCGGGTGCGACGACCTCCAACAGGTGGCTGGCGAGGCGGCGCAGGTCCTTGGGCCGGTGCTCACTCGCGAGGTCGCACAGCGTGACCTCCGCCCGCGCCAACACCTCGGCGGGTAGGTCGTCGGGCAGGTCGTCGAGCCCACGGAGGATCACGCGGGCGTGCTCGAGACTGAACGCACCGCGCGCGAGCCCGGCCCGGACCACCGGCCGACCCTCCAACTCCCGGGCCAACCGAAGGGTGGCGTGCGCGGCGGGACTCTCGACCCGGTGCTGGGCAACCAGCCAGGCTGCGACATCGCGGGCACTGACCTCCTCGGCCACGTCCTGTGCGGAGGCGATCACGCGGAGTCGTAGCTCGGCCACACGTGCGGTGATCTGCTCCAGTCGTGCGAGCACGTCTGCCTTGTCCGCCGTCGCGAGGAAGACCGGGTCCGCGTCCGTGGCGTCATCGAGGGCAGCAGCGATCGTGGCGAGTGCCGCCTGGATCTGATGAATGGAGACCACCACCGAGAGAGATCAATTCGAACGCATGTTCGAATCCTAGGTGGTCGGATGTGTATGGTCAACCTTCTTTCAACAACCAGACCAGGGGGAAATCTCGTCGTACTGGATCACAGCCATGGTGGCCCGACGCAACTGTGCTCAAGGCACTCGACCCGGCCAAGACACCGGGCCACGCTGGGACTGGCCCACGCTTTTCGTTTTTCTTTGCGCCGACCCCGAACGACGGCCGGTGTCGCAGGCCCGACTCAACCCGGACGCAGGCCCGACTCAACCCGGACGCAGGCCCGACTCAACTAACCTGTGACGCATGACACGCTGGAGGCGGCGCCATGGCCACCTCGGCACCGAGGCGGACAGAGCGACGTTCCGCACCCTGCACACCGCATCGCTGATGACCAGCGCGCTGCGCGAGGGGCTGACACTCACCTCCGCCACGGATTCGGTCAAGCACCTGCGCTCCCTGGTCGCGGCGCCGGCGGTGGCCCTCACCGACACCGAGGCCCTGCTGGCCTGGGACGGCGGAGCCGTCCAACACGAGCAGCACGCCGCCCAGCTGGCTCGCGACGGCGTCGCGGACGGATCGACGACGGTGCGCGACCACCGCGAGTTCCGGTGCGGCAACCCGGCGTGCGACATCCGGCACGCCGTCGTCTCGCCGCTGACCGTGGAGGACCGGGTCGTCGGCACGCTGCAGATCTACACCGGTCACACCTCGGCTGTCCTGGTCCGGGCGACCGACGAGCTCGCCCAGTGGGTCAGCGGGCAGCTCGAGCTCGGCCAGCTCGACGCGTCGAGATCACGCCTGATGGAGGCCGAGGTCAGAGCCCTGCGGGCCCAGATCAGCCCACACTTCGTCTACAACAGCCTCACGGCGATCGCCAGCTTCGTGCGCACCGACCCCGACCGGGCGCGGGAGCTGCTGCTGGACTTCGCCGACTTCACCCGCTATTCCTTCCGCCGGCTCGGCGACTACACCACGCTCGCCGAGGAGCTCCAGTCGATCGAGCGCTACCTCGTGCTGGAGCAGGCCCGGTTCGGCGACCGGCTCGGCGTCACGCTGCGGGTCGCGCCCGAGGTGCTCCCCGTGACGATCCCGGTGCTGAGCCTGCAGCCGCTGGTGGAGAACGCCGTACGGCACGGACTGGCCCCCCGACCCGACGGTGGCACCGTGCAGATCCTCGCCCGCGACCTCGACCGGGAGGCGGTGATCACCATCGAGGACGACGGTGTCGGCGGCGATCCGGAGCGGATCCGAAGGGTGCTCGCGGGGGACGCCAGCCTGGACTCGGTGGGGCTGTTCAACGTGGACGAGCGGCTGCGCTCGACGTTCGGTGACGACTACGGTCTCGTGGTCGAGACCGCTCCGGGGGCGGGCACGAAGGTCACCGTCCGCGTTCCGAAGTACGCCCACGGGGTGCGCCCATGACGCTGCACGTCCTGATCGTCGACGACGAACGTCCCGTCCGCGACGAGCTCACCTTCCTGCTCGGGCGCGACGACCGGATCGCCTCGGTGAGCACCGCCGGCTCGGGGACCGAGGCGCTGCAACTGCTGCGCGAGCGCGACGTCGACGCGGTGTTCCTGGACATCGCGATGCCCGGCCTCTCCGGCCTGGACCTGGCAGCGGTGCTCGCCCGGTTCCGCACCCCGCCCCGGATCGTCTTCGTCACCGCGCACGCCGAGCACGCCGTCGACGCGTTCGACCTGCACGCGGTGGACTACCTGCTCAAGCCGGTGCGCGAGGAGCGCCTGCGCGAGGCCGTACGCCGGATCCGCGACGCCGGCGTGACGCCGCCGCGCGACGACACGATCGCCGTCGAGCTGGGTGGGGTCACCCGGCTGGTGACCCGCTCGACGGTCAGCTACGTGGAGGCCCAGGGCGACTACAGCCGGCTGCACACCGCGACCGGGAGCCACCTGGTGCGCCTGCCCATCTCCACCCTGGAGGAGCGCTGGCGCGACACCGGCTTCATCCGGATCCACCGATCGCTGCTGGTCTCGCTGCACCACGTGGAGGAGATCCGCGAGGAGGACGGCCGGGTGGCGGTGGTCGTGGGCGGCCACGAGCTGCTGGTCAGCAGGCGCCACACGCCGGCACTGCGCGAGCAGCTGCGGCGGACCCGTCGGGGGGAGGCGTGAGCAGCAACGCGCCGCTGCCCCGGACGCGGATCACCGCCCCGACCGCCGGAAGGCCGCGGCGGACCACCGTCGCGCGCGAGATCGATGCGCAGAGCCCTGTCGGCGAGGTGTACATGCGATCGCTGGTGCGCAGCCAGCTGCGGCTCGCGCTCGGCCTGCTGCTCGTGCTCGTGTCGAGCGTCGGCGCTCTGCCGCTGCTGTTCGTCCTCGTGCCGTGGCTGCAGCACGGTCGGATCCTCGGCGTACCCCTGGCCTGGCTGCTGCTCGGCGCCGGCTGCTATCCGGTGATCATCGGGCTGGCGGTCGTCTACGTCCGCCGCGCCGAGCGCAACGAGCGCGCCTTCCAGGACCTGGTCGGCCCGCGGTGAACGCCAACGCGATCGCCGCCCTCGCGGCGCTGCTGGTCTCGGTCCTGACCCTCGCGGTCGGAGCGTTCGGGCTGCGGCTAGCCCGGACCACCAGCGACTTCTACGTGGCCTCGCGGGCTGTCGGGCCGGCGACCAACGCCGCCGCGATCAGCGGGGAGTACCTGTCGGCCGCTTCCTTCCTCGGTGTCGCCGGACTGGTGATGGCGCGCGGCGTCGACATGCTCTGGTACCCGGTCGGCTGGACCGCCGGCTACCTCGTGCTGCTGCTGTTCGTGGCAGCGCCGCTGCGCCGCTCGCGTGCCTACACGTTGCCGGACTTCGCCGAGTTCCGGCTGGAGTCGCAGCGCGCCCGGACGCTCGCGAGCGCCCTCGGCGTGCTGATCGCCGTGCTCTACCTGATCCCGCAGTTCCAGGGTGCCGGGCTGACGGTGCACGCGCTGACCGGCGCACCCGCCTGGACCGGGTCGACGGCGGTGGCCGTGGTGGTGCTGGCCAGCGTCGTCGCCGGCGGGATGCGCAGCATCACGCTGGTGCAGGCGGTGCAGTACTGGCTCAAGCTGGCAGCGCTCCTGGTGCCGCTGGCCTTCCTGCTCGCCGTCCACCACGGCGGTGCACCCGGCGCGGCGGCACGGTTGCACAGCACCGACTGGCTGGAGCCGATGCGCGGCCCGCACAGCCTCTACCTGACGTACTCGCTGATCGTGGCGACCTTCCTCGGCACGATGGGCCTGCCCCACGTCGTGGTCCGCTTCTACACCAACCGGGACGGGTACGCCGCTCGCCGTACGACTGTCACCGTCCTGGGGCTGCTGAGCCTCTTCTACCTGCTGCCACCGGTGTACGGCGTCCTCGGGCGGCACTATCTCGCACCGCTGACCGCCACCGACGCCACCGACACGGCCGTCCTCGACCTGCCCGGCCACCTCGTCGGCGGCACCACGGCGGACCTGTTGACGGCGGTGCTCGCCGCCGGCGCGTTCGCGGCGTTCCTCTCCACCTCCTCGGGGCTGGTGCTCTCCATCGCCGGCGTGATCGGGCAGGACCTGCTGGGTCACCGGTTCGGTGGCGTGGCGGCCTTCCGGATCGCGGCGACCATCGGGGCGCTGGCGACGCTCGCCCTGACCCTGCTCTCCACCGGTCTCGCGGTGGCGCACGCGGTCGAGCTGGCCTTCGCGGTCGCCGCCTCGACCTTCGCGCCGATGCTGCTGCTCGGCATCTGGTGGCCACGCCTGACCGCGACCGGTGCCATCGCCGGGATGACCGTGGGCGGGGCGCTCTCCACCGCCGCGGTGGCGGTGGGGTTGAGCGGGCACAGCTACCCCGGACTGGGGGGCGCCGTACTCTCCCAACCCGCGCTGGTGACCGTCCCGCTGGCGTTCGCGACCATGGTGGGCGTGTCGGTGGCGACCAGCCGACCGCTCCACGTCGCCCGGACGATGGTGCGGCTGCACACGCCCGAGGCGGTGATGGTCGACCGCGGCGGGTTCCGTGCCCGTGGAGCCGAGTGAGCGCGCCGCTCGTCGTCGCCACGACGCCGCTCGTCGTGTGTGACGCAGCGCACATCGCAGGCATCCTGCCGCCGGGCGACCGCTCCGGCCGTGCCCGTGGCGCCGGCCCCCGGAGGCTCCTAGCGTCGTGATGCCCGGGCATCCGGGGATGGTCCAGTCCTGCATCTCGAAGGAGCACGACATGTCCAGCAACTACACGGAGCGCCCCGCGGAGGCGCCCATCTCCCGGACCCTCCCGGGTGCTCACATCGCCGATCCGGCCCCGCTGGGGCTGGCCGCCTTCGCCCTGACGACCTTCGTCCTCAGCTGCGTCAACGCCAACATCGTCCCCCAGGCGCTCGTCGGCGGTGCGCTCGGGCTCGCGCTCGCCTACGGCGGCATCTGCCAGTTCACCGCCGGCGTGTGGGAGTTCGCGAAGGGCAACACCTTCGGCGCGACAGCGTTCTGCTCCTACGGTGGATTCTGGCTCTCCTTCTGGTGGCTGGCCGAGAAGGACCTGGCCAAGCTGGGGCCCGACGGGTACAAGGTCGTGGGTGTCTACCTGCTCGGCTGGGCGATCTTCACGGCGTACATGGCCGTCGCCGCCTCCCGCGTCTCGGGGGCTGTCCTCGGGGTGTTCGTCCTGCTGACGGTGACCTTCGCGATCCTGGCGATCGGCTGGTTCGACAAGGAGTCGTCGAACTGGATCAAGATCGGGGGCTACCTCGGCATCGTGACGGCCGCCGTCGCCTGGTACACCTCCTTCGCCGGTGTCACGGCCTTCACCTTCAAGCGCCAGGTGCTGCCGGTCGGACCGCGCGCGTGACGGCCTAGTGTGGCGTAGGACACGTAGCACCGACTCGCACCCGGAAGTGATCAGATGACCGAACAGACGCTGTCGAACCTGCTGCACGAGAACCGGCGCTTCGAGCCGCCGGCCGAGCTGGCCGCCAACGCGAACGTGAAGGCCGACGCGTACGACGAGGCCGGCGCCGACCGCGAGGCCTTCTGGGCCAAGGCCGCCGACAGGTTGTCCTGGGCCCAGCGGTGGGACCGGGTGCTGGACGACGACAACCCGCCGTTCTTCAAGTGGTTCACCGGCGGGAAGCTCAACGCCGCCTACAACTGCGTGGACCGTCACGTCGAGGCCGGCAACGGGGACCGGGTCGCCCTCCACTGGGTCGGCGAGCCGGTCTCCGACCAGGGCGCGGAATCGCGTGACCTGACCTACGCCCAGCTCAAGGACGAGGTCAGCCAGGCCGCGAACGCGCTGAGCTCGCTGGGAGTGGCCACCGGCGATCGGGTCGCTATCTACATGCCGATGATCCCCGAGGCCATCGTCACGATGCTGGCCTGCGCCCGGCTCGGCGCACCGCACACGGTCGTCTTCGGCGGCTTCTCCGCCGAGGCGCTCGCCTCCCGGATCGAGGACTGCGGCGCGAAGGTGGTGGTCACCGCCGACGGCGGCTACCGCCGCGGCGCGCCCTCGGCGCTGAAGCCGGCGGTCGACGAGGCGCGGAGCATCGCGGCCGGCGCCGGGCACACGGTCGAGAAGGTGCTGGTCGTCCGGCGTACCGGCCAGGACGTCGCCTGGGAGGACGGGGTCGACGTGTGGTGGCACGACGCTGTCGCGACCGCCTCCACCGAGCACACGCCGGAGGCGTTCGACGCCGAGCATCCGCTCTACGTCATGTACACCTCGGGCACCACCGGCAAGCCCAAGGGCATCCTGCACACCACCGGCGGCTACCTGACCCAGGCGGCGTTCACCCACTGGGAGGTCTTCGACCTCAAGCCCGAGACGGACGTCTACTGGTGCACCGCCGACATCGGCTGGGTCACCGGCCACTCCTACATCGTCTACGGTCCGCTCGCGAACGGCGCGACCCAGGTTCTCTACGAAGGCACGCCCGACTATCCCGAGCGGGGCCGGTGGTGGCGGATCATCGAGGAGAAGAAGGTGACGCTCTTCTACACCGCTCCCACGGCGATCCGCTCGTTCATGAAGCAGGGTCACGACATCCCCGACCAGCACGACCTGAGCAGCCTGCGGATCCTGGGCTCGGTGGGCGAGCCGATCAACCCCGAGGCCTACGTCTGGTACCGCCACGTCATCGGCGGCGACCGCACGCCCGTGGTGGACACCTGGTGGCAGACCGAGACCGGCGCCATGATGATCAGCCCGCTGCCGGGGGTGACCCACGCCAAGCCCGGCTCGGCGATGAACCCGTTGCCGGGCGTCACCGCCGACGTGGTCGACGACGAGGGCCACCCCGTGCCCAACGGCTCGGGCGGCTACCTCGTGCTCACCCAGCCGTGGCCCTCGATGCTGCGCACCATCTGGGGCGACGACCAGCGCTACATCGACACCTATTGGGCCCGGTTCCGCGACGCCAACGGCGGCCAGGGGTACTACTTCGCCGGCGACGGCGCGAAGAAGGACGAGGACGGCGACCTGTGGGTCCTGGGTCGCGTCGACGACGTCATGAACGTCTCGGGTCACCGGCTCTCCACCACCGAGATCGAGTCCGCCCTGGTCTCGCACCCCTACGTCGCCGAGGCCGCGGTGGTCGGCGCCACCGACGCCGACACCGGTCAGGCAGTGGTCGCCTACGTCATCCTGCGCGAGGGCGCCCCGGAAAGCTGCGAGAAGGAGCTCTCCGACCACGTCCGCACCCAGATCGGGCCGATCGCCAAGCCCAAGCGGATCATGATCGTGCCCGAGCTGCCCAAGACCCGCTCGGGCAAGATCATGCGCCGCCTCCTGCGCGACCTCGCCGAGGGCCGCGGCGTCGGGGACACCACGACCCTGGCCGACTCCTCCATCATGGAGCTCATCGCCGCCGGGAAGGCGGCCTCCACGGAGGACTGAGCCCCAGCCGAGGCGTCACTTTCGGCGGGTCGAGACGTCAACTACCGCGGGTCGAGTGTCCACCTGGCTGTGGACACTCGACCCGCGGTTCATGACCTCTCGGCGGTCACTTGTTGAGCTTGAGCGCGATCTGCTGGTCGCTGACGCCGTAGGTCGAGAAGAGCTTCTTCAGCGAGCCGTCGGTCGACATCGTCGTCAGTGCCGCATCGGCGGCCGGGAGCAGGGCGCTGTTCTTCGGGAAGGCGATGCCGGCCGGGCTGGAGTCGAAGATCGCCCCGGCGAGGGCCAGCTGACCGTGCGCGTTCTTCACCGTGTAACCGGCCACCTCGGCGCCGACGCCCGTGCTCTGCGCCCGGCCGGAGGTGACGGCGAGGTTCGCCTGGTCCTGGGTCTGGTAGGTCTGCACGGTGATCGGCTTCTGGCCCTCGGCCTGGCAGGTCTTGCTCTCGGTCTGGTTCATCTCGATCTCCGAGGAGCCGCTCTCCAGCGCCACCGTCGTACCGCACAGATCGGCGCGGGTGTCGATCTTGAGCGAGCTGCCGGCCTTGACCATGTACTGACTGCCGGACTCGAAGTACGTGATCATGCTGGTCACCTTGAGCCGGTCGGGGAACACCCAGAAGCCGGAGAGCGCCATGTCGTAGCGACCCGCCTGGAGACCGGGGACGATGCTGTTGAAGGCCACCTTGGTCCACTTCACCTGCAGCCCGAGCTCCTTGCCCAGGGCGTTGCCGAGGTCGACCTCCATGCCCTTCAGATCGCCGGAGTCCGCGTCGGCGTACTCCAGCGGCGGGTACGACGGATCAGTCGCGATCGTGATGGAGCCACGCTTGCGGATCTCGGCGGGGACCAGCGCGGCGGCCGCGGGATCGCCCGGCTGGGCCGACGCCGTACCGGAGCTGGCGGCACCCGCCGTGCCCGCCGCGTCGGAGGCGGTGTCGTCGTGACCGCTGGAGCAGGCCGTGGCGCTGAGAGCCACCAGCCCGACAAGGGTGGCCTGGAGCCACGGGGAGCGCAGGTTGGTCATGGGATGGGTCCTTCGGTGGATCGAGGCGGCCCGGCCGCCGGGATGGGAGGGTCGAGACACGGCGAGGCTCAGAGCACCTTGCCGAGGAAGGCCTGGGTACGTTCGTGCTGAGGCCTGCTGAGGACCTCGGCGGGCGCACCGGACTCGATGACGACGCCGCCGTCCATGAAGGCGACCGTCGAGGCCACCTCCCGCGCGAAGCCGATCTCGTGGGTGACCACCAGCATGGTCATGCCGCTCGCGGCGAGCTCCTTCATCACGTCGAGCACCTCGCCGACCAGCTCGGGGTCGAGGGCGGAGGTCGGCTCGTCGAAGAGCATCAGCGTCGGCCGCATCGCCAGTGCCCGGGCGATCGCCACCCGCTGCTTCTGGCCGCCGGAGAGCTGGTTGGGATAGTGGTGCTTGCGCTCGGCGAGTCCGACCCGCTCGAGCAGCTCCTCGGCACGCTTGCGCACCTCGGCCGGCTTCTCGCCCTTGACCTGGACCGGCGCCTCCATCACGTTCTCCAGCGCCGTCATGTGGGCGAAGAGGTTGAAGTGCTGGAAGACCATGCCGATCGCGGTGCGCTGGGCACACACCTCACGCTCGCGCAGCTCGTGCAGCTTCCCGTGACGCTCGCGGTAGCCGATGATCTCCGAGCCGACCCGGACGATCCCGCCGTCCACCTTCTCCAGATGGTTGACGCAGCGCAGCAGCGTCGACTTGCCGCTGCCCGACGGACCGAGGACGCACATCACCTCGCCCCGGTCGAGGGTCAGCGAGACGTCGCGCAGGACCGGTACGCCGGCGTAGCTCTTGCTCAGGTGGTCGACGCGCAGCACCGTCGCGGATTCAGACATGCTCACTCCCACGGGTCAGCGTCGGCACCGAGCGGCGGCGACGCGGCGTACGGACGCGGACGGTACGCACCAGCGACCGGTTGAGCCGGCGCTCGAGCTGGGCCTGCCCGAGCATCAGGACCGAGACCAGCGCCAGGTACCAGAGGCTGGCCGCGATCAACAGCGGGATCACCTCGAAGTTGGCGGCCGAGATCTGCTGCACCGTGTACATCAGGTCCGAGACCGCGACGGTGCTGACCAGCGCGGTGGTCTTCAGCATCGTGATCAGCTCGTTGCCGGTCGGCGGGGCGATGACGCGCATCGCCTGCGGCAGGATCACCCGCCGCAACGCCTTGAGCCGGGTCATCCCGAAGGCGGTCGCGGCCTCGGCCTGGCCGGCGTCGACCGAGAGGATGCCGGAGCGGATGATCTCGGCCATGTAGGCGGCCTCGTTCAACGCGAGCCCGAGGATCGCGGCGGTCAGCGGCGTGATGGCCGAGTTGGCACTCGTCGTCCAGATCTCGGGGCCCCCGAACGGCACGCTCAGGCCGACTCGCGGGAACAGCGCGGAGAGGTTGTACCAGAACACGAGCTGGACCAGCACCGGCGTGCTGCGGAAGAGCCAGACGTAGACCCACGAGGTCCAGCGAGCCACCGGGTTGGCCGAGAGGCGCATCACCGCGAGGACCACCCCGAGCACCAGACCGGCGACCATCGAGACGACCGTCAGCCACACCGAGAGCCACACACCGCGCAGCACCCGGCCGGCGAAGAGGTAGTGCCGGACCACGTCCCAGCCGAAGCGGTCGTTCGTGCACAGGACGTAGGCCACCTGGGCGACGATCAGCGCCAGCACTACCGCGGCGGCGATCCGGCCCGGGTGCCGCAGGGGTACGACGGTGGGCGCGGTCTCGGTGAGGTCGCCGGACTCGGCTCGCAGCGTGGTCATCCCAGCACCTCGGCGTAGAGCGCGAGCCAGTTCTCCCGCAACACCCGGACGATGTCGTCGGCAGAGAAGCCGGCGCGTGCGAGACCCTCCTCGATCTGGGTCGCTTGGCCCATCTCGGGCAACCACACCGGCTCGGCGAGGTCCGGCGTACCGGGTGTGGCGGCGCCGGGGTCGACGGCGCGGGTCCAGTAGCCGGAGCGGAGTCGGTCCATCTGGGTCGAGGAGTAGGTGCCGCCGAGGTCGCTGCCGATCGCGACATGCTCCACGCCGACGATCTCCGCCGTCCGGGCGACCATCTCGCACCACGTGTCCAACGTCGCGCTGAACTCGGGTCCGACCAGGTTCGGGTAGAGCGCACAGCCGATCACGCCGCCGCGGCTGGCCAGCTCCTTGAGCAGCCAGGTCGGCTTGTTGCGCGGGTGGTCGAAGAGGTCCGCCGCGTTGGCATGGGTGAAGGCCACCGGGTGGCTCGAGCTGGCGATCGTGTCGGCGGCCGAGCGGTTGCCGACATGGGAGAGGTCGACCAGCATGCCCAGTCGGTTGAGCTCGGCGACGAAGCCGCGCCCGAACCGGGTCAGGCCACCGTCGGCCGCCTCGTAGCAGCCGCTCGCGGCATGGTTGGCGTTGTTATAGGTCAGCTGCATCACCCGTACGCCGAGGTCGTGGAAGGCCTCGACCCTGTCGAGCCGGTCCGCGACGAGGTTGCTGTTCTGGAAGCCGAGCAGCAGCGCCACCCGATCCTGGTCCTCGGCGGACCGGATGTCGGCCATCGTGCGGGCGTGCATCGCCACGTCGGCGTTCGCCTCGATCGCCCGGCGCCAGGCCAGGGTCGCGTCGACCGCCTCGGGGAAGTCCTCCCACACGCCGACGGTCACCGTGGCGCAGAGCAGGCCGCCGGCCGCGTTGGCCTCGAACTGCTCGCGGGCGTAGTGACCGCTCTGCATGCCGTCGACCCAGCGCAGGCCCGTCATCGCGCCGCCTCCTCGTCCATGGTGTCGAGGTCGAGCGCCGGCGTCGCGTGCCACATCTGGTCGAAGCGGTGGGCCACCTCGATCAGGATCGAGCTGGCGAGCGCCACGTCGAGCCGGTCGGTCGGGGCGAGGACGCCGATGGCGGCCAGGCAGCGACCGCGGTCGTCCATGAGGGGGACGGCGACGGCGGTCGTCTCATCGCCCGGGTCGTCGTCGACGTCGGTGACGGCGAAGCCTCGCCTGCGCACCTCGGCGAGCACCCGGCTGGAGGCGATCGAGATCCCGTCGCCCGCGACCTGGGTCAGCTCCGCCTCGCTCGCATAGGCGGTCAGGACCCGGCCCGACGCGCTGCTGCTCAGGTCGAAGTCGCTGCTGGCGACGTGTGCCTGGATCCGACGCGGCGCCTGCACGCGGCGGATGATGTGTGCGCGCTGACCTTCGAGCACCGCGAGGAAGGAGGCCTCCCGCAGCCGGAAGGTCACCGCCTCCAGGAGCGGCAGGATCCGGTCGCCCAGGCCGGCCTGCTCCAGCGCGGCGCTGCCCAGCCGGCCCGCCTTGAGGGAGAGCCGGTAGCGGCCGTCGTGCAGCTGGTCGAGCCAGCCCGCCGAGACCAGGGTCACCAGGTGCTGGTGCACAGCCGCCCGGGACCAGCCCAGCGTGCGGCCCAGGTCCGGGGGCCGGACCGGTACGCGGCTGTCGGCGACGGCCTCCAGCAGGGTCAGCGCTCGCGTCGGCGACGTCAGCGCCCGCGTCCGCTCGTTCTCACTCATGTCACCCTCTCGTTGACGTTGTTCGCAGACCGTAGGCATGTGATCCGGGCAACGTCAACCGTTTGACGGTAAGAAATCTGCGCGTAACACGTCGTCGGCGGCGACGGAGCGCTCGATGTCACCTGAAGGCTCTGCACGGGATGACTACAACGAAACTTCTCATTGACGCCGTCATCTATATGCGTATGCTTCCGTGTCATTGACCAGGACGGAGGCCCCGTGCAACCCAGATCAGACGCAGTCCTCACCCTGCGGCCCGAGACCGAGCTGATGCGGCTCGAGCGGCTCGGCGCGCTGCAGCCGACGATGCTGAGCTTCGCGCAGTCGTTCCTCGACCGCGCCAACCGCGAGTCGTGGCGCGTCGAGCGCACCCGGTTCGCCCTCGACGACCAGGGCGCGGGCGTCGCCTCCTACCGGGTGAGCCCGCCCGGAGAGCTCTTCTTCACCGTCGTCCTGTACTCCTACCCACCCGCGGGAGACGGTCGCACCGACCGGATCATCGGCAGCGCCTGGGATGCGACGGCCACCCTGGTCGAGGGCGACCTGGATGCCCAGCAGCTGCGCGAGCAGGAGGAGGAGCTGCTACGGCTCTACGAGGGCCGGGCCACCCCCGAGACCCTGATCTGGGCCCGCGCCCAGCGCAGCATGCGCGCCTTCGAGCTCGTCGTCGACGCACTCGCCCGCGGGGAGCAGCCGCCGGTCGAGATCCTCGCCACCACCGGCTACCTCATGCGGAACACCGGGATGGACGGGAACGGCACGTTCGGCACCAAGACGTTCGCGGCGTACGGCGACGAGCACCCGCTGGGCTCGCCGTACCACGCCCAGATGCTGATGGCGTACGTCGTCCGGCAGTTCGGGTTCGACCTCGCCGACCACATCGCCGCCGCGCGCGGCGGGGCCGGTGCCAGCACCCTGAGCCCCGAGCTGCGCCGCTACCTCGGCATCGGCAACGCCTCGGGGCTCGGGCTGATGTTCTACGTGAACAACCATGCCGACTTCCTCGACCGGTGGCTCACCGAGCGCGAGGAGCGGTTGGCGCTCGCCCAGCAGCTGGCGCTCGGCCCCGGCTCGGAGCTCGAGCCGTTCCTCCTCGACCGGCTGGAGCGTTGCGCCCTGGACCGCGACGCCGACCGCACCCGTGACCCGGGCATGTCCGTGCCGCCCGGCCGGCAGGTGGCCTCGGAGCTGCGGCGCGTGGTCGAGCATGTGCGCACCGAGCAGCCGCGGGCCGTCGGCGACCTGACGACCTGGATGTCCGGCGCGGGCATCACCGCCGAGACCGAGGAGGTCGTCAATGCGGCCCTCGTGGACGCGGTGTGCCGCACCGAGCCGCGGCCCGGCCCGCTCGTCGGCAACGCGCCGCGGGCGTGGGACCCGTTGCTCACCGTCGGGCAGGTCCGGGAGCTGGTGACGAGCCGGTACGGCTGGGCACTCGAGCTGGCCGACGCCGGCCTGGACCCGTACTTCGCCTGGTACAAGTCCGAGACGGCCGAGGAGCCCCGGCGTGGGCCGCTGACCTCGCTGCCCTCGCCTCGCTACGACCTCACCCTCGATCTGCCGGCCGAGCTCGCCGCGTTCCGCGAGGCCGCGACCGGCTGGGCGGCGGCGGACCCGATCGGGGAGTTCCTGCTCGCGCATCCCGGCATGCGGGCGACCCTGGAGCGCGTGGTGGCCGACAGCGAGCGGCGCTATCACACGGTGATCGCCGACCAGCGCAGCAGAACGTTGCACGCGCCGCACGTGATCCGGCTGGTCAACTGCGCCTTCTTCGGCATCAGCAAGACCCGCGAGCAGGGACCGCTCGGCACCGTCGGCGTCATCCTGCTCGGGGCCCCGTCGCCCGCGGACCTGGGCACCCCCGACGGCGCGTGGGAGCCGCCGGTCGAGATCAGCGAGAGGAACTCATGACCACCACCGTCCGGCTCAGCAGGCGGGAGCTGCGGCTGATCTGCCGCCGGCTGCTCGTCGCCCACGACGCACCGGCCGGGGTGGTCCCGGCTGTCACCGAGGCGATGGTCGACGGGCTGACCCTCGGACTGCCGATGCTCGACCCCGACGTCGAGGGCAACGGCATCCCCGCCGACCTCGCCGATCACCGCGGCCCTGCCTGGTCGATCGACGGTGGCACGCTCCTGCTCGGCTGCCACGGTCAGTGGGCGCCGGTCCTGGTGCCGGCGCTGGCCGACGTCGTACGCCTGGCGATGCACCGCGGCGGCGTGACCCGCCTCGTGGTGACCGACGTCGTCAACGGCGCCGCGGTCGAGTCCGTGCGCGGTCGGCTCTCGCGCGCCGGCGTCGTCCTCGCCCCCGAGGAGGCCGGCGTCGCCTGGTCGCTGTCGCGCGGGGAGGACGTCGACTTCCGCGCGGCCCAGCACCGCCTCGTCGTGGACGGCATCCCGTTCGCGCGGGAGGCGTGGCTCTCCCTCTACCGGGCCTCGCTGCGGGGGCTCACGCCGGAGTCGGAGGAGAGCTTCCGGCACGCCGGGTACGTCGACGCCGCCGGCGACCCCATCAGCGGGATGGACGACGACCACGACATCGAGGCGGCGCTCAACAACCTGGCCGGGGCCTGACACGTCGAGACGTCACCTTCGGCGGGTCGAGTAGTCACCTTTCGCGGGTCGAATGTCCACACCGGTGGACACTCGACCCGCGAAAGGTGACGTCTCGGCGTCAGCGCGGGGCAGGCTGCTGCTGGGTGATGCAGTGGATGCCGCCGCCGCGGTCGAACAGCGGCCGGGCATCGACGGCGACCACCTCGCGGCCGGGATAGGCGTCACGCAGTACGGCGAGGGCGTCGGCGTCCCGCGCGTCGTCGAACGAGCAGGCGATGACGCCGCCGTTCACGACCAAGTGGTTGACGTAGGACCAGTCGACCCAGCCCTCGGCGTCGCGGAGAGTCGCCGGGGCGGGCAGCTCCACGACCTCGAAGCGCTCGGCCAGGAGGGCGTGCAGCGACCGGCTCACCTCGTGGTCGGGGTGGGCCGCGTCCCGCTGGCTGTGCAGCAGCACCCGGCCCGGAGCGGTGAAGGTCGCGACGATGTCGACGTGGCCGCGGGTGCCGTAGCGCTCGTAGTCGCGGGTCAGTCCGCGCGGGAGCCAGAAGACCTCGCTCGCCCCGATCGTGCGGGCGAGCTCGGCCTCGACCTGCTCCTTGGTCCAGGTCTCGTTGCGCCCCTGGCCCAGCTGCACCGTCTCGGTGACCAGCACGGCCCCGGCACCGTCGACGTGGATGGCACCACCCTCGTTGACCATGGTCGAGCCGATCCGGGGAACGCCGGCCGCCTCGCAGACGAACGCACCGATGCGCTCGTCGCGGTCCCACGTGGCCCAGTCGCACTGGCCCCAGCCGTTGAAGACCCAGTCCACCCCGGCCACCGAGCCGTCGGCCTGATGGACGAACGTCGGCCCGATGTCGCGCATCCAGGCGTCGTTGAGCGGCGCCTCCAGGATCTCGACCTCGTGCGCCAGCACCCTGCGGGCGGCGTCCACCTCGCCGGGATCGACGACCACCGTGACCGGCTCGAACGCGGCGGCGGCATTGGCGACGGCAGCCCAGGTCGACCGCGCCTCATCGGCCTCAGCCGCTGTCTCGCCGAGCGAGTAGCCGGGAGCCGGGAAGGCCATCCAGATCCGGTCCTGAGGGGCCCACTCGGGAGGCATGATGCTCATGGCAGCATCCTCCTATGTTCGATGTCGTCGAAGCGACCATCCCCCAGTTGCGCCGCGCTCTCGATGCCGGCGAGGTCACCGCCGTCGAGCTGGTCGAGGCCTACCAGGCACG
This sequence comes from Nocardioides sp. BP30, assembly GCF_029873215.1. NCBI lineage: Bacteria > Bacillati > Actinomycetota > Actinomycetes > Propionibacteriales > Nocardioidaceae > Nocardioides > Nocardioides lacus. The sequence continues at coordinate 657,432 of NZ_CP123620.1, read as the reverse complement.
GATCGCGGCGTACGACGCCTCCGGTCCGCGGCTGCGTGCGGTCGTCGTCGCGAACCCCTCGGCCATCGAGGAGGCGCGTGCCTCCGACGAGCGCCGCGCGCGCGGTGCCGTCCTCGGCCCGCTGGACGGCATCCCCTACACCGCCAAGGACTCCTACCTCGTGACGGGCCTGACGGCGGCGGCCGGAAGTCCCGCCTTCGAGCATCTGGTGGCGCAGCGGGACGCCTTCACGATCGAGCGGCTGCGGGCCGGCGGCGCGATCTGCCTCGGGCTGACGAACATGCCACCGATGGCCAATGGCGGCATGCAGCGTGGTGTCTACGGTCGCGCCGAGAGCCCCTACAACGCCGACTTCCTCACCGCGCCGTTCGGCTCGGGGTCCTCCAACGGCTCCGGCACGGCGACAGCGGCCAGCTTCGCCGCCTTCGGGCTCGGCGAGGAGACCTGGTCCAGCGGTCGCGGCCCGGCGTCCAACAACGCCCTGTGCGCCTACACCCCGTCGTGGGGGGTGATCTCGGTGCGCGGCAACTGGCCGCTGGTGCCGACGATGGACGTCGTGGTCCCCCAGACGCGCACGATGGTCGACCTGCTCGAGGTGCTCGACGTGGTGGTCGCCGACGACACCGAGACCCGCGGCGACTTCTGGCGGGTCCAGCCGTGGGTCGAGATCCCGCCGGCGAGCACCCTGCGCCCCGCGTCGTACGTCGCGCTCGCGCAGGGCCGCGACCTCACCGGGGTGCGCCTGGGCGTGCCGCGGATGTACGTCAATGCCGACGACGCTCCCGACGGCGTCGGCATCGGCGGTCCGACCGGGCGCCGGATCGAGACGCGACCCTCGGTGATCGCGCTGTGGGAGGCCATGCGGGCCGATCTCGAGGCGGCGGGCGCGACAGTGGTCGAGGTCGACTTCCCGGTGGTCAGCAACTACGAGGGCGACCGGCCGGGGGCGCCGACGATCAGGACCCGCGGCCTGGTCAGCGCCGAGTACCTGCGGCGCGAGATCGTCGACCTGTCCGCCTGGGCGTGGGACGACTTCCTCGCCGCGAACGGCGACCCGGCGCTCGACTCGCTGACGCAGGTCGAGGGCGCGAGCATCTTCCCGCACCCGGAGGGGGCGCTGCCGGATCGCTACACCGGCTTCGACGACGACATCGCCTCCTACCCCGACCAGGTCCGCGCCCACCCCTACGCGGCGCTGACCGACATCCCCGAGCTGGCCTCCGGCCTGGCGGGGCTGATCGAGACCCGCCGCCTGGACCTCGAGCAGTGGCTCGACGATCAGGGGCTGGAGGCGGTCGTCTTCCCGGCGGTCGCCGATGTCGGGCCCGCGGACATGGATGTCGAGCCGGCCTCCGCCGAGCTCGGCTGGCGCAACGGCGTCTGGGTGGCCAACGGCAACCTGGTCGTCCGCCACCTGGGCATCCCGACCGTGACGGTGCCGATGGGCACGATGGCCGACATCGGCATGCCCGTCGGCCTCACCCTGGCCGGTCGCGCGTACGACGACACGGCGCTGCTCACTCTCGGCGCGGCGATCGAAGCCACCCGGCAGCGGCGTACCGAACCTCCCCGGACGCCCCGCCTCCCCTGATCGCCGAGGCGTCACTTTCCGCGGGTCGAGGCGTCACTTTCCGCGGGTCGAGGCGTCACCGCTCCGCGAGAAGTGACCACTCGACCCCCCAAAGGTGACGTCTCGGCGTGCTACGAGCTCGCGCTAATCGACTGATACTCTAGTAATTCGGTTTGCTTATACGAGTATCGGGGGCAGGGTGCGAGGACGCGCGACGTTGGCGACGCTGGCGGTCGGTGCGCTGGCAGTAAGTGGACTCTTCGGCCACCTTCCCCGCAAGCCGCGGCCGGCAGCCGCCACCACGCGCCCCAACATCCTGCTCGTGACAGCCGACGACCTCGCCGTGGGGGATCTGGCCTTCATGCCGAACACCCGTCGGCTGCTGGCCGACGAGGGCGTCACGTTCACCGACGGCATCGCGCCCACGCCGCTGTGCGTGCCGGCGCGAGCGAGCCTGCTGACCGGTCAGTACGCGCACAACCACGGCGCCCGCTCCATCTCCGGGCCATACGGCGGCTATCGGGCCTTCGACCCGAACGCCACGATCGCCACGGCGCTGCAGGAGGCGGGCTACCAGACGATGTTCGCCGGCAAGTACCTCAACGGCTACGGCAAGGACGGCACCGGCATGGCGCAGCCGGTCGGCTGGAACCAGTGGCGCGCGACGGTCGACCCCTCGACGTATCGCTTCACCGACCCCAAGCTGAACATCAACGGTGTGCTGCGCCGCGAGAGCGGCTACACCACCGACGTGATGACCCGGCAGTCGGACGCGATGATCCGCGGCGCCGCCACGACCCGCAAGCGCACCGGGAAACCGTGGTTCGAGTGGCTGAACTACGTCGCACCCCACGTCGGCGGCCCGGCCGGCCCCGACGACCCGGTCAAGCTCTACGCAGGCACGGATGCCGCGTTCAAGGTGACCGTGCCGGCCGCTCGGGACCGCAACACGCTGCGCGGCGTCCGCCTGCCCACGACACCGGACATGTTCCCCGAGGACACCGCCGACCTGCCGGCGGGATCGCCCCGGCACAAGCGCTTCGACGCCCGGCAGAAGCGGGCGCTGCGGCTGGTCTACGAGCGCCGGCTCGAGACGGTGCTCAGCCTGGACCGGGCGATCGGCCACGACGTCGCGACCCTGCGGCGGACCGGGCAGCTCGCCGACACCCTGATCGTCTTCACCTCCGACAACGGCTACACCGTCGGCGGCAGCAACATCAACGGCAAGCTGTGGCACTACGACCCGATCATCAGCATCCCCGTGCTGATGCGCGGGCCGGGCGTGCCACGAGGGACCACCACGCGCACCCCGATCACCAACCCGGACATCGCTGCCACCATCCTCGCCGTCGCCGGCGCGGTGGCGACGCGACCCCTCGACGGCGTCGACATGATGCAGTGGCTGGACCGGCCCGCCCAGCTGCGCGTCGTCCCCATCGAGGCGTGGAAGATCGCCGACGGATCCAAGCGGCTCTACTGGGGCATCCGGGCGGGCGCCTGGACCTACGCCCGGCTCCGCGGCGGCGACGAGCTCTTCGACCGAAGCTCCGACCCCTACGAGCTCGACAACCTGGCGGCGCACACCCACGACGCCCGGGACCAGGAGATCCTGCACCGGCTGAAGGCCCTCGCCCAGCGCTACCGTTCGTGTGCCGGCGACACCTGTCCCCAGTCGTTCACGCCGCTCACCTCCCCCGACCAGCTCCCGGCCCCGGGGACCGCATGAGCGCATGGGAGCAGTTGAGTCACGACCCGCGCCGGGACGGGCTCGCCCGGATGCGCGCCAGCGATGCGGACCGTCACGTCGTACAGAGCCTGCTCAACAGCGCGTACGCCGATGGCCGCCTCGCGCCGTTCGAGCACGACCAGCGAGTGACGGAGCTGTGGCAGTCCCGGACCCTCGGCGACCTGCGCGCGCTGATGATCGACCTGGTGCCGGAGCAGGACGCCGGCCCCTCTGAGAAGCCGGCGGCCGACCGGTCCGTCACGTCGTGGCGGCGCGGCCTGCCCGGCTTCCTGGTGCCCTCGATCGGCTGCGTGCTGCTGTGGCGCTTCGCAGCACCAGGGCTGTTCTGGCCCCTGTGGGTGATCGTCTACACCGGACTGCCGCTGCTGCGTCGCGGCCGCTGATCGCCTAGGGGCGGCGGATCCGGACGGTCCCGCGCTTCAGATCGACCCGCACAGGCGGCTCGTCGCCCTCGGGGGTCGGGCTCACGCTGCCCTGGTGCCGGCGTGACTCGAGCTCCTGATCGGCCCGAGCACGAGCCGGATCGAAGATCTCCACCAACGGACCCAGGGCGTGCGCGACACCCCCGCCGCTCCCGTCCGGGTGCTGCACCATGCGCGTGCCGGCTCGGACGATCAGGCCGAACGCGATCAGCCCCGCTACGACGAGGACGACGACGATCACTGCTCCACTGTCTCATCCCGCCGGTAGGGTGGACCTCGGTGTGCCGGGAAGTCTGGTCGGCGGTCCGTCGCCGTACGCCCCGAGGAGTCCCGTTGCCCGCAGTCCGATCCCGCAACCTCTTCGCCCGCGGGAGCTTCCTGGAGTCGTCCCGAGCGGCTGAGATCCTGCGGGCCGAGTCCACCGGCGGCCTGCTCCTGATCGCCGCGGCGACGATCGCCCTCGTCTGGGCGAACACCCCGTGGCAGGACTCCTACTTCCGGCTGCACGACCTCGCCGTCGGGCCACACCGGCTCGATCTCCACCTGACCCTCAACGAATGGGCCGGCGACGGGCTGCTGGCGATCTTCTTCTTCGTGGCCGGGTTGGAGCTGAAGCGCGAGTTCGTCGCCGGGGACCTGCGCGACCCGCGGCGAGCAGCGCTGCCGGTGGTGGCCGCCGTGGGCGGGATGATCGCGCCGGCGCTGATCTACGTCGCGATCAACCTCGTGCATCGCGACGGCGCTCCGGTCGGCTGGGCGATCCCGACGGCGACCGACATCGCCTTCGCGGTGGCGGTGCTGGCGGCGATCTCGACCCACCTGCCGAGCGGGCTGCGGACGTTCCTCCTCACGCTCGCAGTGGTCGACGACCTGCTCGCGATCGTGGTGATAGCGCTCTTCTACAGCTCCTCGCTGCACCTGGGTTGGCTGCTGGCAGCGCTCGTGCCGCTGGTCGCCTTCGGCGCCCTGGTGCAACAGCGGATCTGGAGCGACTTCCTGCTGGTGCCGCTCGCAGCCGCGACCTGGGTCTGCGTCCACGCCAGCGGCATCCACCCCACCGTCGCCGGGGTGCTGCTGGCCTTCACCGTGCCGGTCCGCCGCCGGGACGGCCGTCCCGGCAAGGGATTGGCGGAGCACCTCGAGCACGTCAACCGGCCCCTCAGCGCGGGCATCGCCGTACCCGTCTTCGCGTTCTTCGCCTCCGGTGTCGCCGTCGGGGGCTGGCACGGGGTGACCTCGGCGTTGCGCGACCCCGTCACCCTCGGCGTGCTGCTGGGCCTGGTCGTGGGCAAGTGCGTCGGGATCGCCCTGGCGACGTGGCTGCTGGCGAGGTTCACCTCCGCTCGGCTGGACGACGAGCTCGCGTGGGTCGACGTGATCGGGATGGCGATGCTGGGCGGGATCGGCTTCACCGTCTCGCTGCTGATCGGCGAGCTGGCGTTCGGCCGCTCCGCGCAGGCTGATCACGTCAAGGTCGGGGTACTGATCGGATCGCTGACCGCCGCGGTGCTCGCCAGCATCGTGCTGCGGGCCCGCAACCGCGTCTACCGCCGTATAGGGTCAGCAGAGCAATCAGACGAGCAGGCGTCAGACCGCACCGAGCCCGAAGGAAGCGCATGGCCACCGAACCCGTGAAGGCAGCAACCGACGAGCCCACCATCGGCCGATTGGTCGCCGACGCCAGTCGCGACATCTCCACGCTGATCTCCAAGGAGATCGCGCTGGCCAAGTCCGAGCTCAAGGTCAGCCTCACCGCGGGCGGCGTCGGCATCGGCCTGTTCGCCGCCGCCGGCTTCATCCTCGTGCTCGCGATCATCATGTTCTCGGTCGCCCTGGCGTACTTCATCAACTGGAACGGCAAGGGGCTCTCGCTGCACTGGGCGTTCCTGATCGTCTTCGGGCTCTACGTCCTGCTCGCCGGCCTGCTCGCGTTCCTCGGGGTCAAGAGCGTCAAGAAGGTCAAGGCGCCCGAGCGGGCGATCGCACAGGGCAAGCAGATTCCGCGGGCGCTCAAGGGCAAGTGAGGGGCGCCCGCGAACTGTCACGGTGACAGTTCGCGGGGTGGGCGACAGTTCGCTTGTGTCACCGGAGCCGCAACGTGTCACGGTGACAGTTCGCGGGGCGTCGCGGGTTGCAGGGTTCCGGCCCGCGCGGCCTCAGCTGGCGCAGCCGCCCGTGGAGACCGGGTCGGTGAGCCCGACCGAGGCGGTGGCGGTCGACTTCACCTGGCTCGCGGTGAGCGCATACCCCGTGTCCGGGTCGCTGACCGAGGCCGCGAAGACCACACCCGCCACCTTGCCGTCGGCATCGACGATCGGGCCGCCGGAGTTGCCGGGCCGGATCAGGCCGCGCAACGAGTACACCTCGCGGATGACGGTGCCGCTGCCGTAGATGTTGGGCGAGCGCAACCGCTGCTCGGCGCGCACGCGACCCGCCTCCAGGTCGAAGGGTCCGTCCTGCGGATAGCCGAGGATCGCCACCCCTGCCTTGGCCTGCAGGCCGTCGTCGAAGGAGAGCGCGGGCAGATCACCGCTGTCGAAGCGCAGCACCGCGATGTCCAGCGACGGGTTGTAGGACACCACGGTGGCGTCCTCCGCGGTGCCGCCGACGAGCACCGTCGGGTGCGCCACCCCGGCGACGACGTGCGCGTTGGTCATCAGGTAGCCCGGAGCGATCAGGAAGCCGCTGCCCTCCACCCCTCGACCGCAGGAGCTGGCACCGCGCACCTTCAGGACGCTCGCCCCGGCCTTGACCACGTCCGGGTCCGCACGCAACTTGGTCGGCCCGGGGCCGACCTTGACGATCCGCTCCGGTGCGAACGGCTCCAGGTAGCGCGGGAAGAAGCTGGTCCCGACGACGTTGTTGAAGGTCTGCAGGCTCTTGCTGGCCTGCTGTGGCAGGACGCCGTTGACGCGGCTGAGCACCGCCGAGCTGCGCACGAGATTGGTCAGGCCGTCGATCCGGGTGCCGGTGACGGCGACACCGAGGGCCCAGGCCACCAGCAGCACCGCGGCCGCGGAGAGCAGCGCACCGCCCAGTGCGTCGACGACGCGGACCGGTCGCCAGGTGATCTTGTCGCGGACGCGGGCTCCGGCGTACTGGAAAAGGCCCTGGCCGATCGAGGCGGCCAGGATGACGATGAACAGCGCGCCGAGCGAGACCCAGACGGACGGATCTGCGTTGCCGAGTGCCTTCGGCGCCAGCCACACCCCGATCAGGCCGCCGAGCAGCAGGCCGGCGGTGGCGAAGGCACCGGTGACGAAGCCCTGCCAGTAGCCGGAGAGGGCATAGGCCAGGAGCACGACGATCAGGAGCCAGTCAAGGGCGTTCACGGCCGGTCCTCCCCTGGAGCATGTACTCCGGCAGTTCCACCACGGGGGCATCGGGAAGGTCGTCGAGCCAACCGACGTACTCGAAGAGCCGGGCCACGATCCCGCCGGTGAAGCCCCACAGGATGACGTCCTTGTCGGGGCCGATCATGAAGCCGGGGCCGAGCCAGGCGGGATTGCGCGGCGAGCGCACCCGGATCCGGTGGGTGGGATCGCGCAGCTCGGCGATCGGCACCCGGTAGACCGCGTGCACCTCCTCCAGGCTGCGCACGCTGACCGGTGAGGGATCGCGCCACCAGCCCACCACCGGCGTCACCACGTTGTTGGACGGCGGGAGCCAGAGCTCGGGCAGCTCACCGAGGATCTGTACGCCGGAGGGCAGCAGCCCGGTCTCCTCGTACGCCTCCCGGAGCGCCGCCTCGCGCGGCCCCTCACCCGGGTCCAACCCGCCGCCGGGGAACGAGACCTGACCCGGGTGGGAGCGCATCGTGTGGGCGCGCTCGGTGAGCAGCAGATCAGGCCCCGACTCGCCCTCGCCGAAGAGGATGAGCACCGCCGACTGACGGGCGTCGTGGTCCTCCGGCGGCAGGAAGGCGGTCAGGTCGGAGCCGTCGATCGTGTCCAGGGCGCGCACGATCGGGTCGAGCCAGGAAGGTGGGTTCACAGATGAACGCCCATCTCCTGCTCGACCATCTGCTTGACCTCGTCCACCGAGGTCAAGCCGCCGATGTGATAGCTCAGCCGGCCGTCGGCAGAGAGCATCCAGAAGGCCGGCGTCCCGCGGATATGGAGCTTGGTCGTCTGCAGGTCGCCCCCGGGGTCGGCCACCAACGGATAGGTGATGCCGCGCTTGGTCGCCTGCTTGATCGCCACACCGGGGAGGGTGTCGGTGGTGTCGACGCCGAGGATGGCGACCTGCGGATACTGACGGTGGAAGTCCTCCAGCGCCGGCATCTCCTGGCGGCACGGGATGCACGCCGACTGCCAGAAGTTGATGATCAGCGGGCCCTTGAGCGTCGAGAGGTCCACGTCCGTGCCGCCACCGAGGCACTTCACGGTGGCCTTGGGCAGGGCACCTGCGCGAACCTGCGGTCGGGGGCAGTCGGGGATCGACGACTTGGCCTTGAGCGCGACCAGATCCGGCGTGGCGACGTTGATGTCGGACGGGTTGGGTGCCACCACCAGGTCCTTGGCGCCACAGCCCGTGAGCAGCAACGCCGACGCGAGGACGGCCAGGATGACCCTTCTCAATTGCGCCCCTCGGTCCTGACCAGCGTCGCGGCGACGATCGGGTCGGTGGGCCCCGCACCGTACGACGGGCACAGCTTGGCGACCGGGCAGGCGCCGCAGGCCGGCTTCTGCGCGTGGCACCGCCGACGGCCGTGCCAGATCAGATGGTGGGAGAGCATCGTCCAGTCACGCTTGGGGAAGAGCGCGCCGACCTCGTGCTCCACCTTGACCGGGTCGGTGTGCTCGGTCCATCCGAAGCGGCGCGCCAGCCGGCCGAAGTGCGTGTCGACGGTGATGCCGGGCAGGCCGAACGCGTTGCCGAGCACGACGTTGGCGGTCTTGCGGCCGACCCCTGGCAGCTTGACCAGCTGCTCCAGCTTCGCGGGGACCTCGCCGCCGTACTCCTCCACGAGGGCTGCCGAGAGCCGCAGCAGGCTGTCGGTCTTGGCCCGGAAGAACCCGAGCGGACCGACGATCTGCTCCAGGTGGGCCCGATCGGCCGCCGCCATCGCCTTCGCGTCCGGATAGGCGGCGAACAGGGTGGGACGCACCGCGTTGACCCGCTTGTCGGTGGTCTGGGCGGACAGCACGGTCACGACCAGGCACTCGAAGGGGTTGTCGAAGTCGAGCTCGGCCTTCGCGTCGGGGTAGGTCTCGGCGAGGATCCGGTCGATCTTGCGGGCACGGCGCACGAGGGCGGTGGGAGGCGGCGGGAGGATCGGCGCTGCTGGCACGATGGCAAGGGTACGGCGCGCCACCGACAGCCCGCTCATCCGTACGCCGGCGCGCACCGGTAGGCTACTCGCCGAGGATACTTCCACAGAATGTGACTGATTCCATCGATAGGATGCGCGACGAGGCGCATCGGCTCGTGGCGGATCGATAAGGAGATTGGCGTGGACAACGACGTACTCCGGCAGGCGCCGCTGTTCAGCGCACTCGACGACGAGTCGATGGCGGCCCTGCACGCTTCGATGTCGGAGACCAGGCTCCGCCGCGGCGACGTGCTGTTCCACGAGGGCGACGCGGGCGACAAGCTCTACGTCGTCCTCGAGGGCAAGGTGAAGCTCGGTCGCACCTCCTCCGACGGCCGGGAGAACCTGCTGGCGATCATGGGCCCCGGCCAGATGTTCGGCGAGCTCTCGCTCTTCGACCCGGGCCCGCGGTCCGCCACCGTCACCGCCGTCACCGATGCCAGCTTCGCCTCGCTCTCCCACGAGGACCTGCTCAAGTGGCTCGACGGCCGCCCGGTCGTCGCGCGCGGTCTCCTGGCCCAGCTGGCCGGCCGGTTGCGCAAGGCCAACGACGTGGTCGCCGACCTGGTCTTCTCCGACGTGCCCGGCCGCGTCGCCAAGGCGCTGCTGGACCTGGCCGACCGGTTCGGCCGCACCGCCGACGACGGCGTGCACGTCCACCACGACCTCACCCAGGAGGAGCTCGCCCAGCTGGTGGGCGCCTCCCGCGAGACGGTCAACAAGGCGCTCGCCGACTTCGCCGCGCGCGGCTGGCTCCGGCTCGAGCCGCGCTCGGTCGTGATCATGGATGTCGAGCGGATGGCCCGCCGCGCCCGCTGAGTGCGGGGCCTGGGCGGCTGCTGCTTCGTCGTCGGTTTTGACCCCCAGGGGTCAATACCGAACGTTGTCGGCCGAAGCTTTGCCCCTCAACGTTTGGTTCTGACCCCCAGGGGTCAAAACCGCCCCACCCCTATCAGCGACGCAGATAAGCCAGCTGCGCCCGCACGGACAGCTCCGCGGCACCCCACAGCACCGGGTCGACGTCGGCGTACACGATCTCCACCACCCGCCGGGGCAGCTCCTCGGCGGCCACGTCGGAGGGCAGGACGGCGAGCGCGGCCTCGACCTGGTCCAGCCGGGAGCGCCGGTGCGCGATGTAGAACTCCAGCGCGGCCAGCGCATCGCCGATGACCGGACCGTGTCCGGGCCAGATCGAGGAGACCTCCCGAGCGGCGGCGAGGGCGTGGAGGCGGTCCAGCGAGTCGAGGTAGGCGCCCAGCGCTCCGTCGGGATGGGCGACCACCGTCGTCCCGCGACCGAGCACCGTGTCGCCCGTGAGCACCGCCGCTTCCGCGGGCACCCAGAACGACAGCGAGTCCGCCGTGTGGCCGGGCGTCGCGACCACGCGGACCGCCAATCCGTCGACCTCGACCACGTCGCCCTCGGCCAGACCCTCCGAGCCGAGCCGGTAGGCCGGGTCCAACGCACGCACCGGTGCACCGACGCGTTCGCCGAAGGCGCGCGCCGCCTCGGCGTGGTCGGCGTGGTGATGGGTGAGCAGTACGGCGCCCACCTCCCCCGCGGCTGCTGCCACCGCGTCGAGGTGGGCGGCGTCGAGCGGGCCGGGGTCGACCACCACGGATCGCCGCGCGCCCGGCTCGCGCAGCACCCACGTGTTGGTGCCGTCCAGGGTCATGATCCCGGGGTTGCCGGCCAGCACGCAGACCCCGCGCTCCCCGAACGAGCCACCGGCCCACGCCTCGACGGACTCGGAGGAGCTCACCAGCGCCCCCGCTCCTGCAGCAGCTCCCGGTGGTGCGGCATGACCGTCAGCCGCTCGCCCTCGACGGTGGGGGTGAACATCTCGACCCGGCGGGAGGCGGCCTCCGCGAGCAGAGCGGCCGGGTCGGCGTACTGCGCGACCTCCAGGCAGGTCAGGTACGTCGGCGGCATCAGCGCCAGCGTCCCCTCCTCCGCGGCCATGACCGCCTCGGCCGCGGGCAGCCAGAGCACCGAAACCGACTCCGATGAGACGTCGCGGGTCACGTGACCCTCCGGCAGCTCCGCGACGAAGAACCAGGTCCGGTAACGGCGTGCCTCGAAGATCGGCGTGGTCCAGCCCGCCCACGCGCCCAGCAGGTCCGAGCGCACCACCAGTCCGCGTCGCTCCAACAGCTCGGAGAGCGACAGCGCGCGTGTCTCGAGGGCGATCCGGTCGGTCTCCCAGTCCGGCCCGCTCACGTCGGCCACCACCTCGGAGCCCGACGGACCGGCGAGCAGGACTCCGCACTCCTCGAAGGTCTCGCGGACCGCCGCGCAGACCAGCGCACGGGCCTGCGCCTCGGGGCAGCCGAGCCGCTCGGCCCAGTCCGCCGGCGAGGGGCCGGCCCACGGCGTGTGCTCGGCGGCGTCGCGCGGGTCGACCCCGCCACCGGGGAAGACGGCCATGCCTGCGGCGAACGACATCGACCGCTGCCGGTTCAGCAGGTACACCTCCGGGCCGGCCGCGCCCGGGCGCGCGAGCACGACGGTGGCGGCATCACGCGGCTCGACCGGCGTACGGCGCCCCTCGGCGTACTCCGCCGCGGTCAGCACCGCCTCCGGCGGCAGCGCCACCGGCGGCAGCGGGATCCGCACCTCAGCCGACCTCGACCAGGATCTCGACCTCGACGGGAGCGTCCAGGGGCAGGACGGGTGCGGCGACGGCCGAGCGGGCGTGCACGCCGGCATCGCCGAACGCCTTGCCGAGCAGCTCCGAGGCCCCGTTCGCGACACCCGGCTGACCGGTGAAGTCGGGCGTCGAGGCGACGAAGGCGACCACCTTGACCACGCGCTTGACCTTCGTGAGGTCACCGATCTCGGCCTTCACCGCTGCGATCGCGTTGAGCGCGCACTGCCGGGCACATGCGTACGCCTCCTCCGGAGTCACCTCGCCGCCGACCTTGCCGGTGGCCATCAGGGAGCCGTCGCGCATCGGCAGCTGACCGGAGGTGAAGACGTAGTCGCCGGTGCGCACGGCCGGGACGTAGACCGCCACCGGTGACGCGACCGGGGGCACGGTGAGGCCCAGCTCGGCCAGCGCCTCCTCCGGGGTCGTCACTGGGCCGGTCGCTTGAAGTAGCCGACCAGGTTGCCCGAGCCGTTGTCGGTGATGGTCACCAGCTCCCAGCCGTCCTGGCCGAAGTTGTTGAGGATCTGCGCCGCGGCGTGGTTGAGGATCGGCGCCACCTGGTACTCCCATAGGGTCATGTCTCGCACCCTACTGCTCCGGGGACCGGGGCGCGTCCGCCCCCACATCCCCCGGTCGGCCCCGCCCTTGACGCCGTCGGAGCTCCGGTCCGGGACGGACCCGGACATCGACGCTAGGTTGCCGTCATGACGGCACTGCAGCAGTACGTCGACATCTGGTGGCGCTCGGTCGGCGACTTCGTCGAGCTCGTCTCCGCGCTGCCGCAGGAGGACTGGTCGCGACCGACGGACCTGCCGGGATGGGACGTGCGGGCCGTCGTCTCGCACGTCGCCCACCTCGAGGGCGTGCTGGGCGGCGCCCCGGAGGAGAGCGTCGCGGTGCCGGAGCTTGCGCACGTGGTCGGCCCGATGGGGCGGTTCACCGAGATCGGAGTGATCACCCGTCGCGACGTCGAGCCCGCGAGCGTCGTCGAGCAGATCCGCCGCTACACCGCTGCCCGGCACGCCGACCTCCTCGCCACGCCGCCGACCGACCCGGGCGCACCGGCCCCGGGCATCTTCGGGCTGATCGGCTGGAACGACCGGACCCTGTTGCGCAACCGTCCGCTCGACATCTGGATGCACGAGCAGGACATCCGGCGCGCCACCGGCCACCCCGGCAACCTCGACTCCCCCGGCGCGCGGCACAGCGCCGACTATCTGCTGGAGAGCATGGGCTTCGTCCTCGGCAAGCGCCTGAAGGCGGCGCCCGGCACCACGCTGGTCGCCGCCGTCGAAGGCCACCGGCCCACCGCCATCACGGTCGATGGATCCGGACGCGGCGTGTCGCTGCCCGAGCCGCCGACCGAGCCCGACGTGACGCTGCGGATGGGCCGGGAGACCTTCATCCTGCTGGCCGGCGGGCGACGTCCGGCCGCGCGTGCGGACGTCGTCGTCGACGGTGACACCGACCTGGCCGCCCGCTTCCTGGCCGCCCTGGCCGTCACCCCATGACGCCCGCCCCACCCCGAGGCGTCACCTTCTGCGGGTCGAGTCGACCACTCGACCCGCCGTACCCGACCTCTCGCCGGGCCAGCCTCAGACGGAGTCGATGATCGCCTGCCGCCGCGCGGCGTACTCGTCCTCGGTGATCGCACCCGACTCCTTGAGCTGCTGCAGCTCGGCGAGCCGCTCGGCCGCCGGACGAGGCGCAGAGGTCGGCGCGGGAACCGCGGTACCCGGCGGAGTGCGCATGCTGGAGGCGAGGTAGGCGGCGGTCAGGCCGCTCTGGTCGAGCAGCGCCATGGCGCCGGCGGCGTTCTGGTCGAGGCCCGCCTTGCGGGCCAGCTCGCGTGCGGTGTAGACGCGGTAGACGGCGAGGCTGATGCCGACGCAGACCATCAGCAGCGCGATGGTCACGAACCACGCGGGGATCCCGATCCCGGTGTCGAAGGAGCTACCCGGCTCCACCGAGCAGTTCGGGTCCTGCCCGCACAGGTCGTCGCCTCCGTCGGCGAACGCGAGCACCGGGGTGCTCAGCAGGATCACCGCCGCGAGACCCAGAGTGGCGATGGTGCGCTTCATGGCCACACCGTAGGAGATCGCGACTCCCTGCGGAGGCGATCGCCGATCCGGACTAGACCGGTCGGCGCTTCTGCGGGTGCGGCGTCTCGCCGCGCGCGAGCATCGCGACGAAAGCCTCGATCCGCCGAGCCCGGGCCTCGTCGCCCTTGATAGCGGTCAGCCGGTGATAGAGGGCGTAGCGGTTCTGCGACGTGAGGACGTCGAACATCGCCTGGGCGGCCGGCACCGTCGCGATCGCCGCCAGCAGATCCGACGGCGTCTCGGCGGACGCGGGTCCGGCGTAGGCGGCATCCCAGCGACCGTCGGCGCGGGCCGACTCGACGGCCGCCAGCCCGGCCGGGGTCATCCGGCCCTCGTCGGTCAGCCGCTCGACGTGGTCGACGTTGCGCAGCGACCACCGACTGCGCGGACCGCGCGGTGTGGTGCGCTGGAAGGTGGTCTGGTCGTCGCGGCGGCGTACTTGGCCGTCGATCCAGCCGAAGCAGAGCGCCTCGTCCAGCGCCTGGTCGTAGGTCAGCGAGGTGGTCGTGCCGCCCTTGCGGGTCAGCACCAGCCACACCCCGGGTGAGGTGGCGTGGTGCTCGACCAGCCAGGCGCGCCAGGCCGCGGCGTCGGGCAGCAGCAGCTCCGGCAGCTCGATCGCCATCAGGCCGGCTCGAACGCGCAGAACTCGTTGCCCTCCGGATCGGCGAGCACCGTCCAGGCAACCTCGTCGTCCTGCGGGCGCAGCACCGTGGCACCGTCACCGAGGAGCAGGCCGACCGCTTCGACCGTGACGTCCCAGTGGATCCGGTTCTTCACTGTCTTGGGCTCCGGCACGACCTGGAAGACCAGCGCCTCGAACGGCGCGCCGGCGATATCGACCACGCTGGAGAATCCCTCCTTGTGCTCGACACGGGCGCCGAGCACGTCGGACCACCAGGTCGCCATCCGCTCCGGCTCGCGGGCGTCGATCACGACCTCGTAGAGCCGGTAGGCCGGCACGGTCTCGCGCTCGAAGACGCAGAGCTCGCCGCCCTCCGGATCACGCAGCACCTTCCATCTGAAGGAGGTCAGGTCCACCGCACTCGCGCCCAACGCCATCACGTCGTCGACCGAACCCGCGTGGATATCGAGATGGACCCGCTGCTTGACGGTGACGGGCTCGGGGACCTCGTTGACCCAGATCGCATGGCGCTCGGAGGGGCCGGCGAGCATCCGGTCGCCGTCGTCCAAGGCCTTGGCCTCCAGCCCGAGCGCGGCTGCCCAGAAGCGCGCGGCCCGCTCCGCATCGACGGCGTCGATGCTCAGATCCTTGTACGTCGCCAGTGCCATGGCACCGAACCTACGCTTGCCCACCGACAGTCCTGGCTACATTGACCCCCATGACCGACTGGCCCCGCGTGCAGCTCCACGTCCTGACCGGCAAGGGCGGCACCGGCAAGTCGACGGTGGCGGCCGCCCTCGCGCTGGCCCTCGCCGCCGAGGGCCGCAACGTGCTGCTCTGCGAGGTCGAGGGCCGTCAGGGCGTCGCGCGGATGTTCGACGTCGACCCACTGCCCTACGCCGAGACCCGGATCGCGACCGGCCTGCGCACCGGGCCCGCAGAGCCGGGCAGCGTCTACGCCCTCCACATCGACGCCGAGGCGGCGCTGCTGGAGTACCTGCGGATGTACTACAAGCTCGGGCCGGCCGGCCGTGCGCTCGACCGCTTCGGCGTGACGGAGTTCGCCACGACGGTGGCGCCCGGCGTACGCGACGTGCTCCTGACCGGCAAGGTGTTCGAGGCGGTGCAGCGCAACAGCCGCAACAAGGGCGCGAGGCAGTACGACGCGGTCGTCCTCGACGCGCCGCCGACGGGTCGGATCACCGCGTTCCTCAACGTCTCGGAATCCGTGGCCGGCCTGGCCAAGGTCGGGCCGATCAAGAACCAGGCGGACACGATGATGACCCTCTTCCGCTCGCCCCGGACCGCCGTGCACCTGGTCACCCTGCTGGAGGAGATGCCCGTCCAGGAGACCGCCGACGGGATCGCCGAGCTGCACGCCGCGCGCTTGCCGGTCGGTGGTGTCATCGTCAACCAGGTCCGCCCGCAGGACCTCCCGCAGGAGGCGCTGGCGGCGGCCCGGGCCGGCACACTGGACCGGGCCGCGATCGGCAGCGACCTGGCCTCGGCCGGCCTCCAGCCGTCCGAGGAGCTGCTCGACGGCCTGTTGGCCGAGGCCGCCGAGCACGCGGAGCGCCGGGCACTGGAGGACGGCCAGCGCGCCGTGGTGCACGGGCTCGGCGTGCCGACCTATGAATTGGAGCGGGTGGCCGGCGGGATCGACCTGGGCGGCCTCTACCAGCTGGCCGCATCGCTCGAGCGGCAGGGGATGGCATGAACAACGACCTCGACATCGACGCCCTTCTCGACGACCGGCAGACCCGGATCATCGTCTGCTGCGGCTCCGGCGGCGTCGGCAAGACGACCACGAGCGCCGCGCTGGCGCTGCGGGCCGCGGAGCGGGGACGCAAGGTCGTCGTCCTCACGATCGACCCGGCCCGTCGGCTGGCGCAGTCGATGGGGATCGAGCAGCTGGACAACACACCGCGCCCGGTGGACCTCGAGGCCAGCGGCAGCCTGGACGCGATGATGCTCGACATGAAGCGCACCTTCGACGAGGTCGTGCTCAGCCAGGCCAGCCCCGAGAAGGCGCAGCAGATCCTGCACAACCCGTTCTACATCGCGCTGAGCTCCAGCTTCGCCGGGACCCAGGAGTACATGGCGATGGAGAAGCTGGGCCAGCTCTACCGCGACGCGCAGCAGAGCGGGGCCTACGACCTGATCGTGGTCGACACGCCGCCGTCCCGCTCCGCGCTGGACTTCCTGGACGCCCCCGAGCGGCTCTCCAGCTTCCTCGACGGCCGCTTCATCCGGATGATGCTGGCGCCGGCGCGCGGGCCGGCACGACTCATGTCTGCCGGGTTCTCCCTGGTCACCGGGGCCCTCAGCAAGGTGCTGGGAGGTGCGTTCCTCAAGGACCTGCAGACGTTCGTGAGCGCGCTGGACACCGTCTTCGGTGGCTTCCGCGCGCGGGCGCAGCAGACCTACGCGCTGCTCCAGGCCCGAGGTACGGCGTTCCTCGTCGTGGCGGCGCCGGAGGACGACGCGCTGCGCGAGGCGGCGTACTTCGTCGAGCGGCTCCAGGGCGACCGGATGCCGCTCGCCGGCCTGGTCGTCAACCGCGCGACGCTGTCGGACCACACGGACCTGTCCGTCGCCGCGGCCATGGCCGCTACCGAGAGACTCGGGAGCGAGAGCGTCACCGCAGGCCTGCTGCGGATCCACGCGGACCGTGAGCGGCTGGTGGCACGCCAGCGCACGCTGCGCGAGCGGTTCGCCGCCGCACACCCACAGGTGGCCAGCGTCGTCGTACCGGCACTGGCCGGCGACGTGCACGACCTGGACGGGTTGCGCGAGGTGGGCCGGTTGCTCGCGTGCGCTGATGCGGACGCGTGAACCGGGCCAGCCTCGCCGCCGTCCCGCGACCCTCAGACGGGCGCGGACTCCTTGGTCCGCGCCGCTTCGAGCACCGATCGCCACGATGCGGCCGGCTTGCGGCGCAGCAACGCCCGACGCTCCCGCTCGGTCATGCCGCCCCACACGCCCCACTCGATCTGATTGTCGAGCGCCTCGGCAAGGCATTCGGTACGCACCGCGCACCCGCTGCAGACCTGCTTGGCCTTGTTCTGCTCGGCACCTCGCACGAAGAGTGCGTCCGGCTGCTCGACTCGGCAGGCAGCCTTGGGTGTCCAGTCTTCAACCCACATGTTGTGTCCCCAGATGAAATTCGAACCGGGAGCGTGTGTCCCCACGACCACGCGACCGGCCTTTTACCCGTGGGGTAAACCTAAAGGGGACCTGAACGCCGTGCCCAGACTCGTTCGACTCACCTGCCGTAGTCCGATTTGACTACTCGCCCGGGCCGTCGGCCGGGGTGGGTCCCGGCCTCGCCATCAGCACAGGTTCAGGAATACCCGGGTACCCTGAGCCGCATGTCTGCGCAGGTTCCCCCGTCTCGCGTCCTCAGTCATCTGGGGGTGATGGCGGTCCTCGCCGTCGTACTCGGAGTGGTGGTCGCGGGTATCGCGATCCCGTTCGCCGGCATCGCCGGCATCGGTGCCCGCCAGGTCGCCAAGACCGTCGACGACCTCCCCGCCGCCTTCGACACCGGCACGCTGCCGCAGACCACCCGGATCCTGGACGCCGACGGCAACCTGATCACCACGCTCTACGACCAGAACCGCGTCTACCGACCGCTGGACCAGATCTCGCGGAACATGACGCAGGCGATCGTCTCCATCGAGGACTACCGCTTCTACCAGCACGGTGCGATCGATCTGAAGGGCACGCTGCGCGCCTTCGTCACCAACCAGGCCAACAGCGGCACCGTCCAGGGCGGCTCCTCGATCACCCAGCAGCTGGTCAAGCAGACGCTGCTCACCCAGGCCGAGGAGTCGGGCGACAAGGCGGCCATGAAGGCCGCGACGGCCGACACCTACTCGCGCAAGCTCAAGGAGCTGCGCTACGCGATCGCGCTGGAGCAGGCACACAGCAAGGACTGGATCCTCGAGCGGTACCTCAACACGGCCTACTTCGGTGACGGCGCGTACGGCGTCCAGGCGGCCGCGCGGCACTACTTCGACGTGAACTCCAACCAGCTCACCGTCAAGCAGAGCGCGCTGCTGGCCGGCCTGGTGAAGAACCCGACCGGCTACGACCCGACCAACTTCCCCGACGCCGCCATCGCCCGGCGCAACGTCGTCCTCGACCGCGAGGCGCAGCTGCACGTCATCAGCAGCGACGAGGCCGATGCGCTCAAGCAGAAGAAGCTCGGTCTGAACGTGCAGTCCTCGCAGAACGGCTGCGTGAACTCCACCGCGGCGTTCTTCTGCGACTACGTCGTGAACTACCTCGAGCAGGACTCGGCCCTGGGCAGCACCGTCGACGCCCGCAAGAAGCTGCTCACCTCCGGTGGCCTGACGATCAAGACCACGCTGGAGATGAGCAACCAGAAGGCGGCCGCCACATCTGTCGCGAACCACGTGCACGCCACCGACAACGCGATCGGGGCGGTCGCCGAGGTCCAGCCCGGCACCGGCGACGTTCTCGCCCTCGCGCAGTCGCGGCCGATGGGCACCGACACCAAGAAGGGCCAGACCTACA
This sequence comes from Nocardioides sp. BP30, assembly GCF_029873215.1. Lineage (NCBI taxonomy): Bacteria > Bacillati > Actinomycetota > Actinomycetes > Propionibacteriales > Nocardioidaceae > Nocardioides > Nocardioides lacus. Next base: position 638,460 of record NZ_CP123620.1, on the reverse strand, counting down.
TCAACTACACGATCCCGCAGGAGGTCGGCAACGCGCCCGGCTTCCAGGCGGGGTCAACCTTCAAGGCGTTCGTGCTAGCCACGGCGATCACGCAGGGCATCCCGCTGACGACGACGTTCAGCAACCAGCCGACGATGACGTTCAACCAGAGCCTTTACGCGAACTGCCCCGGGTCACCGCCCTTCGTGGGCACCTGGCGCGTCGGCAACTCCACCATCCTCAAGGGGACGATGAACGCCTACGTGGGCACCCGCGAGTCGGTGAACACCTACTTCGCGCAGTTGGAGCAGAAGACCGGCGTCTGCGATCCCTACAACCTGGCCAAGTCGATGGGAGTCGAGCTCACCGACCCGTCGGTCGAGCGGTACCCGACCTTCACTCTCGGCGTCGACAACGTCAGCCCGCTGGAGATGGCCGGCGCCTACGCCACCTTCGGCGCCCGCGGCGAGTACTGCACGCCGCACCCCGTCAGCGAGATCCTCGACTCGGCGGGCAACTCGATCAAGACCTACTCCCCGGAGTGCAACCAGGTGATGCCGGAGACTACCGCCGACGCGGTCAACGACGTCCTGCGCGGCGTCCAGGAGCCGGGCGGTTTCGGCTACCAACTGGGCCACACGGAGCTCACCAAGGACGGCCAGACCATCCCTTCCGCCGGCAAGACCGGCACCACCCAGGACGGCAAGTCGGTGTGGTTCATGGGCTACACCCCGCAGATCGCCACCGCCGCGATGATCGCCGGCGCGAACGAGAAGGGCCAGCCGGTCCCGCTCGGTGGCCAGACCATCGCCGGCAACTACGTGAGCGGCAGCCAGGTGACCGGCTCCGGCTTCGCCGGTCCGATGTGGGCCGACGCGATGCACCCGATCCAGAACAGCCTCAAGATCGAGGACTTCACAAAGCCGGACCCGACCGTCGTGAAGGGTGTGCAGATGCCGATCCCATCCGTCGGCGGGATGAGCGTCTCGGAGGCGACCAGCACCCTCGAGGCGGCCGGCTTCACCGTCACTACCGGCAGCCAGGTGACCTCCAGCTACTCGGCCGGGAAGGTCGCCTACAGCTACCCGTCCCACCAGGCCGCGAGCGGCGCCTCGATCATGCTCTACATCTCCAGCGGCCCGGCGAAGCACAAGAAGCACAAGAAGAGCGGCCGGACGCTCACCCCGGGCGGCGTGGGCAACCCGGCTGGTCACGGATCGCCGGGGCGCGGCCGGGGTCGCTGACCCGCCGGCTGGCTCAGGCGCCGAGCTGGCGACGTACCTCCGCGGCGACGGCGCCGCCGTCGGCGCGGCCCTTGACCTGTGGCGTCACCACGCCCATCACCTTGCCCATCGCCTTGACGTCGGCGGCGCCCGTCTGTGCGATCGCCTGCGCGACCAGGCCGCTGATCTCCTCGGCGCTCAGCTGGGCCGGGAGGTAGTCGGCGATCACTGCCGCCTCGGCGGTCTCCTTCGCCGCCTGCTCGGCTCGGCCGCCGTCGGCGAAGGCGGTGGCCGCCTCGCGGCGCTTCTTGGCCTCGCTGGAGAGCACGCCGATGATCTCGTCGTCGGAGAGCTCCCGGGCCTGCTTGCCGGCGACCTCGGCGTTGGTGATCGCGGTGAGAACCATCCGCAGCGTGCTCGAGCGGACCTCGTCGCGCGCCTTCATCGCGGTGGTGAGGTCGGCGCGAATCGTCTCCTTGAGGGTCATGTTGTTCATTGTGGCAGGGTGGAGGCATGCGGCTCCGCTCGGTTTTCGGCTCTCTGGTCGGAGCGGGGGTGCTGGCGGGCGGCGGGCTGACGGCATACGCCGCGTGGGAGGCGAGGCAGTACACGCTGCGTGAGCTGACCGTGCCGGCGCTGCCGCCGGGGGCGGATCCCCTGCGGGTGCTGCATCTCTCCGACATCCATCTGGTCCCGACCCAGCAGCGCAAGCTGGATTGGCTCGCCGGGCTGGCGCTGCTGCGACCCGACCTGGTGGTCGACACCGGCGACAACCTCGCCCACCAGCGCGCGGTACCGCCGCTGATCGACGCGCTCGGCGGCCTGCTCGACGTGCCAGGCGTGTTCGTGCACGGCTCCAACGACTACTTCGAACCGCGGTTGCGCAACCCGTTCCGGTACCTGCTGCCCGACAACGGCAAGCGGCACGTCGACGTCCCGCAGCTGCCGTGGCGCGACCTCAGCGCCCGCTTCACCGGCGCCGGCTGGACCGACCTGACCAATCGCACGGCGCGGGTGCGCGTCAACGGCCTGGACATCGCCTTCGCGGGGGTGGACGACCCGCACCTGGGCTACGACCGGCTCGACCGGGTCACCGGACCGGCACCGGTCAGCGCCGATCTGCGGCTCGGGATCACCCACGCGCCGTACCTGCGGGTGCTGGATCGCTTCGCCGAGGACGGGTACGACGCGATCCTCGCCGGACACACCCACGGCGGCCAGGTCTGCCTGCCCCGGCTCGCCGGCGGCGGGCGGGCGCTGACCACGAACTGCGACATCGACCCCACCCGGGCTCGCGGCCTGCACTTCCACCAGGACTCGTGGCTGCATGTCTCCGCCGGCCTGGGGACCTCGCCGTACGCCCGGATCCGGGTGGCGTGCCGACCGGAGGCATCCTTGCTGACCTTCGTCCCCCGGCCCGATTACGGATGACCTGTCCGGCTCCGCTATGCTCCGGTTCGTTGCCGAACGCGGAAGCGGGACGCGATGCGGGGTGTGGCGCAGCTTGGTAGCGCGCTTCGTTCGGGACGAAGAGGCCGCAGGTTCAAATCCTGTCACCCCGACCCTGTGATGTCTCAGGACATCGGAAACCGCCGGACCGGCAGATGCGGGTCCGGCGGTCGTCATTTCGGTCCCGCTCGCGCCGGGGGCCGGCCGACTCAGCCGCGCAGCTTGTCCTCGAAGCCGACGCCGATCCGGCTCGCGAGCCCGGCGAGAGCCTCGTCGAGCGTCTCGGCGACGACCGCGTCGTCCAGCGCGCTCTGCCGGACGAATCCGGCGTCGACCAGCCCCTGCAGGGCCGCAAGCAAGGGCGTCCAGAAGCCATGGAGGTTGTAGAAGCAGACCGGGTCGTCGTTGAAGCCGATCTGACGCCAGCTCCAGACCTCGATGATCTCCTCGAGGGTGCCGATGCCGCCGGGCAGGCACAGGAACGCGTCGGCGCACTCCGCCATCAGCGCCTTGCGCTCGTGCATCGTCTCCACGACATGCAGCTCGGTCAGGTCGTCACGGCCCCACTCCCGCTCGACCATCGACCGCGGGATCACCCCGATCACCTCGCCGCCGGCGTCCAGCGCGCCCTGGGCGACGGCGCCCATCAAGCCATGTCCGCCAGCACCGTAAACCAGCCCGATACCGCGCTCGGCCAGGCCGCGACCCACGTCGTAGGCCGCTGGGAGCAGCGTCTGGTCGTGGCCGGGTGTCGAGCCGCAGAAGACGGCCACGCGGCGGATCGTGGAGTGCATGCGGACCAGCGTAGAGCCCCGCTGCTGCCCGCCATGTGAGACGTTCGGCTCAGCTGATCGGGCCCCGTCGCCGATCCTCTTGGGGTGAGAAATCGCATCGCCCTCCCTCTCTCCGCCCTCGCCACCGGCCTGCTGGTCCTGACCGTCGCGCTCGCCGGCACGGTGGGCGTGATCGGCCGCGGCGGCGGCGCCCAAGCCGCGCAGGCCCCCGTCGGCATCGGGGCGAAGAAGCTCACGACGTACGACGTGGACATGAGCGGCGCGCCGCTGGCGCAGAACCCGACCAACCCGCTGGCGGGCGGGCGCTGGTCGGTCAACACCGGCTACTGGGACAACCTCTACCCTGCCTACGCCGCCGCGACGGGCACCGACCGGACCTACCTGGCCAAGTCGGCGCTGCAGCCACGGATGCTGTGGTTCACCATCGGCAACTCCGCCCACCGGCCCGGCGCTGTGTCCTCCTACATCGCGCAGGAGCAGCACGGGGATCCGAGCGTGCTGGTGCAGCTCGCGATCTTCGGCATCTGGGGATTCAAGGGCGAGGGGAACCGCACGAAGCACAAGCTGACCGCGAAGGAGAAGGCGACGTACCGCTCCTGGATCGGGCGGGTCTCGGCCGAGATCGGCTCCTCGCGCGTCGCGATCGTGCTGGAGCCGGATCTGGCACTCACCGCCAAGCGGTCCGATCAGCCGAAGAAGCAGCGGACCAAGGGGGCCGCTGCGCGGCAGGGCCTCACCCGATACGCCGCCCAGACCTTCGCCGCCCACAACCCGCGAGCGGCTGTCTACCTCGACGCCGGCGACGCCGACTGGCTCAGCACCGCTCAAGCGGCGACGATGCTGCAGAAGTCGGGGATCGCCTACACCCGCGGCTTCGCGCTGGGCGCCACTCACTACTCCGCGACGTCGGCCGACGTCGACCACGGCGCGGCGATCGCGTCCGCGCTGGCGGCCCAGGGCATCCACCGCCACTTCGTCATCGACACCGCCGACAACGGCCGTCCGTTCACCTACAGCCAGTTCTACGCCAAGCACCCGCATCGCCTCTTCGACGACTCCGCGCCCTGCAAGTCGGCGACGGCTACCGTCTGCAACGCGCTCGGTGTTCCGCCGACGTGGAAGGTCACCTCGACGCCGGTGCCCCTGACCGCGGCGCAGCGCGGCACCGCTGCCCAGCTGGTCGACGGGTATCTGTGGTTCGGCAGGCCGTGGCTGCGCAACCAGGCGACCCCGTTCGTCCGGTCGAAGGCGATCCGCGCCGGGATGTACTCGCCCTACTGAGTCCGGATGAGAGACTGCTCACATGGGGTCAGACGCCGAGTCCGAGTCGAAGCTCGCCGCACCGAAGCTGTTCGGACGCAAGAAGCAGGCTCGTCCGGCTCAGCCGGTCGTCGAGCCGCCTGCGCCCGCCGCGCCCGACGAGGCGCCCGCCGCGGCCTCCGATCCCGTCGAGGCGCCTGCGGCCGCCGAGCCTGACGAGGCCCCGACGGCGACGGCCGCCGAGCCTGTCGAGGCGTCCTTCGATCCCGCCGAGGCGCCCGCCGAGCCTGTCGAGGCGCACGAACCCTCTCGACCAGCCCGGGGAACGACGGTCAAGCTGACGCTGCCCACCCTCTCCGGGACCCAGGCCACCGCGATCACCGGCCTGATCGTGGGTGCGTTCCTGGTGCTCGCGACGTACGGCGCCCTCCACCTGTGCTCGACCGTGCGTGGAGCCACGACGTGCGGCGGCCGGGCCGGCTTCCCGCTGCTGCTCGCGATCGGGCTCGTCGCCGTCTTGGGTGGGGGCGCGTTGCTCCGGGCGTTCCACATCACCTCCCCCGTCGGGGACAGCTTCCTGGCCGTCGCCCTGGTGGCGGTGTTGACGGTGCTGTTCCTGCACAACCACTACGACGCCTGGTGGATGCTCCTGGCCGTGCCGCTGCTCACCATCGCCGCCTACCTGCTGGCGCACTGGGTGAGCGTCACCTACATCGACCCCGTCGAGGACTGAGCCCCGCGCCGGCCTCAGAGCCGCGCGGCCACGATCTCGGCGAGCTGCACGGTGTTGAGCGCGGCGCCCTTGCGCAGGTTGTCGTTGCTGATGAACAGTGCCAGCCCGCGGTTGCCGGGCACGCCCTCGTCCTGCCGGATCCGGCCCACGTAGGAGGGGTCCTTGCCGGCGGCGTGGAGCGGGTTGGGTACGTCGACCAGCTCGACGCCGGGCGCACCCGTGAGCAACTCGACCGCCCGCTCGGGGGTCATCTCGGCGCGGAACTCGGCGTTGACCGAGAGCGAGTGGCCGGTGACGACCGGAACCCGCACGCAGATGCCCGACACGCGCAGCTCGGGGATCGAGAGGATCTTGCGGGACTCGTTGCGGAGCTTGTGCTCCTCGTCGGTCTCGTTCAGCCCGTCCTCGACCAGCGCGCCTGCGTAGGGGATCACGTTGTAGGCGATGTGGGCGACGTACTTCTCCGGCTCCGGCATCGTGACCGCCCCGCCGTCGTAGGCCAGCTCACGCGCCTTGTCGCCGGCCGCCGCCACCTGCGAGACCAGCTCCTCGACGCCGGCCACGCCGGAGCCGGAGACGGCCTGGTAGGTCGAGACGATGAGCCGCTCGAGACCGGCCGCGTCGTGCAGCACCTTGAGCGCCGGCATCGCTGCCATCGTGGTGCAGTTGGGGTTCGCGATGATGCCGCGCCGGGCCTCGATCACGCCGTCCATCGCCTCCGGGTTGACCTCGGAGACGACCAGCGGGATCGCCGGGTCCTTGCGGAAGGCACTGGAGTTGTCGATCACGATGACGCCCGCCTCGACGAACCTCGGCGCCAGCGCGCGCGAGGTGGTGGCCCCGGCCGAGAAGATCGCGATGTCCAGGCCGCTCGGGTCGGCGGTCGCCGCGTCCTCCACGACGATCTCGCGCTCGCCGAAGGGGATCGCCTTGCCCGCGCTCCGGGCGCTGGCGAAGAAGCGCACCTCGCCGACCGGGAACTCCCGGTCGAGCAGGATCTGGCGTACGGCGACACCGACCTGGCCGGTCGCGCCGACGACCCCGATGTTGACGGGACGGGTGCTCATCGGCCGGTACCTCCGTAGACGACTGCCTCGATCTCGTCGGTACCGAGGGCGAAGGCCGCGTGGGCGGCGTTGACCGCGTCCTGGACCTGGGACTCCGAGACGACGACCGAGACCCGGATCTCCGAGGTGGAGATCATCTCGATGTTCACCCCGGCGTCGGAGAGCGACTCGAAGAAGCGCGCCGAGATGCCCGGCGCCGAGCTCATGCCCGCGCCGACGATCGAGACCTTGCCGACGGAGTCGTCGTACTGCAGTCGGTCGTAGCCCACGTCGGCCTGGAGCCGGGCCAGCGCCGTCATGGCGGTCTGACCCTCGCCGCGCGGCAGGGTGAAGGAGATGTCGGTCAGGCCGGTCGCGGCCGCCGACACGTTCTGCACGATCATGTCGATGTTGACCTGCGCCTCGGCCAGGGCACGGAAGATGGCGGCCGCCTCGCCCGGCTTGTCCGGCACGCCGACGACAGTGATCTTGGCCTGGCTGCGGTCGTGCGCGACGCCGGTGATGATGGCAGCTTCCATGGTTCGGTTCCCCTCAGGAGTCGACGCAGTCACGTCCTCGGCCCGGACCACCCAGGTGCCCTCCTTCTCCGAGAAGGAGGACCGGACGTGGATGGGCATGTCGTAGCGGCGCGCGTACTCGACGCAGCGCAGGTGCAGGATCTTGGCGCCCTGCGCAGCCATCTCCAGCGTCTCCTCGTAGGAGATGCGCGGGATCTTGCGGGCGCGCGGCTCGATCCGCGGGTCGGCGGTGAAGATCCCGTCCACGTCGGAGTAGATCTCGCACACGTCGGCGCGCAGCGCCACCGCGAGCGCGACGGCGGTGGTGTCCGAGCCGCCACGGCCAAGCGTGGTGATGTCCTTGGTGGTCTGCGAGACGCCCTGGAAGCCGGCGACGATGGCGATCGCGCCCTCGCTCAGCGCCGTCTCGATGCGGCCCGGCGCGACATCGATGATCTTGGCTCGGCCGTGCTCGGCGTCGGTGATCACGCCGGCCTGGGAGCCGGTGAAGGAGCGCGCCTCGTGGCCGAGGTTCTGGATCGCCATCGCGAGCACAGCCATCGAGATCCGCTCACCCGCGGTGAGCAGCATGTCGAGCTCGCGCGCGGGCGGGAGCGGCGAGACCTCGTTGGCCAGCTCGATCAGGTCGTCGGTGGTGTCGCCCATCGCGGAGACGACGACCACGACCTGGTGGCCCAGCTTCTTGGCGTTGACGATGCGCTGCGCCACTCGCTTGACGCCGGCAGCGTCAGCGACGGACGAGCCGCCGTACTTCTGGACGACAATACCCACGTCAAGAATCCTCGGGGATGTGCTGGGGGAAGGGCCACCCGAATTCTACCGGGGCAGCTCGGCCTCGCCCTCCAACATCTCATTCGCCGCCGCCACGTCCTCGTCCTCGCCGGTGAAGGGCTCGGCGTCGAGGCGGTCGTGCGCGACCACCATGAGCAACGCGTTCAGTACGGCGCCAGCCAGGTTGCCCCAGTTGTTGACGTAGCTGAACTGCCACCACCACAGCGCCTCGTCCACGTCGCCGCGGCGGAAGTGCCGCAGCCCGTTCTCGAGATCGGCCACGATGCTGGACACGTCGTCAGAGATCTGGCTGATCACGATCTCCGGCTCGTAGGGATCGAACACGAAGCTGTAGGTGTCGACGCTGTCCAGGATCCCGGCCAGGCCCATCCGCAGCTCGTCGACGTCCGCCTCCTCACCGACGTCGGGCTGGTACTCCTCGCGCGGCTCGAAGTCCTGGTGGGCACCCAGCCGGGCACCGGTGAGCAGGACCTGGCTCACCTCGAGCAGCAGCAGCGGTACGGCGCTGCCGGCGTTGCCCTCGGCCGCGATCGCCCGGACGGCGATCAGGAAGCTCTCCACCGAGTCCGCGATCTGGGTCGAGAAGTCCTCGCCCTCGCTGGTGGTCACCGTCGTGGTGGCCATACCCTCTTCCGCCTTTCGTTCTCGCCGGTCCATGCTCACTCCGCGGACCTCCGGCCCACGAATGCTCGCCCGAGGGTGACCTCGTCGGCGTACTCCAAGTCTCCGCCCACCGGCAGCCCGCTCGCCAGTCGGGTCACCCGCAAGCCCAACGGACTGAGCTGCCGGGTGAGGTAGGTCGCCGTCGCCTCACCCTCGAGGTTGGGGTCGGTGGCGAGGATGACCTCGGTGATGGCGGTGTCGTTGAGCCGGCCGAGGAGCTCGCGGATGCGCAGCTGGTCCGGACCGATCCCGTCGATGGGGCTGATCGCACCGCCGAGGACGTGGTAGCGGCCCTTGAACTCGCGGGTCCGCTCGATCGCCACCACGTCCTTGTACTCCTCGACCACGCACAGCACGGTGGGGTCACGGCGCGGGTCGCGACAGATCCGGCAGGTCTCCTCCTCGGAGACGTTGAAGCAGATCGAGCAGAACTTGACCCGCTGCTTGACCTCCACCAACACCGCGGCCAGCCGCTGCACGTCGGCCGGGTCGGCCTGCAACAGGTGGAAAGCGATCCGCTGCGCGCTCTTGGGTCCCACACCGGGGAGCCTGCCGAGCTCGTCGATGAGGTCTTGGACGACGCCCTCGTACAACTTCTACCTACTCATCCGGTGCTAGAAACCGAGCTGGCCGGGGTTGCCACCCGGCAGGCCGCCGCCCTGGCCCAGGCCGCCGGTGAGCGGCCCGAACGCCTGGCCGGCGAGCGCGTCCGCCTGGGTCTTGGCATCGCGGTAGGCCGCGACGATCACCGCGGCGAGGTCCTCGAGCTCGTCGGGATCGTTGCCGTCGAACTCGCCCTGGCGGATCTCCAGGCCGACGAGCTCCCCCACGCCGTTGACCTTGGCCTTGACCGCGCCGCCGGCGACGGTGCCCTCCACGATGGTCTCGGCGAGCTGGTCCTGGGCGGTGGCGAGCTGCTCCTGCATCTGCTGCGCCTGCTGCAGCAGGGCGTTGAGGTCGAGCCCCCCACCGCCGAGCGCCTCGAACGGGTTCTGCGTCATGTCGTGCTCCTCGCTGCTGCCTACTGGTGGCGGATCTCTTCGATGATCTGGGCGCCCAGCTCACGCTGGAGCAGCTCGGCCCCGCCGAGCTGGTCGTCCTCGAACGGCTGGTCGTCGGGCCGTACGTCGGCGTCGCGCGCGGCCAGGTCGGCGGCCGCCCGGCCCTGCTCCTCGACCGGATCCGGTGCGGGACGGCCCACCCGGGTCGGCTGGATCGCCTCGCGCGCGGCGCGGGAGGCGTCGTACGCCGGAGGCGTCGCCGGACCCGGCTCGTCCCACGGCGGGGGTGGCGCGTCCCGACTCGCCGGGGGCTCCGGCGGCACGCCCGTGTCGACCGGTGGGGACGGCTCGGACCTGGCCGGCGGCGGGCTGTCGGGCGCTTGCTGCTGCGGCGCCTGCCGTGCCTGCTGCGAGGCCGGCGTCGCCTGCGCGGGCGCGCTTCCCGGCGCGGTGCCCTGGTCGACGATGGCCTCGATCCGCCAGTCGGCACCGATCACGTCGGTGATCGCCTGCTTCAGTGGCGGCTCGTGGTTACCCCGGGTGAACTGCTCGCGCAGACCCGAGGTGGCGAACCCGATGGTGAGGACGTCACCCTCCAGGCCCATCACCTGGGCGTTGTGGCTGACGAGGGTCCAGGTGGCCTTGCGCAGCTGGCTGAGCTTGGTGACCACGTCGGGCCACAGCCGGCGCACGTCGACGGTGCCCAACCCGCTGCTGGTGGGAGCGGCTGCGGCCGGAGCTGCCTGTGACGGAGCAGGCGTCGGCGAGGGCGCAGGGGACGGCGACGGAGCAGGGGACGGTGACGGAGCAGGCGTCGGCGAGGGCGCCGGCGTCGGCGACGGAGCAGGGGACGGCGACGGAGCAGGCGTCGGCGAGGGCGCCGGCGTGGGTGCGGGCCGCGGCGCCGGCTCGTCGGTGGGCGCGCCCACCGACGGTCGCAGCACCGGGCGGTCCTGGGCCGGAGGGGGCGCCGGGGCGGCCGGGGCCGGCGTCGGCACCCCGGTGACCGAGAGCCGGCGCTCGACCCGGTCCAGCCGGGCGGCGAGGCCCTCGACGCCGTGGTCGGCACCCGGCAGGAGCACCCGGGCGCAGATCAGCTCCAGCAGCAGCCTCGGCGCGGTGGCGCCACGCATCTCGGTCAGCCCGGTGGCGACCAGGTCCGCCGCACGACTCAGATCGTGGGCGCCGAAGCGGGTCGCCTGCGCGACCAGCCGCTCACCGGCGTCCTCGGCGACGTCGATCAGACCGCTGGCGGGCGCATCCGGGACTGCGGAGACGATCACCAGGTCACGCAGCCGACGCAGCAGGTCCTCGGTGAACCGGCGGGGGTCCTGGCCGGTCTCGATCACCTTGTCGACGACACCGAAGACAGCGGCGCCGTCGCCCGCCGCGAACGCGTCGATCACCTCGTCGAGGAGGCTGTCGGGCGTGTAGCCGAGCAGGCCGGCGGCGAGGTCGTAGGTGACGCCCTCGGGACCGGCGCCGCCGAGCAGCTGGTCCATCACCGAGAGGGTGTCGCGGGCGGAGCCGCCGCCGGCACGCACGACCAGGGGCAGCGCGGCCGACTCGACCCGGACACCCTCCTTCTCGCACAGCTCGGAGAGGTAGGCGGTCAGCAGCCGCGGCGGGATCAGCCGGAAGGGGTAGTGGTGCGTGCGCGAGCGGATGGTCGGGATGACCTTCTCCGGCTCGGTGGTGGCGAAGATGAAGCGCAGGTGCTCCGGCGGCTCCTCGACCAGCTTCAGCAGGGCGTTGAAGCCCTGCGTGGAGACCATGTGGGCCTCGTCGATGATGTAGACCTTGTAGCGGCTCTTGACCGGCGCGAAGAACGCCTTCTCGCGCAGATCGCGGGCGTCGTCGACGCCGCCGTGGGAGGCGGCGTCGATCTCGATCACGTCGATGCTTCCCGGCCCGCCGCGCGCCAGGTCGCGGCACGAGTCGCACTCACCACAGGGATCGGCGACCGGCGCCTTCTCGCAGTTCAGCGCACGAGCGAGGATGCGCGCCGACGTGGTCTTGCCGCAGCCCCGCGGTCCGGAGAAGAGGTAGGCGTGGTTGACCCGGTTGTTCGCCAGGGCGGCCCGCAGCGGCGTGGTGACGTGTTCCTGGCCGATGACCTCGGCGAACGTCTCGGGCCGGTAGCGGCGGTAGAGGGCGAGCGGGGAGTCCACGCATGAACACTAACGAGTGGGTCTGACAGCCGGTAGCGCGCGCCCACGACCACCCTGCGGCCGGCAGGCCGGCCCGGGCCACGGGCCCGCCGCCCAGCACCCCGGCGCGGGCTGGAAATGCGAAGGCCCCCCACGTACCCGACAGAGCTCTCCTACCCTTGCTGCCTTCCGGCCCTGGGGGGATTCGGCGAGATGCCGCCACATGGGGGGTTGCGCAGCAGTCTAGGTGAGGCCGCCGCCGTGACCCAACCCGGCGTCGATCCGACGCCCGGGCCAGGATCAGCGCAGCACCAGGATCAGCCCGACCACGGTGGGCAGCAGGCCGAGGAGCAGCCACGCGTTGCGGGGGTCGCGCCGGTGGATGGCCTGGCCGACGACGACCGCCGCGACCCCGAACAGGCCGGCGATGATGCTCAACCCGATCTGGCCGCTGCGCAGGTCGGTCATGGTGGCAGCGATGACGATGCCGACGCACAGGTGCGCGATGGTGAACACGGCCAGCACCGAGAGGACCCAGCGCTGGACGTGGGTCAGCGCCTTGTCGTTGACAGGACGGACCGGGTTGCTCGGATCCATCAGGTGCCGCGGCCTCTTGTCCGCCGGCTTCTCGAGGCTGTTCACGTATTAATTTGTACACCAACTATTGGTACACTCACAAAGTGACGTTCGAGACTCTCCCTCCGGCGCTCGACGGCGTCGAGGACCCCCTCGCCCTCGACCAGCAGGTCTGCTTCGCCCTCGCCATCGCCGCCCGCTCGGTGATAGCCCTCTACCGGCCCGTGCTGGAGCCGCTGGGACTGACCCACCCGCAGTACCTGGTGATGCTCGCTCTGTGGGGACGTGACGCGCGCCGCGTCGGCGACCTCGCCGCCGCGCTCGAGCTCGACCCCGGAACGCTCTCCCCTCTGCTCAAGCGGTTGGAGTCGGCCGGCTACGTCCGCCGCGAGAAGGATCCGCAGGACGAGCGTGCGCTCGCCGTCGTCCTGACCGATCGGGGGCGCGCCCTGCGCGAGGACGCCCTGGCCATCCCGCCCACCATCGTGGAGCGCCTCGGCCTGCCGCTGACCGAGCTGCTCGACCTGCACCGTCGCCTCACGTCGGTGATCGCCGCCGCCACCTCCTGAGCCGGGTGGAAGGGCCGCCTCGCCCGATTTCCGGCGGCCGTCGCGCACCGGTAAGGTACGCGACGGATCTGTCGCCTAGTGGCCTATGGCGCACGGCTGGAATCCGTGTTGGGTTAACGCCCTCGGGGGTTCGAATCCCCCCAGATCCGCCACGAGAAGAGCCCCTCCGCGGAGGGGCTCTTCTCAGCTTGCGCGCCGGTCCTCAGCCGAACGACTCCCCCGTGCGGTGCACGTAGCTCTGCATCGTCGCGCGCGACAGCGTCGCGGCCAGGCTGCACTCCGGGTCGTCCACCGCGACCAGCTGCTGGTGCGGCAGCCCGATCATCACCGGTACCTCGTGGTCGTGCACGACCCACCGCGGCGCCGGCTGGTCGGGGAAGAAAGCGAGCGACACCCCGAGGTGGGACACCCGGCGCACGAGCCGGCGGATCCGCCCGACGGCGATCTCGGCGTTGGGGCACGGCAGCGCGCCGAGAGCGACAGCCCGCTGGTTCACGGCCAGCCGCCAGAACACGGTGTCGCACGGCCACTGCGCCGTCTCGGGCCGCACCACGAGCAACTGCTGCTGCTCGATCCACTGCTGCACCGCCTCCGAACGCCGCGGGTCGACGACCTCTGTCAGCACGAAACGGAACGCCTGCGGCCGTACGGCGTGGCGCCGTGGCATCCGCTGCTGCGCCGGGGCCCACTCCGCCAGCGGTCCGGCGTCGAGCCAGAGCGCGGGGACCTGCGAGCGTCGAGCGTGGCCGGTCGCACTGCTGCCGCCCGAGGGCGGATAGAGCTCGGCGATGCCGTCCCCACCCTCGGGGAGCAGGCCGCTCATCCGAACCGACCGTTGACGTAGTCGTGGGTGCGCGGGTCCTGCGGGTTGTTGAACATCGCCGTGGTGTCGCCGTACTCGACGATCACGCCGGGCGTGTTCTGCGCCGCCAGGAAGAACGCGCACTGGTCGGAGACGCGGGCGGCCTGCTGCATGTTGTGCGTGACGATCACGACGGTGACCTGGCCGCGGAGTTCGGCGATCGTCTCCTCCACCCGGCGCGTCGAGGTCGGGTCGAGCGCCGAACAGGGCTCGTCCATCAGGAGCACCTGGGGCGAGAGGGCGAGCGCGCGGGCGATGCACAGCCGCTGCTGCTGACCGCCGGACAGCCCACCGCCGGGCTGGTGCAGACGGTTCTTGACCTCCTCCCACAGCGATGCCTTGCGCAGCGAGTCCTCGACCAGGAAGTCCTGCTCCTCCCTGGTCGCCTTGACCCCGCACAGGTCGAGCGCGGCGATGGTGTTCTCGTAGATCGACATCGCCGGGAACGGGTTCGGCTTCTGGAAGACCATCCCGATGTCGCGCCGGGCCCGGGTCACCCGCTCGGCCGGCGCGTAGATGTCGCGCTCACCCAGCAGGACGCGCCCCGACAGCGACGCGCTCGGCACCATCTCGTGCATCCGGTTCAGGATGCGCAGGAAGGTGGACTTGCCGCAGCCGGACGGGCCGATCAGCGAGGTGATCTGTCCGGCCTCCATGGTGAGCGAGACCCGGTCGAGCACCTTGTGATCGCCGAACCAGGCGGTGATGTCGCGAGCCTGCAGCTCGGCGGCCGAGGCGCCCGAGAGCCGCGAGGCCAGCAGGGGCGAGGGCTGGTAGGAGCCGTCGCCTCCGGTCCCACCGGCTGCCGAGCGGCGGCCGCGCAGCGACAGGGACCAGCGTCGCCGGGTCCGCCTGTCCGGTTTCCCGCCATCGCGCTCCTCGACCGTGCTCCCGGCGGTCCCACCCTGCGCGAGGGGGAGTACCTCGGTCTCCGGATCCTGGATCTGCGGATTGCTGCTCATCGGTACTCCTACATCAGGTTGGGAAGGAACGTGCAGACGTCGCCGGCGACCAGCAGCGCGACGACGGCCAGGACCGGTCCGAAGACGATCCAGGTGGCGGCCCGCAGCCAGCGCTTCCAGGCCCAGGTCGCGGCAACGGCCAGCAGCACCAGCAGCTCGACCAGCCACGAGAGCGCGAAGGCCGGCGAGGTGTCGCCGCGCAGCGCCTGCTCGGCGGGCCGGATCGCCCCCGGTGCGAGCACCGCGGCCGGCCGCGGGAAAGCCTTGGAGACCAGCTCGGCATCGACCCGCAGCACCCCGTTGGGACGGAACGCGCCTCCCGAGGCGGTCATCAGGGTGAGCCGGCCCTGGCCGGAGGCGAGGACCGGCAGCCTGGTGCTGGCGCTGCGGGCACCGAGGACGCGGTACTCGGCGATGCCCTGGCCGGTCTGAACCGTGAACCGGGAGCCGGGTGCGAGGTCGTGGAGGTGCTTGAAGACCCCGCCGTACGCGGCCGCACGGCCCATCAGCACCGAGACCCCCGGTTGACCGGGCAGCGGGGTGTCGCGCCGGTGTCCGACGCCCTTCATCGTCTCGCCTGAGCTGGTGCCCTCGACGACGACCTCGCGGATGCCGAGCGCAGGGATGCTGAGCAGCGCTACGGGCGAGCCCGGCCTGATCAGGTGCCCCGAGACGTCGGTCTGCCCGATCGGCACGGAGCCCTCGGCCAGCTCGCGACGGAGCTCGCCGTAGAGCCGGTGCTGGGCGGTGAAGTGCTGGATCGGCGCGATCAACGTCAGATTGACCAGCAGCACCAGCAGGCAGATCGACACCATCGTCATCGCGTAGGAGACGATCACCGCCCGGTAGTCCGGCGGCTTGGCGACCCGCTCGCGCTGCAGCCTGGGAAGCCGGTCCGGCCACCGCAGGGACACCGAGCGCATCAGCGGTCCGCTCCACTCGGTCACCACCCGCTCCCGTCCCCGTCAGGATCGGCTTCGGCGTCCTCCCCCGGCCCGGTCGCCGCCAGCCGCTGCCGACGCCGTACGTCGAGGGCGCGGGCGACCACGGGAGGCGCGAAGATCAGCAGTACGGCGACGATGCCGCTGAGGATCAGCGCGGCCTGCGCCGGTCCCCAGGTGGAGCTCCCGTCGATCACGGTGGGATTGGCGACCAGCTGGGTGCCGTCGCCGGTGGCGTTCGGAGCCGAGCAGATGCCGGTGTCGGGGTCGCAGGCGACCGAGGCCGCCACCGCAGCCGGGGCGCCGGTGGTGGCGGCTGCGGGGCCGGTACCGGTGCCGGCGCCGGTGCCCGCCGCGGCGGTCGGCGCGGTCGAGGCGGTCGACGTGGTCGGCTGCAGCGTCGTACCGCCGCCGTGCTTCTTGCCGCCCTTCGTACCGGGGCCGTCGTTGACCGCCGCTGCGATGCCCGTCCACGGCGCCTGGCAGGCGGCATCGCAGCCCGCCGGGAACGGGGCGGTCTTGACCAGCTGGTTCACCGACGGTGAGTCGCCGGGCTTGAAGGTCGGGTTGTCGCACGGGTTGGCGGTGCCGGTGCTGGCGCCCTTCTTGGTGGCGGCGATCGTGGACGCGGTCGCGGCGTCGATGCCGGGGATCCGGGAGACCTGGTCCATCGCGGCGAGGACGAGGTTCATCGGTAGTGGGGAGTAGCCCAGCGCGCCCATCGTGCGCTGGCCCTCGCACAGCGCATAGGTGCCGAAGTAGGCCAGCGTGGAGCCCTTGCCGGTGTCGAAGCTGCCGTGCGTCACGGTGGGCACGATGAGGTAGGAGTAGGCCGAGATCGGGTACGTGCGCGGGTCCTTGTAGGCGTAGACGTTCGACAGGTCCTGGCTCAGGTAGTTGGCCGAGCTCTTGTCCTGGTTGATCTTGGCCTGGGTGAGCGCCACCGCGACGGCGGTGTCGCTCGGGACCGTGTAGAAGCCGGCCGCGTTCTGCACCTGTGCGACCGGGAACCCGACGCCGCGGGCGTAGGAGTACTCGTCGTAGTTGATCGTGTACGGCGTCGAGGCCGTGTAGGTCGTGACGCCGTTCGAGCCGGACTGGGCGACGAAGTTCGTCAGGTGCTGGTAGGGGAAGTACGACGTCGCGCTGCTCGCGTTGCAGCCACCGGTCTTCGCGCATAGCTTGGCGTAGTCGGCGGGGAACTGGTGCTTCATCCACAAGGTGAACTCCGCGGTCGCGCCCGAGCCGTCGGAGCGGACCACCACGGTGATGCGCTGGGCGGGCAGGTTGACCCCAGGGTTGGTCGCCTTGATGATCGGGTCGTTCCACTGGGTGACCTGGCCGGAGAAGATCTTGGCCAGCGCCGCCTGGGACAGGTCGAGCGTGGTCAGCCGCTTGCCGTTGACCTGGACGTTGTACATGAACGAGGTCCCGCCGGCGACCACCGGCAGCATGCCGTAGCCGAAGCCGGGGAAGCTCTGGTCCTGCGGGTCGGCGGTGTCGCCCTTGTACGGGATCTCGGAGACGGCGTAGTCGGAGAGACCGTTGGCGAAGTTCGCCCGGCCCTGGGAGGACCCGTCGGGGTTGAAGTCGACGGTGACGCCCTGGGCCTTGACGCCGGTGACCCAGTCGTTGAGGGCGTTCCCGGCCCAGGAGGAGCCGTCGCCGCTCAACCGCGGATAGCTGGCCGCGTGCGCGGCCGGGAGTGCGGTCGACCACAGCGCCGCACTGCAGATCGCCACCAGCGCGGCGAGGGCGATGCCGATCCGCCGCAGGGTCGAGAGGGTCGGGAAGCTCATGAGTCGTCTCCTGCGTGCCGGCCGAAGGGGTCGGGGCGATCGGGCTGTTCGGGTGGGATCGGTGGCGTGTCGTCGACAGCCGTGAACGCGCGCGTGCGAGCGATGTCCACCACGCCCGCGCGCGGGTCGGGGTCGCGCAGTTCGGCGAGCACGACGGCAACGCGGGCGTGGTGGTCCTCGATCCGGCCGAGGTCACGTTGCGAGCGGACGGCGAGGCGACGTCGCTGCCGATCGGTCACCTCGCCGGCCCGCTGGCCACCGAGCACGCGCGCGATCACGAAGAGCACGAGCACGACGAGCATCAGGAACGCGGCGGTGGCGAAGCCGCGGGCCTTCATGTCGGGCTGCGGGCTCTTGATGAACTCCAGCGCCGCGAGCGGCAGCGAGATCTGCGGCCCGTTGAACGGGTTCCAGTTGAGATTGTTGGTCACCCCGGCGGTGAGCAGCACGGGGGCCGTCTCGCCGATGCCGTGCGCTGTACCCAGGATGATCGCGGTCGTCAGACCGGAGCGGACGGTCGGCAGCACGACGCGCCGTACGACGGCCCACTGGCCACCGCCCAGGGCGAGACCAGCCTCGCGCAGGTTGCCCGGCACCAACCGGAAGACGACGTCAGCCGAGCGGATCATGATGGGCAGCATCAGCACCGTGATGGCCAGCGAGGCGGCGAAGCCGTTGAACTGCCGGGTGACCAGCAGGATCACCGAGCCGTAGATGAACAGACCCGCGACCACCGAGGGCAGCGCCGTCATCGCCTCGACCACGGTGCGCACCAGCCGCGCGTACCGTCCGCCGACCTCGTTGAGGAAGACGGCGGTGGCCGTCCCGAGCGGGATGGTGATCGCGAGCGCGATGCCGATCTGCTCGATGGTGCCGACCAGGGCGTGGAAGATGCCGCCCTCGCTCAGCGGCGACAACGGCCCGGTCAGGCTCATGTCGTCGGTGAAGAAGTTGTGCCTCAGGTGGCTGAAGCTGAGGTGCCGGAAGACCGACTGGCCGCGCACCAGCGTGTAGCCGATGACCAGGAACAGCATCGACACGATCAGCAGCCCAGCGGACCACAGCACGACGGACCAGAACCGGTCGCGTACGGCGGGCCCGTTCTCGGTCAGCGAGATCAGCGCGCCGTAGGTCAGCACGAACCAGAGATAGCTGACCAGCGGCACCCAGCCGAGCGTGGTCAACCCGAGCACCGGGCCGAGGAGGAAGCCCACGGCCGGCCCGGCGGCGGCCCCGCCGAGCAGCGCCAGCATCTCGTGCCGAGAGCGGCCGATCCGGATCCGCGGCGGATCCGCTGTCAGCGGGGGCAACGTGTCCCGGGGCGTGACGGTCGCCTTCGGGATCGGCCGCCGCGACGCGGTCGTCGTCATCTCATCCCTCGCTCTCGGCGCCGGAGCGGGACCGGGCGATGATCGTCGAGGCGGTGAAGTTGATGATCATCGTGAGGATGAACAGCGCCAACCCGGCCGCCATCAGCGCGGACATGCTGAACGGGTTCGCCTCGCCGTATCGCAAGGCGATCAGGGCGGCGACCGAGTTGGAGCCGTTCTGCAGCAGGTGGAGGTTGATCGCGAAGATCGGCGAGATGATCAGGTAGATCGCGATGGTCTCGCCCAGGGCCCGGCCCAGGCCGAGCATGATGCCGCCGATGATGCCGCCCTTGCCGAACGGGATCACGACCTTGCGGATCATCCCCCACCGGGTGGCCCCCAGGGCGTAGGCGCCCTCCCGCTCGCCCTGCGGCGCGCGAGAGAACGCCTCGTTCATCATCGAGGTCATGATCGGCGTGATCATCAGCGCTACCACCAGCCCAGCGATGAACGTCGAGGAGGTGTAGAGCGCGTCGTTGGGCAGGGGGTTCTTCGCATCCACGCCGTCGACGTGGAAGAGCGGGAACCAGCCGAAGTACGTCGAGAGCCAGCGCGCGAACGGCACCACGTGCACCTGCAGGAACGCCAGGCCCCACAGCCCGTAGACCACCGACGGCACGGCGGCCATCAGATCGACGAGGCTGGTCATCGCCTTCTGCACCCGGCCGGTGGCGACCTCGCTCATGAACAGCGAGGCTCCGAAGGCGATCGGCACGGCCACGAGAAGCGCCACCGAGGCGATCAGCACGCTGCCGGTCAGCACCGCGGCGATGCCGAAGTGGTTCGTCTCCGGCGACCACTGCTGGGTGGTGACGAACGAGATCACGCCGACCGAGGAGATCGCCTTGACCGCCCGGATCGTCAGGAACGCCCCGACCAACACCATGATCAGCAGCACGAACGAGCCGGCCCCGCGGCTCACCTCGCGGAAGGTGCGATCGGCGCGGGCGTAGGTGGTGACCACCCGCTGGGGGCGGGCGTCGTCGGCACCCTCGAGCGGGTAGTCGGGCAAGAGCGTGCTCATCGGCCGACCTTCCAGCGGACCCGGGTCCGCATCAAGGGACCGGCCAGCCCGGAGAGCAGCGCGATCGCCAGCCCGAGCGGCAGCGTGAAGCGGGGCCAGCTCTCGGTGCCGGCGGCGGCCGGGGCCAGCGCACCGGGCGTCACCGTCACCGCCGAGGCAGCGCTCGTGGCCGCGCCCGACGGCACGCCGTCGCCGGGCGGGGCGGCCACGGCGACGGCTCCGGTGCCGGAGGTCGACGAGGAGGTCGCGGCCGTCGCGCTCGCCGTCGGCGCGCTCACCGCCGTCGCGCCGGTGCTCGAACTGCCGCCGCCGGGATCACCGGATCCGGCGGCGGTGCCCGCGCGGAGCGCGGCGATCGCCCTGGCAGCCTGCGCGGTGAGGTGTGCCGTGAGCGGCGCGTAACCCGGCGGCAGGTCGCCCACGTCGAAGCCCGGGATCTGGCCCGTGCCGGTGATGTAGGTCAGCGCATCGGCGTAGGCGTCGCGGTCGGCCTTCGCCAGCGTCGGACGGACGGCGGCGTAGACCGGCAGGGTCAGCGGATAGGCGCCGTCGGCGTATTCGGCGGGACCGGGCTGCTGCACACCGGGGACGGTGGTGTCGTCGAACTGGCCGGCTGCGGCGTGCAGGCTGGCGGTGGTGGCGGCCGCGCAGTGGCTGCCGTCGTCGTCACACAGCGAGGCGGTCGGCAACCGGTAGCGGGCCGCCGAGGCGGAGTCGGTGATGGTGAAGGCCTGTCGGTGGCCGAACGCCTGCTTGCCGCTCGGCGCCACGTACTTCCCCGGTGCCGGCAGGCACGTCGAGTCGGTGGTCGTCTGGCACCAGCTGCTGGCCGCCGGCTTGCCACCGTTGAAGGTGTCGCGGGCGGTCAGCGCCATCGAGTCGTCGCGCGGCAGCCAGTCGGTCTCGGTCATGGAACGGCTGGCGGGCGCTGCATAGCCGTTGTCGAGCCAGTCCGGCAGCGGGTAGGGCGAGCCGTCCGGCGGGTAGGAGATCGCCTGGTCGACGTACGTCGACGGCTTCTTGGTGGCTGCCCGGGCTGCAGCAGCCTTCGCCTCCAAGGTCGCGGACTGCGAGGCGCAGCCGATGTAGGTCCGGCTGGAGTAGAACGGGTTGACCGTCATCTTCTCGGCATCTGGGCAGCCGGAGAGGAAGGCGGCGGTCGCCGGGTCGGCCAGCAACCAGGACCAGATCGCGGCGGCCGCGTCGGAGCGGCTGGCCTCGACCAGCAGCGTGGAGGCCATCCGGGCGTCCCCGTCGCCGCCGACGCGACCGAGATGGAGCTGCGGGTTGAGCGCTTGGAACTGGGCGTCGTCGAGCACGTTCGCCGGAGCGCCGGCCATCCACGACGGGGCCGGGCTCATGCTGGCGCCGCGATAGGACTGGGTCAGCATCTTCGCGATCAGCAGAGGGCTCAGCCGCAGGTCGCGCACCTGCTGACCGCTCTTGGCCAGGTCGCTCTGCAGGTCGTCCAGGCTGGCGTAGCCGCACTTCTCGGCGTCGGCCTCGGTGGTGACCTTCGCGATGCTCAACCCGCTCGCGACGGGGCATTCCGGCACGTAGTCCAGCGTGTAGCCGATCACCGGCGCGTCCAGCGCGACGGGGACGTAGTCGGCCTGCTGGTCGGGCGCGAGGGGTTGGGTGGTGAGGATGGCGTCGCTGGCGCCCGCGGCGTACTCGGTGCGCGCGACCGGGTCCGGGACGGTCGAGTAGCCCAAGGTCAGCTTGTCGGCGTTGCAGACACCCGGCGTCCAGGATCCGAAGGCGGCGCCGAGGGTTTCGGAGCCGCTAATGAGCGCGCGCGACCGGCCGCTGGGGCAGGCCGTGGGGACGTCTTGGAAGGCGAGCTTGACCTGCAGGCGCTGGGCCCAGATCGAAGGTGAGATCGGCCCCATCTGGGTGTCGGAGACGACGTTCAGCGGAAGCCGGGGCACGATGACCAGCCAGCAGGTCCGCGTGCTCGCCTGGTCGCTGCGGTAGCCGCACCCGAGGCCGGGTGCCTCGGTGCCGGTCTGGGTCTCGAAGCTGCGGCTGGCCTTGCCCTGCCCGTCGACGGTCGCGTGCGAGAGCTCGTTGGTGGTGGTGCTGTTGAACAGCGTGCTCTGATGGTTCATCACGCTGCCGTCCTCCTGCCCGTCGACCGAGAGGAACGGCGGGTCCTGTCGATCCGAGGGCCCGGCGCTCGCGTACGTCGCCCAGTCGCCGCCCTTGAGCAGCGCGGCATCGCCACCGACGAAGCGATCCTCCTGATGGGTCATCGGCACGGCGTCCGGTCCTTGGGCGCCGACCTGGCAGGTGCTCGGGTCGGGGTCGGTGGCGTCCGGGTCGGGCTTGCCGTCGGCGCCCATCGCGCCCCAGCACTGGAAGATCTGAACATAGCTGCCGGTGAGGCTGCCGACTTGTGAGGTCCCCCCCGTCGCGCCACTGACGTCGACGGTGACGCTCTGGTCGACCAGGCCCTCGGTCTGCGAGACGCTCACGCGCAGACCGCCCTGGCCGTTGCCCGACCCGAAGGCTGCGGCGTAGGCGTCCCGGATCGTCTTGGACACGCTGGCATAGGTCTTGCCGTCGGTGTGGGCCAGCTTCTGCCGGGAGTCGCGCTCGACCACGTCCGAGGTCGGGTTGCCGGTGTTGTCCCACTGCACCGTGACCGCGCTGTCGCTGCTCAGTGAGCCCTGGGCACTCCAGTCCGATCCGTCGTTGGCCGATGACACGGCGCCTGCCGGGCCGGGCATGAGCAGCATGAGCCCACTGACGAGCGCGAGCCCGAGACCCGTGGCGACGCCGGGCAGGCTGGTGGAGGCGATGCCTCGTGAGTTCATAGCGGAGTGGCCCTTCGGATCGGGTGTTGCGGGCGCGCCGATGCCGGACGGCGTCCGCCGCCCGGCATCGTGAGGTGCGCGCACGATCAGTGCTTGACCTTGGTGCTGGTCGTGGCGGTGCTCGCCGCGAGATTGCTGCTCTCGGCGTAGGTGACGCTGACCGCGAGCTTCTTCGTCGCGGACTTGGTGAGCTTCTTGGGAAGCTTGATGCTGACCGAGCCGCCGGAGAGGGTGGCGGTGACACTCTTGGTGCCGACCTTGACGGTGACGGTCCCGGTCGCCTTGATGGTCGTGCCGGGGACTGCCACCGCGACCATCGCCTTGACCTTCCCCTTCTTGGTCAGCGAGCGGGTCGGCTTCTTCGGCTGCAGGCTGACGCTGGCGACTGTTCGCGCCTTGGCGATCACCACACGCTGCTGCCCGGTCGACCCCTGATAGGTGGCCACGAGCGTGTGCGTGCCGGCGGCCGTGGTCGCCGGGATCGTGACGGTCGCCGTGCCGTTGGTCAGGGCCGCCGTATTGAGCGAAGCACCGTCCAGCTTCACGCTGACGGAGCCGGTGGCAGCCGCGCTGCCCACCG
Organism: Nocardioides sp. BP30; assembly: GCF_029873215.1. Classification (NCBI taxonomy): domain Bacteria; kingdom Bacillati; phylum Actinomycetota; class Actinomycetes; order Propionibacteriales; family Nocardioidaceae; genus Nocardioides; species Nocardioides lacus. The sequence continues at coordinate 615,329 of NZ_CP123620.1, read as the reverse complement.
TGACGCTCACCCGTGCCTTGCTCGCACGGCCGTAGCTGCCGCTGACCGGCGCGAGGGTCACCACCGGCGCGGGAGCCGCCGCGATGGTCACCGACTGGGCCGCCGAGGCCGAGCCGGCGTAGGTGTCGGGGTCGGTGGGGGTGAAGGTCGCGGTGAGCGTGTGGCTGCCCTCGCCGAGCGACTTGCTCAAGGTGGCCTTGCCCGCGCTCACCGCTGCCGTGCCCAGGGCGGTGCCACGGTCGGCGAAGGCGACGGTGCCGGTCGCCGCGGCGGGCGACAGGGCGGCGGTCAGCGTCTGCGTCTGGCCCGCGACCAGGGATCCGGTGACGGCCAGGGTGGTGGTGGTCGCCACCGCCGCCACCGGCACCTGGAAGGTGGTGGTGTCGGAGGTCGCACCGGCGTAGGTGGCCTCGCCGGACTCGTCCGGGGTGTAGACGGCGGTGTAGCTGACCACCGCGCCGGGCGTGAGCCCGGTCAGGGGGAGGCTCGCGGTGCCGGCCGTGACCGGCGCTGTCGCTACCGCGGTGCCGGAGGTGTCCTCGCCGGCGTACAGGGCGATCGTGCCGGTCGCATCGGTGAGCGCGGCGCCCCCGTCACCGCTCACCTTGACAATCACCGTGCCCGAGGTGCCGTCGGCGGCGAAGTCGGCGTCCAGTGCCAAGCTCGGCACCGTCTTCGGCGACACGATCCGCCAGCCCTCGGAGGTGTACTGCGGGTTGGTCGGGTTCGCCTCGGTGACGAAGTCGACCCAGGAGGTGATGGCACGACCGTCCTCACCACGGCGGACGATGTACTCACCGCTGGCATCCGGGGTGGGCAGCACGCAGACCACCACCAGGCTCAGCGCGGTCCCGGCGGGCCACAGCTTGGCGATGTTGGTCGTCTTCACCTGCGGGTCGGCGGTCCAGCCGTCGTGGGTATACAGCTGCGCTGCGCTGGTCAGGCCGTTGATGCTCGCGCGCTGGGTGACGTCGGTGTCGGTCACACCTACCGCTGCATTGAAGGCCTGCCCCGGGTAGGACCAGGAGAACAGTGAGGAGAGCCCGGTCTGGTCATCCGGGACGATCGGATCCTCGGCCGAGCCATCGGCGGTGGTGGCGACCACCGCCTCGGCGGTCAGGTCGTTTGCGTCGCAGCCGAGGTCAGCGAGATCAGCGCCCTGGGAGACGTACAGCTGTCGTCCGATCCACTGACTGAAGTTCGTCGTGCCGCCCTCGGTGATCGCGAGAGAGGGATCGTAGGAGCCGTAGAGCAACTCCACCCGCGAGCCGTGCGGCTTGACCGCCTGCGCGGGCGAGGTCGCGAGCAGCAGGCCGGTCGCAGCGAGCGCTCCGGCGGCGAGCAGCGCGGCCGCCCGGCGCAGGCCGGAGCGCGGGACCGCGCGACTGGATGAGGGCTGGATCTGCACGGTGTTGCCTCTGTCTTTCGGATCGGGCCGCGCGGCGCGCGGTCATGCGGTGTGATACGGCGAGAGCCGGTGACCGGCCGACGGCGGTGATCCGCCGCCGACCGGTCACCAGATGCTGCTGGTGTTCAGGTGGTGCGGTGCCTCAGTGGACGTAGGGTCCGGTGAGGGAGGTGCTGCCGACGTAGCTGAGCAGGCCGAACCCGAAGCTCTTGATCGCCGTCTGCGCCGCCGTCGTGTCGACGTCGGACTCGAGAGCGACCTGGAGGCTCAGGTCGTTGTTCAGGTTGGTCGTGTCCACGACGTCGTACGTGTCGCGGTTGAAGCCGCCCACCCCGCCGGTCGGCGCGACGTTGTAGCGTCCGGCCGCGTTCGTCGCCCCGAACAGCGGACCGGGAGCGGTGCTGGCGCCCGAGCCGGTGGTGGCGGCGTTCCCGTTGATCGAGGCGATGGCGTCGCTGGCGATCGTGGAGGTGACGGTGCCCTTGGTCTGGGCGATCCACTGGGCCGCCGAGAACGGGATCAGGTCACCCGCGTTGGGGATCGAGGCGCCGGTGTTCTCCTGCAGCGTGCTCGGCGAGGAGGAGGACTCCACGTAGGAGGCCAGCGCCGGCTGGCCGCTGCCGCCCACGCCGATCGCGCCGAGGAAGAACGAGCGGGTGCCCGAGCCGCTCTGGGGGATCTTCGGCTGCACGGCCACGCCGTTGACCCGGGGCAGCCCGGAGACGAAGGTGACCTGGTCGCCTGCGACGTCGACGCCGTCGTAGAGCGAGGTCAGCTCGCTGGTGGTCAGGTTCAGGCCGGCGGCCAGACCCGTGGTGGGGTGGTAGGCCACGCTGACCGCGTCCCGCGCGAGCGGGATGTAGGTCAGGGCGGTGCCGGTGCCCGACGGACGCGATGAGGAGCGCGCGAAGTCGACCTCGTCGTGGGTCAGAGCGGTGCCCTGGTAGAGGTGGCTGGTGTAGCTGCTGTCCCACACCGCGCTGAGAGCCTTGATGCCCTCGCCCGAGCCGGTGGGCCGGGTGAAGGTCGCGCCCGCCGACTTGGTCTGGATGGTGGTGGTGGCGGGGCTGGTGAACGCGTTGTAGGAGGCGATGCTGTCACCGGCGAGCGCGCCGCCCGAGTTGGCGAGGTTGTTCCAGAGGTCCTGGATGGTGTCCGAGCCGACAGCTGCGTAGGTGCGGTAGGTGCCGGACGGCGGGTCGGCGAGAGCCGTGGTGGCCGTCATGGAGACGACGCCGGCCGTGGCGAGAGCCGCCACGCCGGCGAGGATGAACTTCGACTTCATGGAAACTGTTCCTTAGTCTCGTGTTCTTGTCGCATCTGCCCATCAGAGGCGACATCCGCGCCCGTCTCGGCTAGCCCCGAGGCGGGCGCACCTCGTTGCGGCTCCCTTTGCGCCGCAGCGAGCGTTTGTCGACCACTCCCTCCCTCCGCCTGCCGCCTCGGACCCTCCTCACGAGGAGCCAAAACCGACCGATCGGTATGTCCCGGTCATGAGCCTGCCGACGACCTGAGCCTGACATGGGGGGTGCCCGGCTCACAACGGGTAGCCAAGGCAACGTTTACCGCCGGCTAGATGAACAGCGCGTGAAGCGGTCGCACCTGTCCAGACCCGGCGGGGCCGGCGTGCGTTCGGGGACGCGGTTGGCTAGCGTGAGAGGCCACACCGGCGTCCCCACCGCCGGCGTTCACCCCTCCCACGCACCGGATCCGAGAGACCACCCACATGGCGATGCAGGACCGCGCGATCGACACCCGCGAGAAGGTGTTGCTGGCCGCTGCGCGCGTCTTCGACAAGCACGGGTACGTCGGCGCCGGCATGGCGGAGATCGTGCTCGGCACCGGGATGACCCGCGGCGCCGTCTACTTCCACTTCTCCAGCAAGTCGGACCTAGCGCGCACCCTGATCGAGCGCCAGCACGCGACCTGGCCCGCGATCCAGAAGTCGGTCGAGTCCGAGGGTCTGCAGGGCCTGGAGGCGGTGCACGCGTTGATCGGCCGGCTCAACCGGCAGCTGCGTGACGACGTCACCGCCCGGGCCGCGATCAAGCTCGCCCGCGAGGCCGGGGCGATCGACGACGACATGCCCTCGCCCTTCGACGACTGGTGCGACGACATCGGCTACCGGCTGCGCCAGGCGCAGCTGCTCGGCCAGATGCGCACCGACCTCGACCCGGTCACCTACGCGGGCATCATCGTCGGCATGTTCCTCGGCGTTCACGAGTTCACCCGGATCGCCGACCGCGAGCTGACGAGCGGGAACGCCACCGTGCTGGACCCGACGCGCTACCACCTCGACGCGATGTGGGAGCTGGTGCTGCGCGGTCTCAGCGCCCGCTGAGCCCTACCCGCGCGGTCGGGACGCCGGTCTGGAGCGCCGCGACAGCACCGGCCGGAGCACCAGCGCGAGCAGGAGCGCTCCGCCGCCGAGCAGACCCCACCACACCGACAGGTGCCGGGTCCCCGCGAGCACGTCCGGCTCCGAGGGCGGCACCGACGCGCGATCGTCCGGCGCGGCCACCGCGTCGGTCGACTGCCGACCGGAGGGTGAGAGCGTCAGCGGTCTGGTCAAGGCCTCGTAGGCCTGGACGGTGCCTGCCCCGGCGAAGTCGGTGCGCACGTCGGTCCGGCCCGAGGCGGTGCTCTCCACACGAGCGACCAGCTCGGCTGGATGGGCGTCCGGGTACGCCGAGCGCAGCAGGGCCAGCACCCCGCTCACCTCGGCGGTGGCCCACGAGGTGGCCACGTCGCCCAGCAGGCACG